>JAUCPZ010000206.1 GCA_030372995.1 Dehalococcoidia bacterium
GCCAGATACGGACTAGTCTTCCTCGCTCTCACCACCAGAAACGTCATGAGCGCCAGCAGGATGACAGAACCCACTACTTTCCAAAGAGGAATCCCGCCCCACGGGAATGGATACAGCACCGCAAGCCTGGCCGGCCACACCGTCTTGACCAGATAGGCAACATAGGAAACCACCGCATTCTCAATGCGGAGGGGAAGCGCCGCCGCCTCTCCCATCGCGCCCCAGGCCCGCTGGACCAGATATGTCACCACGCTCGATGCCGCCGAAAGCACGAAAAGAGGCGCCTTCTCCCATACCAGCTTCCAGAACGACACGCCCTTCTCTCCTCCCATCCTCCCCAGCGGCCAGTAGTCCATGATAAGAAGCACCAGCGGCACACTTACCAGCATCGGCTTCGACATCAGTCCCAAAGCAAGCAGCACAAACACAAGGGCGTACCTTCCGATTCCCGGCTTCCTCACGTAATGAGCGTACGCAAGCATGGTCAGGAACCAGAAGAATGTGCTCAGTACATCCTTCCTCTCCGCTACCCACGCCACGGACTCTACGTGCAGAGGGTGTATCGCAAACAATGCCGCCACGAAACCGCTTCTCCATACGTATCCGGTCATCCTGTAGAGGACCAGGAACAGCAGAAGCACGTTCGCAATGTGGAAGACAAGGCTCGTCAGGTGGTGGCCGGCCGGACTCGGCCCGTAGAGCGCCACATCGGTCATGTGCGATATCCACGTAAGAGGATGCCAGTTTGATGCGTAACCCGATGTGAGCGCCCAGACCAGTTCCTCCACTGCCAGGCCCTGGTGCACATGGAGATTGGAAAGTATGTACCTATAATCATCCAACCGGACGAATTCATGCTTCAGTACTTTCACGAAGACCAGCAGTGTGAGGATCACTAGCGCACTCACCACCGCCAGTTGCGGGGAAACGAGGAAACTGCGCTCAGCCCCGCGCTTCCTGCCGCCAGCGGAGGCGCGACTAGCGGCGCAGCGAAGGCGAAGGCCTTCCGTACCGGGCTTCCCAGCAATCGCGGACTCGGGCTTCCTCTTTCCCTGTTTCCTCTCTGTCTCTTATACACATCTGACGCTGCCGACGAGTTCCGA
>JAUCPZ010000207.1 GCA_030372995.1 Dehalococcoidia bacterium
AACGCGAGAGCGTCTCTGCCACGCGCTCCGTGGTGGTACGTAAGGGATGCTCGTGAGATTTCTGTGAGGACCTGCTTTGGCCTGTGCTGCGGCCAATCGCGGAGGGGGATCAAATCCGTGGCTCGGAACTGCAGCCTGGGGGACGTCGCAGCGGCGAACTTGTTTGGGGTAGCTAAGTAGTTAGGGGCACACAAAATACGGTCTTCCCCGCGGCGGAATACGTAGAGCAATGGATACACAGTTGTTTCGCATTGTGTCATGCTTGTAAAGGCGTTGATCATGTTGGGACTTGAGTCGGAGAAGCACGCACGTCTAACGGAGAATCACGTGGGCAAGCGGGATGTTTACGGCTCTGACTTATCAAAGTCCGGCGGGATCGGCGCCAGATCGACAGCGGGAAAGGAGGAACTCCATGACGACTGAAGAAGTGAAGAAATCGGCGAGCTACGGCATTATCGTAACCAACCTGCTGGCGCTCAGGGATGAGGTGCGGGAGACCAGCCGTGATGAGGCCGCAGCCATAGAGCGGATAGTATCCGATGTCATGGCTCTTCAATTGCAGGATGGCTACGCGCGCCGGAAGTCCATGGCCTTCTCCCGGAACTGATCCCGCGACGTATTTAGATAGAGACTTGTTTGACGGAGGACTAGAGGAAGATGGTACGACTCTTGAATGCTTTCACCGCTCTTCTGTTCGGCTCAGGCATCCTTGTACTTGCGGTGGGCGTGTTTGACGATGCCTACAGCTGGGGCCTCGGCGTGGTGGGCATGATCACGCTCTGGGTTGTGGCCTTCGCTCTGCGGGTGTACCTGGTCACCAGAGATGATGATGAAGAGCTGGGCTATTCCCGGCGGCACATCCGTCGCTAAGCACAGGTGCCTTCACTCGTGGAATTGACGAAGGAAGCCATCACAGTTTCATCTCATTAGCATCGTATTGGCAGGTCGACTTGGGGGCTGGTTGATGCAGACTGGCCCCCGCTCCATTTGTGCCACCCCCGTTGTGTCCAGCTTCGGTTTGTCGTACACTCTGCCCGGAGGTGCATTGGAGATGCCGCCTGCGGACGGAGCCCAGACAAGCGAGCGCACAGAGTATGTCTCCCTGGATGAGTACAAGGAGGTCTGCCCGCGCTGCGGTGGACGGTGCCTGGTGGTATGCCCACAGTGCGGGGGCACCGGGGAGACCCGGAACGCGTCCTGGGAAGTCGTCGGCCCGTGTACCCGGTGTGAGCGAGTCTTCAAAGGATTCCTCCTCTGTCCCAAGTGCAAGGGACTGGGCAGGCTCCGTCTCGTGGACCAAACTGGATAGCGCACCTGTGCTGAGAACTCGCCAAACGCGCCATCTGACAGGAACGGAATCATCGCTTCCTCGTTCCCGCTTTCCTCAAGGCGCTATCTGAAGTCAAGACCGCCTTGCCGCAAGATTTAACCTCCTTCCATTGGCTTGGGGCGCCGCCGGATCGGTCAGTGGGCTCCGTTGCCGGTTCAGCCACGATTCCGGCGGCACGTCCGTGTACGCATGAACGCAGGCCATCTTCGACCGCAACGTGGAGGGATCTGTTGCTGCGTGAGGCGTGATCAGGATGCTATAATTCCAGCGTAGGGGCCTGCCTTGGAGGCGGAGTCCCCTGTTCGGCAAGCGGGTAATGGCCGAAGGAGGCGCAGTGACCAAGTCAGAGACCTTTGCCATGCTCAAGCAGGCTTTCGGACTGGATGGAGTGCTCAAGAAGTACGAGCGCATGTCACCGCTCGAGGGGCTAAAGGAATCGCTGAAGTACTGGGACTGGGCCAAGGAGATGCAGGAGAAGGCGCCCTCGGACGGCCGGTGGTGGGAATACGAGAACGAGAAGACGCTGGCCTACGTCCTGATGGGCATGTTCTGTTGGCGGGTTCTAGGGCACGAAGACTATCCGCCTCTCCCGGACGCCAGCCCTGACGTGCGTGCGGACTCGCATGCGCACCTGTGCCTGTGGTCGCGGAGCCTCATCCTCGACCACGTGCACCAGTGGGTCAGCCGCGGCGGCACCCCCGTGTGCGGCATCTGCGGCGAGCAACGGTTCGACCCGCAGCCGATGGTGGAGCGGGCCCGCCGGATGTTGAAGGAAAAGGGCGGCTGACCGTTCCGACAGGGTGCAAGGGCGAGGTGGCAAGGCTGTGAAGAAGATCCCGGCAAGCTGGCTCAATGACTTTGCTTACTGCGAATATCAGATCTACCTGGAGCACGGCAGAGGGGCGAAGCCCGAGCCGAAACCGGAAACGGAAGAGAGCAAGGCGGCTCAGGCTTCTCTAGAGGAACCGTACAAGGCCGGGGCGAAGCTGGAACTGAGTGTTGAGGATGCCATGGCGAAGGCCTGCGGAGAGGGCATTGCCGTTTCGGCACGCGGGGTGGAGGTGGAGGGGGTTGACATTGTGGGGTGCATTGACGAGATCGTCTTCATGCCGGACCGCATACTGGTGATCGATGACAAGCCTGGCGACATGGCCTGGCCGGGCAGCCGGATGCAGGCCTGGGGGTACTGTGTGGCGTTCGAGGAGCAGTATGATCCCAGGTTGCCTCTCATGGCTGCCATTCGTGGTAGAGAGACGGGTTACGAGGTCTGGGCGCAGCCATTCACGGAGGGCCACCGTGAAGAAGTGCAAAGGGCGGTCTTCAGGATCAGGCAACTTATCGATGGGGAGGCCATACCGGTGGGAACCAGGAACCGCCGGAAATGCCAGGCATGCCGTCTGGCGGCGTCGTGCGATGTGAAGGTGGCGTAGGCGCACGCAAACCTTGACACTCTCGATGAATCCCATGTACGATTCCACAGCAACGAATCGGCACGGTCACGGGTATTCGGCTCAGCCATTCTGTGCGGCGCCCGGAGACCGGACGAGCCGGTAGAACACTGTGTGGGCACGCATGAACCAAACGCCAAAGTGACCGTGCGGACGGCGGTCTGCTGTTTCTTGGAATCGAGGGGGTGATCAGTGACTACACGCTGGCCAAGGGTGAAGAGACCCGACAAGTTTGAGCATTTCCTGAACCGGGCTGAAGTCGTCTCGGAGATGAGCACATGCCTGAGAAGGAAGATCGGGGCGATTATCGTGAGCAAGGACGGCGTCGAGCTTAGCTCGGGCTATGTTGGTTCTCCGCGAGGAACCGAGCACTGTATCGATACCGGGATATGCCTCCGCAGGCAGTTGAACATCGCCCCCGGCGAGCGGTACGAATTGTGCCGGAGCGTCCATGCGGAACAGAACGCCATCATCAATGCGGCGAGAACCGGAGTCAACATCGTCGGTGGTGAGATGTACCTCTCGAGCCAGAGAAACGAAGAGGCGTATGACAAGAGCCGCGGCGAGCACGCGCGGATCTACGGGCCGTGCATGATCTGCAAGAAACTTATCATCAACGCCGGCATCACGAAGGTGCACATGAGGGAAAAAGGCGTCGGGGTAAGAAGCTATGACGTGGAGGAGCTGAAGAGGCTGCTGGCGGAGGAGGAGGATAAGATAAGAGAGACCCTGCGGCCCAAGAGGCGGAAGAAGGGGAGCAGCAAGAAGGGAAAGTAGGCGACAGACGCCGGCTGCTGCCGGTGTGGTGTTATTGTTGTTGGAGATGAGGCGTTGACGAAGCTGGTATCGATAGTCGGCAT
>JAUCPZ010000208.1 GCA_030372995.1 Dehalococcoidia bacterium
CGCTGTCTCGTGGGCTCGGAGATGTGTATAAGAGACAGGCTGCCAACCCGTCAGTGACTGGGATGGTCATCTTCAAGGACGGCGGAGCCGTGCTGGGCAGTGGAACACTGAGCAACGGAGTGGCCACGTGGACAGCATCGGATCTCTCCAAAGGGAGCCACTACGTCACCATAACGTATGAAGGCGATGCCAACTTTACTGAGGGAACCTCTCTGGCTCACATCCACAGGGTAGAGACGCTCGCGCCATTCCCCTGGTGGATCATTGTCGTGATCGCCGCTTCGGTCGCAGCCAGCGGGCTGCTCCTCTGGTCCTACCGGCGCCGCAGGGACCAGGTAGCGCAGCCGGCGCACGTGCAGGGCTGAGCGGTCACACCGCGTCCTGCCCAATTGGATCGCGTCCCTGTGCGAGGGCGTATCGGCGCACCGGCTCCACCCCTTCGACAAGCCCTCGCGGAATACCCGGGCAAAGAGACTGCGTCCCAAGGGCGAGTCGACCCACGGATCGACCGGCCGCCGGGCATCACGTGTCATAACAATTTCCCGAGAGACTGTATACTGTGGCCAGGGTCTGCCTGGCCGGGACAGGACTCCAGAAAGGAAGGGCAGCACATGGATATGGCATTGTGGGATGGATTCACCCATCTTTGGCACAAGTACTTCAACAATGCCGAACTCCCCTTGTTCTTCTACTACACGAACGATGCAGGAAAGACTGAGAGGGTGAAGCCTGGAGCGCTGGAGCGATGTTTGATCGGGGCGCTTTCCGAAGTCAGGCAGGGGAGATCGCTCTGCTTCGACGCCGACTCCATCGGCTGCCCTGGCGGCCGCAGGTATGCCGGATTTGCCGACAAATTGATGCCCAACTTCGAGTACTTCCTCTCCTGCGGCATCCCCGGAAAGATGAAGGGCGAACGTTACAAGAAGACCCCGGAGCTGGTGAGGGAGGTAATGAGGCTCTGGCCCGTCTTCAAAGCGCCGGCTCGCTTCCTCGTGTTCAAGCGATGGGACCGCCTGGAAGAAGCGGACCAGCCGGAGGTAGTCATCTTCTTCGCGACCCCCGATGTCCTTGCTGGCCTGTTCACATTGGCGAATTTCGACGAGGCCGAGCCGAACGGAGTGATCGCTCCGTTCGGCTCCGGTTGCTCTTCCATCATTCAGAACCCCTACCTCGAAGGCAAGTCGGCCAGGCCAAGGGGAGTCATCGGCATGTTCGACATCTCCGCAAGGCCGTTCGTGATGCCAAACGTCCTCACCTTCTCGGTACCTACGGCCAAGTTTGCGCACATGATCGGTCATGCGGAGGAGAGCTTCCTCACCACGGATTCGTGGCGCAAGATCCAGCAAAGAATCGGGTAGATTATGTCGAGTTTGGGGCATCGGCGGGGTTGCCGCGTCGGAGAACGTAGGAACATGAGGGTGCCTTGAGGACCACAACGGCTCTCCTCTACTCCCTTACGGTCGACCGGGTCCTGGCAGGGATCAGGAGCCGCGTCCCCGAGGTCTGCGGGATGCAGGCCGGAGACAGGGTCCTGGACGTCTGCTGCGGGACAGGAGCCCAGAACTTGCGCTGTGCCAGGATAGGTGTCGTCTCATGCGGAATCGATTTGGATCCCGTCATGATTGCGTTTGCTGAGAAGCGCAGGAGGAGACTGGGATTAGACCACGCCCACTTTCAGAGAGCGAGTGCCGCCTTCTTGCCGTTCAAAGATGGCTCGTTCGATCATGCCTCCGTCTCCATGGGACTGCACGAAAAGGAAGAGGCTCTGAGGGACAGGATCATCTCAGAGATGCGACGGGTGGTCAAGAAAGGAGGCACCTTGATGACGGTGGACTACACGGTTCCGTTCCCCGCAGGCCCATACGGCCAGATGATCCGGATGATCGAATGGGCGGCCGGGCGGGCTCATTTCCGGTGCTTCCAGGAATACGTCAGAGACGGCGGCCTGGACTCGCTGACAAGGCGTCACGGACTTCAGGGAGACGAGAGTGACCATGCCGGTCGCATGCCCATCAGCATTGTGAAGGTGCGGAACAGCCGGGGCTCGGATCTTCCTTGATCCGCACAGGGCGATGGAAGTCACAGACCTGGGACAGCCCGCTCTCTGATAATTGTCGGCACGAGCCTTGCGGGAGGTGAGTCAGATGCCGTTGTACGAATACGAATGCCAAAAGTGCGGCCGCCTGTTCGATGCCCGCCGTGGAGTGGACGAGGACGAAGCCAAGATAGAATGTCCGACGTGCGGCGCGCGAAACGCGAGGAGAGTATTCTCCCGATTCTCAACCAAGTCATCTCCGGACGGCTGCGGTAGCTCGTCGCGGTTCACCTGAAGCGGTGGCTGAAGAGGCAGGTTGCCTCGAAGTCGGCAGAATCGGCCCGTCAACTGGGGTATCCGCAGGGGGATGTACTTACGGGCTGCGGGTCCGGGTGACAGAATGTCGTATGATATAGGACAACCGATCCTAGGGAGGTGGAGAGATGGAGCCAGTTCAGGGACTGAAGATCAGGAGCATGACGGAGCGGGATTTCGCAGGCATTGATGACGTAGACAAGAGAATCACGGGCAAGGAGTGGGCTGGGGCGGCCAGCCGCAGGGCCAGCAGCCACTTCTGGGGATACTATCCGCCTTTGTCCTTCGTGGCCGAGGTAGACGGCCGGATAATCGGTTTCATCATCGGCTCGATGGGTGGGCCTGAGTACTCCCTGCCGGTCAGCGGCTGGGTCACCACCATCGGCGTGGATCCCGACTATCAGCGCCGCGGCGTGGGCAAGGCGCTGCTGAAGGCCTTCATCGATGTCTGCGAAATCAGCCGCATACCATCCAGAATGATGCTCCCGCGCAATGAGCTGTTTGAGAAGATGCTTATGTCGATGGGCTTTGAAAGAGGGACACTGGTGGACTATGTCAGAAAGCCCAAGTGACTTCTCGATTGAGGTCGGTGGTAGAGAGGGAGGCACGTTATGAAGACCATGCTGGACACGATCATCTCGCGCCGAAGCGTCAGAAAGTGGAAGCCCGATCCCGTCTCCGAAGAAGATATCAGGGATATCCTGGAAGCCGCGATGAATGCCCCTTCAGCGGTAAATGAGCAGCCCTGGCAGTTCGTGGTGCTGACAGGGCCGGTCCTAGAGGAGTTCACCAAGATCAACTCCAACACGCCCAAGGGCGCACCAGTCGGGATACTGGTCTGCGGGGACAAGAAGGCGGACAAGCTCGGCGGATTCTACGTACACGACTGCTGCGCCGCCACGCAGAACATCCTGCTGGCAGTGCATGCCAAGGGGCTGGGAGGAGTATGGACCGCCATATTCCCCAACGCCATCCCCGAATTGCGCCGGCTGCTGAACCTGCCCGACCATGTCTATCCTCTCGCCTTCGTTCCCTTTGGGCACCCTGTCGCCAAGCAGGGCAAACCGACCAGCCGCTACGACGAAACGAAAGTGCACCGGAACAGTTGGTAGGGCCTGGACGAGGTGATGCGCTGCCACGCACAATGGCAAAGCGGTGAGCAGCAAAGCAGGATCAGACCAGCGCCGCCAGAACCTTCCTGGTCTCTCTTTCCAGGTCCTTCAGAGAAGACTCGTTGATGATGGTAAAGTCCGCCATCGCGATCGGGCCGCCCTTGTTCAGATTCTGTATCTCGGCAATGTCCCGGCTGGCGGCTTCTTCAAGCGTCAGCGGCCTGACAGGCCGTCTTGCCAGCCTCTGATGCCTGGTCCTTGGAGAAGCCCACACGGCGACCACAGAGAAGCGGGGGCCATAGCGCTCTTTCATCAGAAGATACTCTTCCCACGAATACAGCCCGTCCACCACAGCATTGCCGGTCTGCAGCAGACCATCGATCTTGGGCACGCTCAGCTGCGCGTAGGCCGCCATGCCGTGCTTCACCCTCAGTTCCTGCCGGACAAGCCGCTCGTTCTCTTCGTTTAGCTCCAGCCCCCTCCGCCTGACCTCCTCATCGGTGATGTCCCCGAACCTCACCTTGGCGAAGCCGCTCTTTTCGAAAACCTTCGCCACCTCCGACTTGCCTGAGCCGGCCATGCCGACTATCGATACCAGCTTCGTCAACGCCTCATCTCCAACAACAATAACACCACACCGGCAGCAGCCGGCGTCTGTCGCCTACTTTCCCTTCTTGCTGCTCCCCTTCTTCCGCCTCTTGGGCC
>JAUCPZ010000209.1 GCA_030372995.1 Dehalococcoidia bacterium
CGGAAAACCATTGACAATGGCAGAAACGTAACAATAGGCTTCAGAAGTAGATGGTAGATTCGAGCCAAATGATGGAACGCAAGGAGGGTAGATAGAAATGTCTGGCGAGAGTATAGCGACAACCATACCTGATACTCCTTCAGTGGAGACAGCTCAGGACGAGGAGGAGAAGGCAGCCTTAGAAGCCGCGCCAGCTGAGAACAGTGGCACAGTCGTTGAGGTGAATGAGCCGTCCACTGCGGCGACCGGGACCGAGACCGTTGAGAGCAAGGAGGCGACGAAGGGCGGCCAGTATTCTGAGCTGGTTTGCAGCCCTGAGCCCGGAAGGCCCCAGGCAGATATCGTCTTTGCCAGGGTGAACAACGCGGCGGCAAGTGCGGTTCCAAACGAACTGGTACAACGGCATCGAAGGCCTGGGGGAAGGACTCTGGGCGAAGTAATGCAGGATGTCCGGAGAATTCGCTTTGGACGGGAGAGTCGCTAAGTTCTGTGCAGCTCATTAGGGACGGCTGCAGGGGAAGCACATAGGTAGAGTCACTCTCCTCGGGATGACGGGTCAGCGAGAGGAGACGGAGGGGCCGGCACTGCCCCGCTTCCTGCTTCTTGCAGTGCGGGGCTTCCCCTTCTCCCTCTCCGCCCTGATCCTCCCCAGGAGCACCGATGCCGGCTCGTAGCTCCGGCCTTCCCGACGGGCCAGCTCGGCCTCCGTGGGCACAAGCTCACCACGGAAGGCTTTGGCCAGGATGGATTGGGTGAGCTTGTCGGCGCGGAGCTTGGCTGCGGCCACGTGCTTCTCGATGGCGTCCGCCAGCGCGAACAGGGCCTCGACGCGACGGACGATTTCGTCTTGCTCTGGGGGTGGTGGCATGGGAATTGGCCAGCTCTTCAGTGTGTCTGATTCGAGCCGTTTGGTTCCATGGGTCGAGTCCCGCACGGCATGAAGAATCTCCCCCTCTTCAGCCCACAAAGCGCGCAGCAGATAATCTGCGCTCATGCCACCGCGCGCTTCAATGGCCCTGATGTCCTGATTGATCGTCGTTGGCCTCCCGGCGAGTGCTACCGGAAATGAGCGCGCCAGGATGAGTCCGCGCACGACGAACATGACCGATCCGGGCTGCAGTACGTGCAGCCGGGTCTTCGATACTGCGTCTTCGGTAATGTGGTCTTTCGAGTCCATGATGATTGCCGTCTTCATGTCCTTGGGAGTGACCCATGGCACAGTGCCGCCTGTCCAGAAGGTGGAAACGGAGGTCGATGGAGTGCCTCCACTGTACCAGCTTCCCAAGCTCCCGAGAGCGACGAATGACCAAGATGAGGGTATCTCAGACTTCCGGCGGTGCTCGAAGACCGGCTCGTACCATGGGGTCTCCGTCGTGCTGGCACGCATTCGCTCGATCGTCACGACTGCTGGCTCAACCTGCGGATGTCTTTCCCTCCACCCCTCCGTCAGCCTCCCCGAGCAGGCGGCGGCCAGGACCGCCCGCCGGAAGCGCTTCATGATC
>JAUCPZ010000210.1 GCA_030372995.1 Dehalococcoidia bacterium
AGCTCCTGCACCCACGGCAAGGCCGGTTCAGTAGGAGTGATTCCGACAGGACGGGCAGCCTGCTGCAGCCTCTGCACTGAGACTAGCATGCATGCAGGCCCCTACCATACCCTGATTCCGAGGGCCACGGGAAGCCCGATAGTGACCGCCACGGCGTATACCAGGTCGAGCCAGACCACGGACCCCAGGGCACCGAGGTAGATGAGGCCGACGATCGGTACCGCGGCTATTCTAGCCAGAAGAGGGTGACTCCTGTCGAACACCGTGCCCCATATGCCTTTGGCATCTCCCTTGCTGGGGAAGGAGTGCATGGCGATCGACACCCCCAGCCAGATCAAGACCGCGAAGAGGGCGGTTGATTCCATGCGGCCGTTGCCGCGCAGCACAAGCGCAGACAGTGCAATGACGAAGCCGAGGCCGGTATTTACGAAGAACGGGCCGATGCCGATGAGTATGGTCTTCCAGGCACTGGATGGGCGGTCATGAATGACGTATCCTGCCGGGTTGCCGAAACGGAAGAGCCTCACCCTGGTGACTCTTGTTGCCGTCAAGAGGCAGAACAATACGTGCGCCAACTCGTGGACCACCACGCCGGGGAGCGTGAGCACGGTGATGAGCTGGCCCCGCAACATGAAACGTCTCGTTCTCCTTCTGCCGGCCGCGTAGCACGGATTGTATCATTTCCGGCACGGTTCGGAACCGCCACGGTGGGCGCAGGCAGACTCCCGTGTCCCGGCCTGGCCTGAGATGGTATGATAGCGTCAGCATCAGCGATGACTGCGGAAGGCGGTGAGGAAGATGTCCCTTGAAGACCGGTTCAAGAACTTCGCCAGGGAGCAGCAAGATGTCGGCGGCCAGCGCCGCGGACCATATGAGAAGAACTTGGAGTCCCTTGCCAAGGTAGATGCCATGGTCTCCAGAGTCCTCGAGGCGTTCTGTCAGGCCGTTGGCTGGAGCCTCAAGCGCAATGACTGCTGCGACAAAGAAAAGGGCGCGGTTTCCTGCAACTACATCCTGGAGCACCCCGAGTTCTGGCGTGAGGGATTCGTCGCCGTTGACATCGAAGTGACGTGGGGCCACCACTCCGATCCGGTGGACGCGGTCACGGTCTACCAGGGCGAGATCCGCGGGGCCGCCGAGCACGTGCGGTCCCACGCTTCGAGAATCGTCATTCCTTTTGACAAGCTCACGGAGGACAGCCTGGCCGATGCGCTGGAACATCAGTCCGCCAACGTGATCAAGCGCATATCCCTGCGCCAGAGGACTGAATAGGTTCATTCCGACCACGGCAAGGCAAGATCCCCAGCTCACACATCTTCTGGCACGTTCCCACAGTTGCACCAGCGGTGGCAGAGCGCCTCTGATAGAAGCGGCGATCCTTGTGATCGCCCGAGTGGGGCAGATGGGGATCATCAGGGCGAATACAAGATTCGCCCTTACGGGGTTTCGTCGTGGCGAGGACCGCCGTGGGCCGCGCGTCGGTGATGACGATGGCCGCATGGATGTGGTTGGGCATTACCACGAATGCGCCCGATGTCGCGTGGGGGAAACGGGTGTGGTAGTGACCCCGGCCTGGCGGGGTTTCAAATCCGGGTTGTTCTCGTCCTCGTCCCACCGGGCGGGGTTGCACGCGACGTATTCGCGGATGGCGGTGAGTTCGGCGTCGTTGCGAACCATATGCTCATAACACCGGCGTTACCAGACGGGCGTGGCCGGTGGGCCGCGCAGAACGTTGATTCGCATAGTGGTGGCGGATTTGAACAATCGAACGATGGTGGGAATCGAATTCGACGTGGGTTGGGAGAACCGTTCCGTCTGCGTAGGGGCACGTTGCAACGCGCCCCTACATTGTTCGCGGAACCATTTGGTCACGCCGATCTTGAACCCACGGACGATGGAACCGATCGTTCGCGATGGCGATTTTGGGGTCGTGGTGCTGGGCTTAGGGGCGAAAAATCTTTCGCCCCTACAGAATTCGGTGATCGCGATGACGCCGTGAATGTGGTTGGGCATGATGACGAACGCATCCAATTCAACCGATGGGAAATGGATGGGGATGTTCCCCCAGCAACGTTGCGCGATTCCCTCCTGCCTCATTCAGATGCATTTCGCCGTTCACCACATGCCCGAACAGGCATTCACTCTGGTGTGTGCATATGGTCACGAAATACGCCCCCGGCTGGGCGTAATCGTATTCCTTCAGACGGATGGACCGGCGGCGATGTTTGTCAGGGTCGTATTTCATCGGGCCCGCGGTGGTCCCGAATGCCGATAGTGCGCGGCTGCAGGGGCAAAGCGTCCGGCCATCATGTCTTCGCGGATACACGTCGGGGCATCGCGGATGCTTCGCCCCCACCCGTGCGTTCTCGGTACAATGCCGCCACTGCCTTCGCCGTCTCGCGCACGGCTTCCCGCAGCTCCTTTGGCTCCAGAACCTCCACCTTCTCCCCCCACCCCAGTATCCAGGAGCGCAGCTCCACCGTGTTCGAGACGCGGAGCGTCAGCGTCACTGAGCCATCCTTGCCCGTCTTGAGTGTTTGCGAGGGGTGCCACGGCGTCTCCCGGATTATCCTGGCAACGCTGCGGTCGAACCGTAGCCGGATGGTCTGCGGCTCGCCCTCCACCACGATCCCCCACGCCGAGCCAAAATAGCGGTTGGCGTCGAAGTCGGGCGGGATCGTGTAGTGATCCCCGGTCAACTGGATGTCCAGAATCCGCTCGACCTTGAAGTTGCGGATCTCCCCGGAACGGTGGCAGTAGGCGATGAGGTAACTGGAATGCCCCTCCGCCGCCGGCTCGATGAAGTACGGGTCTATTGTACGTTCCGCGGGCCGCTCCGCCTCGAGCGCCTGGTAGGTAATCCGCACCGAACGGCGCGACATCCAAGCCTCCCCCAGCCTGGCCAGGACGCGCAGGTAGCGTTGATTTGCCGGCAGCTTCCTCATCCACTCCAGGGTCTTGTGTATCTGCTCTCCCAGCGGTGGCGGCACCGCCGCGGCCAGCAGGCTGAAGGTGGACTCCACATTTGGGTCGTAACGGTGGCTGTAGCTCAGCATCAGACGGGCAGCCAGGAAGATGTTCAGCGCTTCGGCCACTGTGAGGCGCACCGGCGGCAGGAAGTGGCTGTCATCTACGGCCCACCGGCCCCGGTCCACGTAAACCGGGACCACGAGGTCGGCCTCCAGCGAACGGATGTCGCGGTAGATGGTCCGCACGTTCACGCCGAACTTCTCCGCCAGGTCTTTCGTGCTGAACCGCAGCGGGTTGCGCTGGATGAGAAACCATATGCGGAGCATCCGCTCCGTCTTCCTCAGTCTGTCCATGTGTATCTCCAGCGATGCTTTGACTGGATCATACCACCGCGCCGCAGGAAATCAAGGGCGGCGCTTCCGGCGCTCGTGTTGCTTTGACACAACGCGGTCACCGGGGCGTGGCATGCTTTCCGGGACAAGGGCCGGGACGGTTTTCGAGACCGGAGCCAAAACGGGGTAGAATGGGGGAAGCGATGGAAGCCTACCTCGATATCGAGACTACAGGCCTGTCACCTGATTACGACGAGATAACCGTGGTGGGGGTGTACCTGGCGGAGGAGAGCCGCCCGCGCCTGGTGCAACTGGTGGGCGGTGACATCACAGACGCGGCCCTGGCCGGCGTGCTCAATGGCGTGGGCACGATCTACACGTACAACGGCAAGAGGTTTGACCTGCCGTTCATCAGGGCCCGCCTGGGATTGGACCTGGAGGCGGAGTTTGGCCATTGCGACCTAATGTATGACTGCTGGCGCCGCAATCTGTACGGAGGCTTCAAGCAGGTGGAGCGGCAACTGGGGATTCCGAGGCGGCTGGCGGGTATAGGCGGCTTCGAAGCGGTAATGCTCTGGTACAGGTACGTCAACGAGAACGACCGTACCGCTCTCGGGCTCCTGCTGGAGTACAACCGGGAGGACGTGATGAACCTGGTGGTGCTGCGGCGGAAACTGGCCGAGTTTTGACACTACGCTGTCACAGGGCCATGCTAACCTGTTCCTGGCTTTCGGGGCGAGGGAACGGCAGACAACGATCACCTGTACCACAGATCTACTGGAACTCCTCCTGCACCAGTTCTCTCCCGGTGCCGTCTGCTGCGGGAGCACCCGGGCTCGCCCCGGGGCCGGACAATGCTTCAGAGAGGTGGAGAGTGGAACAGAAGACGGTGGTTGAAATCGAGTGTCCCAAATGCGGCAGTTCCGGCAAGGCCAGTGTCAAGGTTTTCATCGATGCGCAGTCCGACCCCAGGGGGCGCAAGAATCTGCTGGCCGGGAAGCTAAACCGCTACCGTTGCCGAGGCTGCGGCTTCACCGACAGTGTGCCGGCGGGAGTTATATATCATGATCCGGAGAAGAGGTTCTGTGTACAATACGTGCCGCGTTGGCTGACGGAGCAGGACGAGTTCCTTGACCAGCTCGATGAGGCGGCCCGTCCTGTTATCTTTGAAGACGAATCTTGGGGAGGCATTCCGGCCTATTTGCGTGACGTGCACGTGGTGCTGAGTCTGAGCGAACTGGCCAACTACGTTGTCTTCCGCGAGAGACTTTGGAAACGGAGGGTCTCGTCCGTGCAGGGGCTGGTGGTCTGCTTCTGTTGTGACCGCAGCATTGAGCACGGGGAGCGGTACTTCTGTGTCTCGCGCGTAGTCAGGGAGAGGGGCAGCGGGCGGCTGCAGGAGGACAGGATAGTGGACAGCACCGCCTCGCTGCAGGTGTGCGCCGATTGCCGGAAGAAGGCTGGTAGCGGGCCGGTCTCGTTCAGCTATGCCCCGCTGCCCCTGCTCCATCTGGAACAAGAGGGGTTCCGCCGCTTTGCGGCGCAGCATGGCAACTGGGAGTCGCTGCGGAGACAGGATTCGCCCTGTGGTGATGCCTGCACCCTGTGCGGGACGGCGCCTGCCCCGGGCAGGAAGTACGTGACGATTGAGCTGAGCGAGGAAACATACAGCCCCGAGGGCGCGCAAACCATTGCCGTGCATGCTGAGCTGGCCACACTGTGCGGCCCGTGTTCAGAGAGATACCTCGTCTGGCTCTCGCTCGAAGATGATTCCGGGCAGCAGGCCGCGGAGAGCCGGGCGGGTTGAATTCGAGACAAGCCAGAGCCATAATCCGTGATACCGGCGGCCCGGCGGAGTTCCGCTCATGACGGGCCATCAGAAGTGAGGGAAGATGAAGAAGCGTATCGGATACCGGCGGATTCCCAAGCTGTCCAAGTCCAGCTTCACCGCAGGGCTGCAGTGTCTCAAGCGCCTCTACCTGGAAAGCTATCACCGGGATCTGGCCGCTCCAATAGATGAGGCACAGCAGGCGCTCTTCGATGCCGGGGCTCTGGTTGGAGAGATGGCCCGGCAGCTTTACCCCGGCGGCATCCTCATGGATCACGACTACCTTCATATCGATGAGGCGGTAGCCTCCACGAAGGCGCTCCTTGGCGATACCTCTCTCGCGGCCATTTATGAGGCGGGATTCGAGTTCGATGACATCAGAGTGCGCACGGACATCCTGGCCCGTGCCAAGGGAGGCCGCTTTGATCTGGTCGAAGTGAAATCCGGGACGGGCGTCAAGGAAGAGCACATCCCCGATCTCGCCATTCAGCTGTACGTACTGCGCGGGGCGGGAGTCAGGGCGGGGCGGACGTGGCTGGCGCACTTGAACAAAGACTACGTCTATCCCGGGGGCGGGTACGATCTCGATCAGCTCTTCAAGGTGGAGGATGTGTCCAAGCGGGTGCAGGAGTATCAGGCCGAGATACCTCCGGCGCTCAGGCAGATGAGACTGGCCCTGAGAGAGGCGGATGCACCGGACATCGAGCCGGGAAGGCAGTGCTCCGTACCCTATGATTGCCCATTCTTTGACTTCTGCCATCAGGACGCTCCCGAGTACCCCGTCAGCGAGCTCCCCCGAGCCACCGAGAGGCTGCTGATGCGCCTGAAGGCAGCCGGCATAAGGGACATCCGCGAAATCGCCCCGGGCTTCTCCGGGCTGAACCCGCTGCAGAAGCGGGTTCGCGATTGCGTGGTCGAGGGCCGCGCCTACATCGACCCGGCGGTTCGGGCCGAGCTTCAGGGACTGGTGTACCCCGTTCACTTTCTGGACTTCGAGACCTTCAGCCCCGCGATCCCGCGCTACGCGGGAACGCGGCCTTACCAGGCAGTCCCTTTCCAGTGGTCGGATCACATCCTGGGAGCCGATGGCAAGCTCACTCATGAGGAGTTCCTCCATGACGGCAAGGGTGATCCCCGCGAGCCGCTGGCCAGAAGCCTTCTGGAGACCCTGGGAGCTGGCGGCTCGATCATGGTCTATTCAGGCTTCGAAGAAGCCCGCATCCGGGAGCTGGCCAGGGATCTGCCCCGTTTCTCGAAGGACCTGCTCGCTCTGCTGGAGGGCCGCCTGGTGGACCTGCTTCCGATCCTGCAGCGTCATTGCTACCATCCGGATTTCCATGGTTCGTTCTCCTTGAAGGCGGTCCTTCCGGCGCTCGTGCCGGACCTGGACTACGATGACCTGGCGATCACCGACGGGCAGGCGGCGTCGCTGGCCTATGAGGAGATCATCTATGAGGGGACGACGGACGACCGCCGGGAGCAACTGAGAGAGGAGCTGCTTCGGTACTGCGGGCGGGACACCGAGGCCATGGTGAGGCTGGTGGAGACGTTGTTGCGCAGGTAGAGGCTGTGGAGCACATCGTACTGCTCGGTGACTCGGTGTTCGATAACAAGGCGTATGTGGGCGGGGCTCCGGATGTGATCGGCCACTTGAGGAGCATGATGCCCACGGGCTGGAAGGCGACGTTGTGCGCCGTGGACGGAGCCACGACTGCCGACATTCCGGCACAGGTGGCCAGGGTGCCCAGGGACGCGACCTGTCTGTTTGTCTCCGTGGGCGGGAACGATGCATTGATGCACATGGGCCTGCTCTACGATGGCACGCTTGATGGCCGCGCGATGCTGGCGGCGATGGCGCAGCTCGGCGTGGAGTTCAGAGCCAACTACCACAGGGCGGTCGAGGAAGTATGCGCCCTGGGGAAGCCGGCGTGCCTCTGCACGTTGTACAATGCCTGCTTTGGGCCGGACCTGGCTGCTCCCGTGGAGGCGGCTGTGGCAGTAGTCAACGACAAGATCTACTCCGTGGCCAACGAGAAGGGCCTTCCGGTCATCGACCTGAGGCGGATCTGCGATCGCCCCGAGGACTACGCCAACCCGATAGAGCCCTCGGACATTGGAGGGAAGAAGATTGCGGCAGCCGTATTGGAGCACGTCAGGAAGAGGCACAGTTCAGCACCGCCTCCGGCTGTCTGACACCGGAAGATTCTGCACGGTACGGGTGTGGCAAAGCGCACATGCTCCAACAACGTGCCCGTGCGAGGAGTTGACATAAGATGTCCACTCTGAACTTCAGTTGGCTCATTGAGGGAGAGGTGGCTGGGCACAGCGCGCCGGTGTCCGCGGAAGATTTAGCCTACTTGAAGCGCGAAGGCATCCGGGCGCTGGTCCGGATGGAGGACGAATACAGAGTGCAGGTGACTGCGGAGCAGATTCAGGAGCAGGGACTGGTGGACCTGTACCAGCCGGTGGCGGATTTCACGGCGCCGACCCTGCGCCAGATCGAAAGGATGATCCGGTTCATCGAGGGGAACGTGGCGGAGGGGAGGCCGGTCGGTGTGTCGTGTCACGCGGGCATCGGCCGCACGGGGACGGTGCTCGCCTGCTACCTGGTGAAGAAGGGCCGGTCGGCTGAAGACGCCCTGCTGGAAGTCGCGCTCAAGAGGCGGGCGGCCATCGAGACGGAAGAGCAGAAGGAGGCCGTCCGCGAGTATGCCAGACACATCAGGATAAAGGGCTGACGTGATCGGAGCCATAGCCGGCGACATCATTGGTTCCGCGTTCGAGTGGAACCCTGTCAAGAGGACGGATTTCCAGCTCTTCACCCCCGGTTCGACGTTCACTGATGACACTGTCCTCACGGTGGCGGTGGCCGACTGCATCCTGAGCGGGAAGGACTACGCGAGGGCGTTCAAGGATTACGGGAACAGGTATCCGCATGCAGGCTACGGCGGGATGTTCTGGCGCTGGCTCAATTCAGAGACCATGGCGCCCTACAACAGCTTCGGCAACGGTTCCGCCATGCGCGTCAGCCCGGTGGGGTTCGCCTTCGGCACCCTCGACGAAGTACTGGCGGAAGCGGAGAAGAGCGCGGCGGTCACCCATAACCACCCCGAAGGGATCAAGGGCGCCCAGGCGGTGGCCTCAGCCATCTTTCTGGCCCGTACGGGATCAACGAAGGAAGAGATACGGCGCTATATCGAGCGCTCCTTTGACTACGACCTGCAGCGGACGCTCGCCCGGATACGACCGGGCTACACCTTCGACGTCACATGCCAGGGGTCGGTGCCCGAGGCCATAATCGCCTTTCTGGAGTCGGAGGACTACGAGGACGCCGTGAGAAAGGCAGTGTCGCTCGGAGGTGACAGCGACACCATCGCCTGCATGACGGGGGGTATAGCTCAGGCCTATTACGGGCGGATACCTGACCATATTCTGCGGAAGACCAGGGAGATCCTGGATCCGGAGCTGCTCAAGGTCGTGGACCTCTTCGAGGCCAGGTACGGACGCTGATGATGGGTGCGGGGTGGACGCCATTGTCCTCGTGAAGGCGAAACATCCTTCGCCCCTGCCCAAACGCGACGTTCCTCATGGCCCGGCGCGTACCGCCGGCGCCTTCAGATCCAGCGGCGGTAGCGGAAGAAGATCAGCATAATGATGATGCAGACGGCCATGAGTGAGATGATGATGACAAAAGACACCAGACTGCTCTCGTGGCCGATTCTGGGAAGGGCGATGTTCATCCCGTAGATACTGGCCACCAAAGTCAGGGGCATCATGATGGTGGCGATGACAGTCAGCACGCGCATGGTCTCGTTC
>JAUCPZ010000211.1 GCA_030372995.1 Dehalococcoidia bacterium
GCCTGCACCACTGTTCAAAGCTGTAGGAATTCATCGGTCATCATACTCCTCATGGACTCTACGGGACAACCGTAAGGCCGGAAATGCGTTTTATTACCTTGCTGAAGGCCGTGACCTGGCCTTCGCCCACCCTCCATACTACCGGAATGCCATTCGCGGCGCGAACCTGCCTCACCGCCTGCCGGGTGAGAGACCTGCCTCCACTGAACCAGCCCTTGAACTTTCCATTGCTGCCAATGAACTTCGAGTAGTCTCCCTTGTAGTCAAACAGCGTCCCGCCCTTGAAGTCATCAAAGTAGACTCCATGGTATCTGAACTCATTGATCAGGTTCCGGCCACCCGATCTTCTGATCATCTGGCCTGACATAGCGGATTGATGCTCGAGTGAGCGCCCTCCGCGGCGGCCTACCTCGACCCATCTGTTGCCATCGTCAGCCCTGGCAGTGACGTCCCATGCTCCACCGATGGTCCGGGCATAGTCATGCGTCCTGTCTGCGGCCTTGACTGCATCGGAGACATCATCGATCGCGTTGACTGCCCTGGCCCCCCTCATGGCCATTCCCCCGCCGGCCACAAACGGCAAGAAGGCGCAGGCGGCATCCGCACCCAGGGCGCCCCAGTTCCAGGCATCCGTGGGGTCCCTGGCGATCTCCACCACGTCCCATATGGCGCTGCCGATGTCGAACAGGGTATCCAGGAAGTGCCCGCTGGGGTCCGTGTACTTCAGCGGGTTGTTGAGGACGTAGCTGTACCTGTTGAGGCTGCCTCAATTGATCGAGACTCTTACTCTCTAGGTGGTGCCACTACCGGGGGCAGCAACTGTCTTCTTCATTCATGCCCCCAAGAAAGCTGGCTCTGGCCGCCAAGGTGTCATTGTGCGGATCATGGAGTTGAGAATGGTCAGCAGTTTGCGCATGCAGGCCACCAGAGCCACCTTCTTCGCCTTTCCGGCAGCCATCATGTGCCGGTAGAAGCTCGCGATTACAGGGTTGTAGCGGGATGCCACTAACGCTGCCATGTACAGGGCGGATCTTAGCCTGGCTCGACCGCCCCATACGGTGCGTCTTCCGCGCATGGTGCCGCTGTCGCGGTTGAGGGGTGCTACTCCGGCCAGGGCGGCGATCTTGCGTCGATTCAAGCTGCCAAGCTCGGGCAGTTCGATCAGAAGCGTGGATGATGCTACCTTGCCAACGCCGGGCACCGTTCTCAGGATGCTGTCCTTCTCCCGCCACGAAGGACTACGCCTGATGCGATTCTCCACGTCCCCGTCGATATCGGACAGGGCTTGCTCCAGCCAGCCGATGTGAAGCTCGATCCCTGGGCGGATGTCATCGCCGGCTTGTGCCAGGCGATTGCGCTCTGCTGTCAGCATCTCGACGAGCTGGCGGCGGCGCGTGAGAAGTTGTCCCATCTCCCGGGCCTCTTTGTCCGGCAGGCGTCTGATCTCCGGCTTGATCCGGTCGCCGAACAGGGCCAGCACCTTGGCATCAATAGCATCGGTCTTGGCCAGCACGCCCGTCGCACGGGCGAAATCGCGCACCTGGCGGGGATTCACCACGGCTACGGGAAGAGAACGGGACTGAAGGGCGGCAACCAGCCGCATCTCCAGACCGCCTGTGGCTTCGACAATGATACTGACTGCACCAACTGCCGCTATGTAGCCGGCGGCGGAACCGATGCCATCTTCGTCATTGGGAAACCGCCGGACCTCTGAGGAACTGCTGATTGCCACGTCCAGGCTGCCCTTGGCCACATCCACGCCGACGCTGATCGCCTCGTCTGCCATTGGGTTGGTCTCCTTCCTGGCCCGTCCTTGCGTGATCCGGGTTTGGCTAACCCTGACAACTGTTCGGGCTCTTAGGGAGATACGGGTGTGGCGGCCA
>JAUCPZ010000212.1 GCA_030372995.1 Dehalococcoidia bacterium
TTCGGAACTCGTCGGCAGCGTCAGATGTGTATAAGAGACAGGGCTATCACTGAGGGCGCGATCCTGGGCCTGTACCGCTTCCGCAGGCACATCACCAAGGAGCCGGAGAACAACGATGTGCAGGAGCTCCTTATCGTCGAGAGAGACGAAGCCAAGCGGGCGCAGTTGGAGAGGGGGTGCGATGTCGGCCGGGTGGTGGCCGAGTCGGTGGTCATGGCCCGGGACATGATCAATGAACCGGCCAACTTCATGACGCCCAGCATCATGGCGGACATTGCCCGCAAGCTCGCGGAGGAATGCGGCCTCGGGCTGACAGTGCTCGACCGGGCGCAGATGAAAGAACTGGGAATGGGAGGCCTGCTGGGGGTGTCCCAGGGCAGCCACCAGGAACCCAAGTTCATCGTGCTGTCGTACCGGGGCGATGCCACCTCGCAGAAGGCGGTGGGGCTGGTGGGGAAGGGTATAACCTTTGACTCGGGGGGTATTTCGCTGAAGCCATCCGAGGACATGGGAGACATGAAGGGCGACATGGCGGGTGGAGCCACCGTGATGGCAGTCCTCCGTGCCCTGAGACATTTGAAGCCGAAGATCAACGTCACGGCGCTCATTCCGGCGACCGAGAACCTGCCGGGAGGCGGTGCCCTCAAGCCGGGTGATGTCATCAGGGCCATGAACGGCAAGACCATCGAGATCATCAGCACGGATGCCGAGGGCAGGCTGATTCTGGCCGATGCCCTCTCATATGCTGTGAAGCAGGGGCTGTCCCCGCTTGTGGATGTGGCCACATTGACCGGCGCGATTCGTGTGGCGCTCGGTGAAGTGACGGTGGGGGTTTTCAGCAACAACGAGGAGTTCCAAAGGAAGGTGATGGCAGCGGCCGCAGATGCCGGCGAGCACATGTGGCCGATGCCTATGTTCGAGGAGTACAAAGAGCAATACAAGAGCGACGTGGCGGATCTGAAGAACACCGGTGGCCGGCCGGCGGGTGCCATAACTTCGGCGCTCTTTGTGGGGGAGTTCGTCGGTGACACTCCTTGGGTCCATCTGGACATAGCGGGAACGTCCTTAGCCAGCAAAGAGAAGGGTCATGTGGTGAAGGGGGCGACGGGGGTGGGGGTGAGGACGCTGATCAACCTGATCATGAAGCTGGCAGCGGAGTGATGTGGTCCGCGTTCACTGCAATGGAAGGCCCCGCGGGTTTTCGGGTTGAACTCATGAAGGAGTAAAGTGACTTTCCCCTTCACCAAAGGGGAACGAAAGAGGATTTTCAAGGTCTCCAGCGGCCATGCTAAAGTACAACGGTAATCTCAGGCAAGTGTCCCGGCGGTTGCGGAACAGCATGACCGAGGCGGAAAGGCGGTTCTGGTCAAGGGTCAAAGGGAAGCAGTTGAGTGGCGCCCAATTCTACAGGCAGAAGATCATCGGCAACTACATTGTTGACTTCTATTGCCCTCGGGCAAAGCTGGTCATCGAGATCGATGGAGGCCAGCACTACGAAGAGGCGGGGGCGAAGAACGATGCCATCAGGGACAGTTGCCTCAGGGCCAAAGGACTGAAGGTGTTCAGGTTCTCCAATCGGCAAGTCATGGAGAACCTGGCCGGCATTCTGGAAGTGTTGCGTGGTGAAATCCCCCCGAATCCCCCTTTGTCAAAGGGGGGGCTGAGGACGATTTGAGGCAGGGCGACAGGGTTGAAAAGAGGCGACGAAAGATGATGACCGCACCGACGTGAAGCGAGGAGGGTGTCATGAAGATCAAGTGGCTGGGACATGCATCATTCCTGATAACATCTGACAGCGGGACAAAGGTGGTGACCGACCCCTATACGCGGGGTGGGGGGATCGACTACGGGCCGATCCAGGAGACGGCAGACGTGGTGACCGTGAGCCATAAGCACCAGGATCACAACAATGTGTCTGCCGTGAAGGGCAAGCCGTCGGTGGTGGATGCGCCGGGGGCGCGGAACGTCAAAGGAATTGAGTTCCGCGGGGTCTCCTGCTTCCACGACGGGTCCAAAGGCGCGCAGCGCGGCCCGAACATCATCTTCTGTTTCACAGTCGATGGGGTGCGTGTCTGTCACCTTGGCGATCTCGGACATGAGCTGGATGCAGGCCAGGTGAAGGAAATCGGCGCGGTGGACGTGCTGCTTGTGCCGGTGGGCGGATTCTACACCATAGACGCGCGGCAGGCCACTGCGGTGTGCGAAGCGCTGAAGCCCAGGATAGTGATCCCGATGCACGTGAAGACGGCCAAGTGCGACTATCCGATCACGGGCGTGGAGGACTTCCTGAAGGGCAGGAGGAACGTGAACCGGCTGGCTGCCAGCGAAGTGGAAATCAAGAAGGACAAGCTGCCGGCGGAAACCGAGACGATTGTCCTGCAGCACGCGCTCTAGAGCGGCAACTCCCACAGAAGCTGCCGTGGTCCCCCGGGGGTGAATTGACTGGTGAAGGTGAAGCTTGAGAATAGTTCGTGATTTGAAGAAGGCCAGGGCGACTCTGCTGAAGCGCACTCCGCCGGAGGCGCAGGAGGCGCCGGCATGGCTGAGCGAGAAGATAGCGCAGGCATTCGGCCGGCCGATGGGGCTCCAGGAGGTGGTGGATCACATCATATCCGAGGTGCGTGGCCGCGGTGACCAGGCTCTGCTGGATCTTGAGTGGCGGCTGGATGGCGTCCGGCTGAAGAGCCTGCAGGTCACTGAGAAAGAGATGGCCAAAGCCCGCCGCAAGGTGTCTCCGGAGCTACTCGCCAGCCTGGAACTGGCGGCCGAACGGATCCGTGACTTCCACTTGAAATGCAAGCGGAAGAGCTGGGTGGACTTCGGTGAAGGGGGCCTGGGCCAATGGATCCGGCCGCTGGAAAGGGTCGGTATCTATGTCCCGGGCGGCAGGGCCAGCTACCCGTCCACTGTGCTGATGACGGCCATACCGGCCAGGGTGGCCGGCGTGAAGGAGATAGTGGTCACCAGCCCTCCCAACCCGGACGGCGAGGTATCGCCGGCAACCCTGGTAGCCGCTGGCATCGCGAGGGTGGAGCGTGTGTTCAAGGTGGGAGGGGCACAGGCTGTGGCGGCCATGGCCTTCGGCACCAGGACTATTCCCAGGGTGGAAAAGATATGCGGTCCCGGGAACATCTTTGTGCAACTGGCCAAGAGATCGGTCTATGGCACCGTGGGCATTGACGGGTTCTACGGCCCAACGGAGACCATCATCGTTGCAGACGATACGGCCAATCCGTCTTGTGTCGCGGCCGACCTCCTGGCGCAGGCGGAGCATGATGCGGCGGCCTCTGCCATCCTCTTCACCACGTCGGAGCGCCTGGCGAAAGCGGTGAGCCGCGAGGTGCACACGCAGGCGGCCGCGCTGGGGCGGTCTCCGGTGATCCGTGAATCTCTGAGAAACAAAGGCGGTATTGTGGTGGTCTCCGACATGGACACCGCGGTGAGCCTGGTGAACGAGTATGCCCCCGAGCACGTTTCCCTGATGGCGAAGGACGCCTGGTCCTGGGCGGAGAAGATCAGGAACGCCGGCGGCGTCTTCGTCGGAGAAGATTCGCCGGAAGTCGTGGGGGATTACATTGCGGGTCCCAGCCATGTGATGCCCACCGGGGGCACTGCGCGTTTCGCTTCGCCGCTCACCATTGACGATTTCCTGAAGGTGACGAGTGTCATGGCTATTGACCGGCGTACTCTGGGGAAGATCGGACCTGCCGCGGCCGCGCTGGCCCGGGCTGAAGGGCTGGATGCGCACTCGGAGGCTGTCGAGATCAGGCTGGCGAAGACGCGAAGAAGGAAGAAGAATGACTGAACAGGAACGCCCTCCCGAGGGGGACGTGTTTGACGAGTGCTTCACGGATCTGCCTCCCTTAGAGGATTTTGAGGTGGCGGATGGCGTATCCGGCGTGCCTCCTGCGGAACCAAAGCCCATGGAAATTAGGCCCGACGAGCCGAAGGACGTCGTTGGGGTCCGTTTTCAGCGGGCGGGGAGGGTGTACTACTTCGCGCCGGGTGACTTGGAGTTGCGGGTGAACGACCAGGTGGTGGCGGAGACCGAACGCGGTCCCAAGTTAGGGCGGGTCGTGATTGCCCCCAGGCAAGTGATGGCCAGCCAGTTAACGGAGCCGCTCAAGCCGGTGCTCCGGCTGGCCACACCGGAAGACTTGGGAAAGCTGGAAGCCTTGCGGGCGAGAGAGCGCGAGGCGCAGTCGAAGTGCGCTGAGTTGAGCACGAAGTTGAATCTGCCCATCAAAGTGCTGGCGGCAGAGAGTAGCCTGGATGGCAGTCACGTGACCATCTTCTTCAGCGCCGAGGGACGGGTGGATTTCCGGCAATTGGTGCGGGAGCTGGCTGGCGCCCTGAGGGCGCGGGTGGAGTTGCGCCAGGTTGGCCCCCGGGACGAGGCCAAACTCATGGGTGGTATGGGGCGCTGTGGCTTCACGCTGTGCTGCGCCTCCTTCCTGACGGAGTTCAACCCGCTTTCCATCAAGACGGCCAAGGAGCAGGGGCTGTCCCTTGAGCCGGCGAAGATATCCGGGACGTGCGGACGCCTGCTTTGCTGTCTGGGCTATGAGGCGGAATTCTACCGGTCGATGAAAGGCAAGCTGCCTGGCATGGGGAAGCATGTGGTGACCCCGCTGGGGGAGGGTGTGGTGGTGGGGGTGAATGCCATAAAGGAGACGGTGATGGTGCAGATGGAGAGCCAGGCGGCAGTCGAATTCCCGGCGGGCAAGGTCACACTGAAGCCTCCGGCGGAGCCCCCGAAGAAAGGGCAGCAGAAACCGCGCAAACGCTAGCTCGGCTGCGCGATGAACTTGCGCCACTCGACATGGGCGCGGAGGTAGTGATAGGGGACGGAGAAGGCGGCGGGTGGGGGAGGGAGGGGTTGCTTCAGAAGTCTCATTCCCGCTTCAGCCGGCGTGTGGCCGGCCTTCCGCAGGTTGCAGGCGAAGCAGCAGCCGACCACGTTGTCCCATTCGTGCCTTCCGCCGCGGCTCTTCGGAATAATGTGGTCGAGCGTGATATCCCTGGTCTCGCGGCCGCAGTACTGACAAGTGTACTTGTCACGGTTGAAGACCTCGAAGCGGGTGAGGCGCTTCTGGAGGCGGGGGCGTTTGACGAACTGGGTGAGGCGCACCACTGAAGGGATGGGGACCGAAGTCGCTATGGCGTGAAGCTCGCCGCGTCCGTTCTCAATGACCTCAGCTTTGCCATGAATTACCAGCACTACCGCTCTCCGTACCCGGCAGATATTCAGTGGTTCGAAGTTCTGGTTCAAGACCAGAACTGGAGCGTTGGTGAGATCGCCTGTCCCCATCTGCTTCTACCGTTGCTGGTGCCTGCGTGAGATGAGGTATACCGCTGGATCAACCCGAACCTCGGCTCACGCATGGATGTCCCCCAGGATTGAGTCATTTTACCGAATGGCATTTTTCAATGCAAACCCCGGTAAGGAGGGACGTTGCCCTCTAGATGCAAATCGGGTAATATCTAGATTCAATATGTCGTTCAGCCCGAGCAACGTTCTGCCTGCCTGCGAGTCTTCTCCACATCAGCCTGCGCCAAGCCAGGCACATTCTACAAGGGCACACGGGGAGGCGCATGGCGGGGGTGGAGTGGCTCGGGCGACCAGAGTGCCTCTTGGCGACTGGACAGGCCGCGGAACCGAAGAGGCGTAGCATATGGAACAGACACTCGGAGAGAAGCTGGCCGAGGCGGCAATGCTCATCGGGGTGGGCATGGCCGTGGTATTTGGAGCGCTGATAATCCTGATGGTGGCCATCATGATCATTAACAGATTGGCTCCGGAAAGAGCCAAGAAGGTGGAGACTCCGGAAGTACTCGAAGAAGTCGAGACCGGGAGCGTCAGGCGGGGTAGGATCGCGGCTATGGCGGTAGCCCTGGCCAAGACCATGGAAGAGGAGGAGAGGGTTAGCAGTGCGCAGCCGGCGGCGAGCCCGGCTGGATCGGCGGGCGAGCCGAGCCGCTGGGCGGTTTCTGGCCGCGAACAGGCGATGCGTTCTAGAGGAAAGGTGGGACGGCAATGGGGAAGACGTTCAGACTGACCGTCAACGATAAGACATACAACGTCGAGGTTGGTGATCTCAGCCAGCCTGCCATCGAGGTCATCGTCGATGGCGAGACGTTCAACGTCAGGCTGGAGCGGGATGTTCCCGAGATGGAGCGCAGGCCGGCCCCGGCTATAGCGGCAGGCGGCGACCCGGTGACAGCTCCTCCGCCCCCTGCGCCCAGGACAAAGGCGCCTGCCGCGCCACCGGCGGCTGGCGACGGCAAGGTTCTCTGCGCCCCGATGCCCGGCGTTGTGCTGGCCGTGAGGGTGAAGGCAGGTGACAAGGTGAAGCGGGGCCAGGAAGTTTGCCTTCTCGAATCGATGAAGATGGAGCTGAATATACTGGCTGCTGCCGATGGTGTGGTGAAGAAGGTCCACGTGTCTCAAGGGCAGAATGTGGCCCACGGTGCCACGCTGGTTGAATTCGAATAGAGGCTGAGGTGGAAGCTCCGCGTGGAATGGGATAGCCTGCAGGAACTATTCCAGGGGTTCAGGGGACTGGGCGAGGAGCCTAAAATCCTGGCGATGATGGCCATTGGATGCGTGCTCCTCTATCTCGGCATTGCCAGGAAGTTCGAGCCGTTGCTGCTGGTCGGCATCGGCTTCGGGATTCTGGTCGCTAACCTTCCTCTTCATGAGTTTGTTCACATTGGCGGAGATGTCGGTGGGGAGGCGGGAACCGCCACGGGAGTTCTCTACTACTTCAGGAAGTACCTTATCGACACGGAGATCATTCCGCTGCTTATCTTCCTGGGGCTGGGTGCCATGACCGATTTTGAACCCATGCTGAACTACCCTTACACCATTTTACTCGGAGCGGCCGCCCAGTTCGGTGTCTTTGTGGCTCTCGTAGCAGCGGTGGCCATAGGGTTCGACCTGAATGAGGCGGCATCCATAGGTATCATCGGCGGTGCCGACGGTCCCACCACGATCTATACGGCTACGCGGCTAGCCCCCGATCTCCTGGCGCGGGTGGCGGTGGCGGCCTACTCTTACATGGCCCTGGTGCCGGTGATCCAACCGCCCATCATCAGATTGCTGACCACCAGGAAAGAGAGGCTAACTAGAATGCCCTATGCGCCGCGGAAGGCCTCCAGGTTGGCCAAGATACTCTTCCCTATCATAATGGCAGTTGTGGGTGGCATCCTGGTTCCCCGGGCTGCCCCGTTGATCGGCATGTTCGCCTTCGGCAACCTTATCCGCGAGTGCCTGGTGGTAGAGAGGCTGTCTGAGACGGCTCAGAATGCGCTGATGAACACCGTGGTCATCATACTAGGTATCACCGTGGGATCCACCATGACGGCGGCAGCCTTCTTCGAGTGGGAGACCATATATATCTTCCTGCTTGGCTGTGTGGCCTTCATGTTCGCTACGGCCGGTGGCGTTCTCCTGGGGAAACTCATGTACTGGATTTCTGGGCACAAGGTGAACCCGGTGATCGGGGCCGCCGGGGTCTCGGCGGTGCCTATGTCTGCCCGGGTGGCCCAGAAGGAAGTGCAGAGGGAGGACCCAGACAACTTCATTCTGATGCATGCCATGGGTCCCAATGTGGCCGGGGTCATCGGGACCGCTGTAGCAGCCGGCGTGCTGCTGTCCCTTGTGCCCGGGTTGATAGACTGACGCCTCCACGACGGTTGTGGGCTCCGATGATGCAACTCTCTGCATGCAGCCAGTCGATGGCGTTCACATACTGTGGCCCTCATCGCCCGCGGGAAGCGCCTTCTGGTCAAGTGCGGTAAAATTGTCCCGCATGGCAGACTCTCAAGACGCGTCCGCTTCTCTAAGCGGCACCGCCTCCGCCGGGTCACGGTTCTCAAGTTGGCTTATCTTGGCTGGCCAGCGGGTAGGGTGGGTAGAACGAAGCGAAACCCACCAGCATTGTCCTGATGCTTGCGTTCAATCCCCCCGCCGCCAATCGGCTGAGGCCATGAGCGATGAGCTGATAGCTGACAGCTCTTGGCCCCTGGGACACCCTGAAACAACTCCCGGTCTGCCTCAGGGTGACACCATTGAGTCATTGCCGGAGCTAGACCCCGAAGTACTACCTCTTCCCGCTGAACCTTGGCTTCGGTCAGGTGCATCATTCGTGGCGTTGGATCGGCAGGTGGAGGGCCGGTGCGAGTGGCAGGTATGGAAGTAAGCAACTGGCACAGCCTCAGTGTTGACGAAGCGCTTCGGGCGCTGGCGTCGGGCCGGGACGGCTTGAGCGTAGAAGAGGCGCGCAAGAGGCTGACGCAGTTCGGGCCCAACGAGCTGCGCAAGGAGAAGGCCGTCTCCTGGTGGCTGATGCTCCTCGGCCAGTTCAAGAACGTCCTCATAATCATCCTGCTAGCTGCCGCGGCGATCTCTCTGACGATCAACCTGGTTGAGGAGGATGGCAATATCTGGGACCCCATCATTATCGTGGTGGTGGTCATGATCTCAGTGGTGCTGGGATTTGTCCAGCAGTACCGGGCGGAAC
The DNA here is from genome assembly GCA_030372995.1 of Dehalococcoidia bacterium. GTDB lineage: Bacteria > Chloroflexota > Dehalococcoidia > UBA2247 > RBG-13-53-26 > JAFGCL01. The sequence goes on from JAUCPZ010000212.1 coordinate 8,526, forward strand.
GGGCGATGCAGGCTTTGAAACAGATGATTGCGCCGACGTCTGCGGTCATCCGGGCTGGGGAAGAGTCGCTGCAACCGTCGCGGGAACTGGTGCCGGGCGACGTGATCGTGCTCCGGACAGGGGACAGAGTGGCCGCGGATGCGCGGCTGATAGAAACGGCCAGCCTCAAGATGGACGAGGCGGCCCTGACCGGGGAGTCGGTGGCCGGGTTGAAATCTTTGGAGCCGGTCCGGGTGGACCTGCCGCCGGCCGAGCGCACTAACATGGTCTTTGCCGGCACCACGGTGGCGTACGGGAAGGGCAGGGCCGTGGTCACAGCTACAGGCATGTCCACCGAGTTCGGCAAAATAGCGGGCATGCTGCAGGAAGTGGAGCAGCCCAAGACGCCACTGCAGGAGAGACTGGACCGGTTCGGCAAGATGATGGCCGGCGCATTGCTGGCAGTCACCGCCCTGGTGGCTATCCTGATCATCGTGCGCACTGACAAAGGCCTCATGGAGATCTTCGTGTGGGGACTGAGCCTGGCCATAGTGGTAGTTCCGGAGTCCCTGCCTGCCATAGTGACTGTGACCCTGGCCTTCGGCGTGTACCGGATGGCCAAGAAACATGCTCTCATCCGGAAGCTCCATGCGGTGGAGACCCTCGGGTCCACTACCTTCATCTGCTCCGACAAGACGGGTACACTGACCCAGAACCAGATGATGGTGCGGAAGATCTATGTCGATGGGCTGACAGTGGAAGTGAGCGGGTCGGGATATGAGCCCAAGGGCGAGTTCCGCAGCGCAGGCGGCACTATCGTGCCGGACCAGCATCCGACTTTGCTGCGCGTCCTGCAGATTGGCAGTATGTGCAACGACGCGGGCCTAACGTCGGACAACGGTGCGTGGATGATAAAGGGCGATCCCACCGAAGGAGCCCTGATAGTGGCTTCTGCCAAGGCCGGCCTGGACATGAAAGCTTTGGCTGTTGCCTGGCCACGCGTCGCGGAGATACCGTTCTCTTCAGAGAGAATGCGGATGACGACCATACACCAGACGCCGGAAGGGCGGATGGCGCTGTGCAAGGGGGCGGTGGAGGTGGTGGTGAATTCCTGCAACCGTATCTGCATCGGGGGGCGGGAGAGGCAATTGCTGCCAGATGACATATCCGCTGCCTTGGAGGCTAACAGGAGGATGGGGGAAGAGGGGCTTCGTGTTCTGGCGCTGGCCTACAAGGTGGTCCCGCCATCTGCCCAGAATCCCGAGGACATCGAGCAGGACATGGTGCTTGCCGGCCTCGTAGGCATGATTGATCCGCCCCGCGAGGAGGTCAAGGAGGCCATCGGCGTTTGCCAGAAAGCCGGCATCAAGGCGGTCATGATTACGGGTGATCACAAGGCGACCGCCGTGGCCGTAGCCAGGGAACTGGGCCTGCTCAGGGATGGCCTGGCCATGAGTGGTGAGGAGCTGGAGAAGCTGGATACCGCGGAGCTGGAGGACAAGGTCGAGAAGATAGAGGTTTATGCCCGGGTGTCCCCGAGCCACAAACTGCGAGTGGTCGAGGCGCTGCAGAAGAGAGGTCACGTGGCGGCTATGACCGGAGACGGCGTGAATGATGCCCCGGCTCTCAAGAGGGCGGACATCGGCGTGGCCATGGGAATAACGGGGACCGACGTGTCGAAGGAGGCATCAGACATGGTGCTCACCGACGACAACTTCGCCTCCATCGTCGCTGCAGTCAAAGAGGGCCGGCACATATTCGGCAACATCAAGAAATGCCTGATGTACCTGCTCTCTTGCCATATCGGGGAGCTGATCCTGATGATAGTAGCGGTACTGGTCGATCCCCGCTTCCTGCCGCTGGTGGCCGTTCAACTCCTCTGGCTGAACATCGCCGTTGATGGGCCGACAGCCCTGGCGCTGGCATTCGACCCGCCGGATCCTGACCTGATGGAACAGCCGCCGCGGAGCCGGCGCACGAGCATCTTCACGGCGAGAGTAATTGGGTTCATTGCCGTGGCCGCCATCTGGTCGGGCCTGGTAACGTTTGGAGTCTTCAAATGGGCACTTCTGTCCGGCAGGTCGGAGCAGGAAGCTCAGGCCCTCTGCTTCATCACTCTCATGGTGGTAGGGGAATTCACGGCGCTCGCCTCACGGTCCGAAAGAGAATCGCTCTTCAAGATCGGCCTCTTCAAGAACAGGTGGTTGTTTCTTGCCATGGTGGGGACCATCGCTGCCACCTTGCCGATAGTCTACATTCCGGCCTTGCAGGATCACTTCCGCACGTATAGCTTGGGCTGGAGAGAATGGGCTATCGCCCTTCTCGCCAGCGCGACGCTGTTCGTGGTGATGGAGACCTTCAAGGCGGTCTGGTCCCGACTTGAAGAAAGAAGAAGGAGAAGGCGCTAGGTGATCACTGTCAACAACCTGACAAGGATATACAGAGTCGGAAACGTCGAAGTCAGAGCCCTGGTAGACGTATCGCTGACGCTGGAGGCCGGGGACATCACCTGCGTCATGGGCAAGAGTGGTTCCGGCAAGTCGACGCTTCTGCGCCAGTTGGGGCTGATCGACCGCCCGACTTCAGGGCAGATCGTCTTTGATGGTCAGGACGTGACCAGGCTGTCGGACGGCGCGAGAGCCAGGATGAGGCTGACCTACCTGGGCTACATCTTCCAAGAGTTTGCGCTGCTGGGAGAACTCACGGCGCACGAGAACGTGTACTTGCCGGGGATGATGCTGGGGGGTCCGATCCGGGACTACCGCAAGAGGGCGGCCGAGCTGCTGGGGATGGTGGGGCTGGGGGAGCGCATACATCACAGGCCGAAGGAGCTTTCCGGCGGCGAGCAACAGAGAGTGGCCATCGCCCGAGCCCTGATCAACAACCCGAAAGCGTTGTTTGCCGACGAGCCATGCGCGAACCTGGACAGCATTTCTGCCGAAGTCGTGATGGAGACGCTGATGAAGCTCAACAGGGACTTGGGCATCACCATCCTGTTCGTGTCTCACGACCCGGATGACAAGAAGTATGCGAAGAGGCTTATCTTCCTGAGAGACGGGAGACAGGTGCCGGAGTACCTCTAGACCGGTGATTGAACTATGAACACACTGAAGGTGGCGGCCTTCATGGCCCTCAAGTCGCTGACAAGAGGGGACGTACGCGTTCTCCTGCTGACGGTCGCCATGCTGGTTCTGGTGTACATCAACCTCATTTTCACGCCCTCGCTTCTCACCGGCGCGGTGCAGAAGGTGAATGAAAAGACAAGGGGCACTCTGTCCGGAGACATCATCATCCACTCAGACAACTATCCAGTGATAGTGAGAGCGCAGGAGATGGTCTCAAGTATAGAGAACGTTGACGGAGTCGCTGCAGCCGCAGCGAGAACCAGTCTGGGGGTTGAAGTCCATCATGGGGACGACCGGGTCGCGGCGGCGCTCTACGCCATAGACCCGGACCGGGACAGCCGCGTCTTCGATATCTCGGGGAGCCTGATCGAGGGCACCTACCTCGATCCTGACGACCGCAATGCGGTTCTCCTCGGCGCCCAGATTGCCGGTGCGGGCCGTGAGAATCTAGAACTCTACGCCAGTTCGCTGATGACGGTGCATGCGGGGGACAACGTAACCATCTACGCTGCCAATGGGTCGATGGAATTCACGGTCAAAGGGATCTTCTTCACGGAGTTCGTTCAGAGCGACATCAGGGCCTACATAACCCAGGCTCAGTTCGACGCCATGTTCCCTGGCATGCGGGACACAGCGACCAGTATCCACGTGAAGCTGGAGCCAGGGGCTGACCGGTCCGTGGTGATGGCGCGGATCCGGGAGGTGGGGCTGACGGCTTACGGGCAGCCCTTGAAGTTCCAGACTTGGGAGGATGCACTCGGGGTCATGAAGAGCATGACCAAGAGCTTTGACCAGATCATCGCCATCCTGCGGACGACCGCCCTAGTGGTGGCTGGCATCACCATCTTCATCGTGACCTATGTGGACCTGGTGAACAAGCGGCGGCAGATCGGCATCGAGCGCGCGATCGGCATAACCTCAGCTTCGATCGTGCTGTCCTACATTATCCGTGCCGTGGTCTATGCCGCCTTCGGTGTCGTGATGGCCGCCCTGATCTTCCGCTATGCGATGATGCCCATTGAAGCGCAGCATCCATTCCATTTTCCTTTTGGCGATGTTCTTCTGGTTGTTGACATACCAGAACTGGCATCCTCGGCGGCCATTCTGCTGGCGGTGGCCATAGTCTCGGCCTTCATCCCGGCCTGGCAGACGATCAGGACCAAGATCATCGACGCTATTTGGTCGGGCTAACGCTCGTCTCTGGGGGCGCCGACACCCAAAGGAATAGCCTTATGTCTTGGCTGGTCCCTGGGATTTCAGCAGATGGGTCTGACCGGTGGTGATGGCATCGAAGATCAACTTACCTGTGACTCCCCATCTGCCCAGGGCGCCTTTCTTCTTGGCCATAATGATTTCGTACAGTTCGTCCGGCGTCTTTGGCGGCCTGGTTTCGATTGGCTTCTTCTGTAGTGATATGGCCCGCCTCTTACAACTGGATACGCAGAGGCCACAACCTATGCAACGGTTGAGATTCACGACGGCCACCTGGCTCTCTGCGGGAACGGTCACTGCTCCGACTTGGCAAGCCTGCTCACATGAGCCGCACCCATCACAGGCATCGACGTCAACCACGGAATGGAAGTTCGAGGCCCAGTAGTCCAGCGGTTTGGGAAGAATCTGGTGCATGCGCAGCATGCCACAGCAGCATCCACAGCATGAACAGATAAACTCGGCCTTCTCGGTGTTGGATGGTTGGGGCACCAAACCCTCTTTCTGGTTCAGCTCCAAGATTGACATTGCCTCGTCTCTGGTGATTTGTCGGCCCATACCGCAAGTCTCGGAAGACTCCGCCATGCTGCCGAAGCCGAGGCAGGTCTCCTCCCGGGCTGTGACCTTGCACTTTTCGTTTTCCATCGACCTCCTCTTGCGGCAGATGCAACTGTAGACCATGAAAGGCGGTTCTGCCTCCCGTATCAGTGCCCACACCTCATCGAACGTGCTCACTCTGTTCTGTGGGCTAATGCTTGCGGCTATCGGAATGGTCCGCATCTGGGGAAGTTCCGCACTCAGGAATGCGGCGGCGAACTTCCTGTCACTGGTGTATTCCGCAACGTCGTTGATGAAATCGGTGGTGAGGCGTCCTCCCTGCATTTCATACATTCCGACGACGAAAGGCGCGTTGCAGTACTGCTTCTTACCGTCCTTTGTTCTGGATCGTATTCCACCGTTCTTCTGAATGCCCTCAAGCAATTCGGACAGGTCTTCCGGGGACTTGGCAAGATTCCTGACCCTGGGGAAGATGGTCTCAAGGGGTTCGAACCTATAGCTGAGATGTGCTGCTATCTCAGCTTGCCGGGGTGTGAAAATGTATTTCAGGATTCTTATCTCGGCTTTCGACCGCGTGGCTGGGAAACCCACTGCCTGTCTGTCCAGGTGCCTCTGAAGTTGAACATACACCCGATCTTCTTTTTCCACATCGCACCTCCCCGTTGCCAAATACTTGCTGCCTCGCACCTTCGGACGCCTCGAGCCGAACATGCGAGATATCGATTCGTAGGTGATCTTGGTGAGAAAGAAACGAAATGGATATTAACTCTGAGAGGCGATCCTGTAAATATGCGCACGCGAATTGGGAGGTATTGGCGCTGGCGGCCATCGCCTCGGGACCGCGTGGTGATACGTGTGCAAGTTCAAATCAGGTGGCGTTCGCCTTGCACATGGAAGCTGGAACTGGGAGGCCGGGTTTCATACCACCCCAGCTTAGCTGGCTCCCGTGTGGTTCTCCCGGGTGGTTCAGGAGAGTTTCGCCCTCCAGGACATGATGACATCGTTCGACATGTCTCTCGGCTCCTGGCTGGTGGGCAGCGGCTTTCCCAGCCAGTCGCGGTAGAATGCATCAAGGTTGGGCAGGAAGTCGAAGATGATGGGATACCCTACCGGCACGCTGTCCACCTTCAGCAGCGCCCCGCACCCCGGGCAGTAGAACTCCCGCACCTCGCAGAACTCCGGCCACGGGCACTTGATCCCCGGATACACCTCCTCGAGCTTCTCCCGGGTGTCCCGGGCGAAGATGAGCGCGCTCAGCTTCCAGTTCCGCCGGTAGTCGCCGAACTCGTGGCCGCAGTCGCACTTGACGATGCGCTCCGCCCCTTTCTGGACGATGTACAGGTGCTCACCGATGGGCAGGAGGATCTTCTCCTTCCATGGCACCTTCTCCTGCAGTATCTCGACGTATTTCTCAAAACGGTCATCGTCCTTGGGCCGGCTCATGATCTCTTTGATCTTGGGCCACGGCAGCCTGCCTTCGTAGAGGTCCTTCAGGTCTTCTTTGCTGTACGACATCTTCATCACCTCAAAAAGCGAAGTCATTGGGCAGCGCCCAGAAGTCCTTGAACTCCCGGGTGAAGCCATCGCTGAGCTTCATGCTGCTGCGGTAGGCTTCCTGCAGCATCGGGTCCAGCTTCTTGTCCAGTATCTTCTGGCGTGCCTGCTTCCAGTACTCCTCCACCGGCACCCCGCGTGAAAGCCGTTCCTTGCGCTTGGCAGCTCGGAGCTTTCTGGTCTCCTCTTCATCGACCTGCCATTCTTTGGCCTTCTCGTCGTAGTGGACGGCGATGCAGTAGATATTGCGGCTGATGTCCTCGTTCGTCAGGCCGTTGTCCAGGTCTGCCTTCTGGAGCGCCGGATCCCTCTCGATGGGATCGCCCAGGCCGCCGGCCGACGAGTTTTCGGCGACAAATACGTCCTTGTCGAAGACCTCTATGCACGGCGGCATGTGATTGAAGTACTTGATGTCGGCGTAGGGATACTTCAGGAATTCCCGCGGGTCCGACGCCTCGTGGATGAGAGGCAGTCTCTTGTTCACCAGGTCCTGGAAGTTGTGATACCGGATGAGGAAGGTGTTCCGCTTGCCGCCCGGATAGCCGCCGAACAGCCCTATGTTGGGCACGATGCGGTCGTGACCGGCCCCTATGGCCCCGCTGCCGATGCCGACGGTCAACCGGTGCAGCATGTCCATGGTGGGCATCGACAGGCCGGAGCGGTAGCGGCCCCAGCCAACCGAGTAGGGCAGAAGCATGCGGGACATATACATCTCCGGCATGAAGAGCTCCCAGACCTCCCAGTTGCCCACATCGGTCTCGGGAGTGGCCACCCATCCTCCCGTGTCCACCCCGTCGCAGACGCCGGTGGCGCCGGCGCCGAACGTGCCCGGCCCGCCGGCCAGCATGGGGCGCTTGTTGCCGAACTGGTCGTAGCCTGCCAGTTGCCAGCCGGAGCCGGAGACATAGTTGAACGTCTCTTCTCTGAAGCCGCGCATGTAGAAGGCAGTACCCAGCATCCCGCACCACAGGCTGAACACGTCGATTATGGAAGGCCACGGATTGCCGGTGGCCAGCTTCTTGATCTGGCTGGGATTAAAGAGAGAGTCCACCGGCGGCGTCTTTATGTCGCACGGCAGGAGCGAGCCCAGATTGGCCCGGCCGTCGTACGAAAGCGTCTGGACAATAGATATCGACAGCCCGCCCCAGAGGGCTTTCGGCGTGGGGTTGTACGCATGCCAGCCCCACTCCCCGATCCCGTCGAAATCGAGCACCATCCGCCCCTCCGGCAATATGTCCATCTGGATGGGTATCAGCCGGATGCAGTCCTTTCTGGCCGGAAGCCATGATGCCGGCGTTTCCGCCATGTATATCTCGAAGGGCACGATGTCGCGATAGCGTCCCGGGATGGTGCGCTGCTTGATGCGGGCGATCTGGTTCCGCCGCTCCTCTTCGATGAGCTCCCTGATGGCCTTCTTGAAGTAGTCGAGGCCGAATTCACGGATCATGTCTTTGACGTCTTCGCGGACGCGGATGTTGGCGGCCACGGCGCCCTTCCTGTCCAGGAGGAACATGTCCGGCATGTCTAGGCCCATCTCGATTCTGATCTCGAAATCGCGCCTTATCTTGTCATTGGTGCCGATCTTCTCGCAGTCAAACTTCATGCCGTCTCCGGCGCGCTCCACGGCCGTACAGGGCATGCAGCCGGGGCTGACCGCGCCGATGTCCATCTCCATGATGACCGTGCACACCCAGGCGACCAGTTCGCCCTCCCAAAAGATGGGCAGCAGATCGTAGTTGTCAGCCGCGTGTATCCCCGCGATCACCGGATCGTTGGCCAGGAAGAGGTCGCCATCGTGTATCCCCACGTCTTCCTCGTAGTTGTTCTCGATCATCCAGGTGATGTTGTCTCCCATGAGCTTGACGTGGACCTGTATGCCGGTTGACTGGACCACGTTGTCTCCCTCGGGCGTATAGAGACCCATGCAAAGCTCTGCTACCTCCCTGACATAGGGCGATCCGGAGATCTGTTTGCAGGTTTCCCGCCCCGCGATCAACGAGGACATGATGCGGGAATGGAAGAGCTCCGCCTTGATCGGGTCGTCCCTCAGGACGTGGGGGTTGGTGATCCCTGCATAGCACCCCGTTTCCCTCAGGAGCCTCCTGTTGTCTTCCAGCATCTGCTTTAGCGTCTTGCCGTTATCTCCAATTCCCTTACGCTTAGTCATGTCGACCTCCTCTAATCTCTCCGTGCCTGCATGGTCCTACGTCAGCCAAAGCAGCAACCATTCGTCCATCCTCACGCGTCTTCCCGGGGGCAGGAAGAGGGTGGTGGCTGGGGCTTCTATCACAGCCATGCCGGTCACCTCGTTCCCTGGCCGGAGGCTGTCCATGTCGTAGATGGTGGCCTTGCCCCACCTCCCGTCGAAGTAGACCTCCCTCTCTCCCTTGATGGCTTTCTTGTGGGGGGTCTTGCCTTCAAGCGGGTGCTTGACCAGCTTGGGTTTGACCTTGGGTATGCTGGCGGTGACCCCCAGTTCCATAATCTGGAACCCGGCGCGTTCGTGCTTGGCGACGCCAGCGTAGACTTTCTCGTAGAGTTTCTCGAAGGCAGCCAGCAGCTTGTCCATATCCTCGGGGCTGTTGACGCGGGAGACTGGCGACAGCACTTCAAGATCTTCCATCTGCCCGCCATAGCGCACGTAAGCTATCTGCTGCACTGTGGCCTGATCCCACGGAAGTCCCTCTGCAGCGAAGTCCGCGGCAGCCTGCTTCTCCAGTTCCTCCCAACCCACGTTGATCAGCAGTTGCCCCATCAGCAGCTTGTAGGAAGCGTCGGCCCCGGCGGGAATCAGCACGGGGACCGACTTCTGGTAGCGGTGGGTGATGTCCACTGCAGCGCAGCCGAATGAAGAGAAGCCAGCGGCCCAGGGCATGGTGGCTACACCGCGGAAGGGCAGCCCCTCTGTATAGCCGGCCACGTGCATGGGGCCAGCGCCGCCGTAGCAAAGGAGGTGATAGGCGGCGGGCGAGAAGCCCCGGGCGAACAGAACGGACCTGATGTGCTCCTTCATCCGGCTGTTGATAAGCTTGTACACGCCGTCGGCAAGGTAGTAGGGATCAACCTTGATAACATCGGCGCACTGCTCCTTGATGGCCTTGAACGCCTTCTCCTTGTTGAGTTTCTTCTTGCCGCCGAGGTAATTGTCCGGGTTCAGGATCCCCATTATGAGGACGCAATCCATCACGGTTGGGACTTCGTTGCCCATCTCGTAGCACACCGGTCCCGGTTCCGCGCCGGCGCTCTCAGGCCCGATGTTCACCCGCTTGCTGATCGGGTCTATCGTCACGTACATTCCCGTACCGGCGCCGATGGTATCCATCTGCAGCGTGGGGATGTTGTAGATCCGGCGGTTGATGACGACTTCGCGCTCGACCAGGGGCTGGCCGCTCCTGATGAGACCGACGTCGAAGCTGGTCCCGCCCATGTCAGTGCAGACCCAGTTGTCGATGCCCATGTGCTGAGAGAGGTATCGGGCGCCGAGCAAACCGCCGATTGGCCCGGAGAAGCTGGCTTCGTATAGCCTCGGATAGCGGATGTCGGTCAGGCCGCCGTGGGCCAGCACTATCTGCAGAGGGTGCTTGTAGCCGGAGGCCTTCAGCCTGTTCTCGATCTTGAAGAGCTGCTCCCGTCCGGGCTCGGCCACGTAGGCATGGAGCACAACCGTGTTGAGGCGCCCCATTTCTCTCATAATCGGGCAGAGCTTGTGGGAGAGGTACACCGGCACCTTCTTGCCCCGTTTCTCCATGACCTCGTTGGCTATCTGCTCCATCTTCAGCTCATGGGCCGGGTTCACGAAAGAGTGCAGGAAACACACGACGATGGCATCGACATTCTCATCGAGGAGCTCCTCAACCGCCTTGACTGCCATGTCCTCGTAAAGCGGGATGACCTCTGTGGTGAACATGTCAAGGCGGCCTTCGACGCCTTTCACCAGGCGGCGGGGTACGAGGGGGGTGTTGCCGTGGTGAGTAACGTGGTGGAGGATGTCCTGGTAGGCGTAGCCCTTCCACTTCTGGGCGCTGCGCTCATTCAGAAAGATGTCTTCATCGCCGCGCGTAGTGATCACCCCTACCTTGCGCCCCGTTTCGGTGATAAGCGCGTTCATCATGGAAGTGCCGCTGTAAACAGCAGCCTCAACTTCGGGCAGCAGGTGTCTGGCTTCTTTGTTGAAATCCATTCCCCAGTGCTCGAGGGCATCGCCCATGGATTCCCAGAATCCCAGTGACTGGTCTTGTGGGGTGGTGGCGGCTTTCCCTATGGTGAAATTGCCTTCCGTGTCCACTACCATCATGTCGGTCATCGTGCCGCCGGCATCGCTGGCGATGATCTGCACCCGTCTCTTTGTGCTCATACGGTCCCCTCCTGTCACAGCTAGTACGTAGATTCTCCCGTGGTCTCAGGGTATGGTGTTACGGCGGTTGGTGGGCTGGCCGTTTTGCCCCCCGATTTCGAGAACATAAGGATAGCGATGGCTGTCTGGCGCTGTCTGTCAGGCAATTCCTGACAGTGATTGCCGCCGGCAGCGCCGGCTAATGACGGGCATCCCGCCCCGGGCGGATTGACCGGGCTACCCGTCGTCCCGGGCAATGGGCACGCAAAGGGCCGAAGGCCCTCTGCGTCTCTTCGCTCTCCCCGATGCGGAAGATTCCCCCTCAGAGAGGAAATCAGGGCATAAGGGTTTGAAACCAGTCAATTTCTTTGCGTGTTCAATGAAGTTGACGTAACAAGGAGGCGGGGCTATCATCGAGGCACAGGCGTCTGTCGAGGGCATTCGGGATTGACCCCACTATCCGGGGGCCCGATTGCGCTCGATTCGGTGCTCGATCAGCCTCCCCATCGAGGTCGTGATGGACGAGATTACCGAGACCGCGGACCGTTCTTTGGGATCTCTGCTCGCGTCGGTTACGGGAGATTCACCAGGGCCCGCGTCGGCGGCTCAAAGGCCTGAGAAGAGATCCAAGCACTACCGCATCCTCGCGGAGAGTGACACCGACTTCATCTGGGTCATGGACATGGATTTCAATGTGGGGAGCGTGACTGCCTCTGCCTGGCGTTTCCTGGGATATGACGGCGAAGATCCCGACCCCGAATGGTGGACAGGCAGGCTGCTGACGCCGGAGACCTACTCGCTGTGCCAGGAGGTCTTCCCGGAGATACTGAGATACGCCAGAAGACATCCGCGGGATTCATCGCGGTCGTGGACGCTGGAGATGGAATTCATCCGCCGGGACGGCACCACGGTTCCGGTGGAGACCACCGTGAGCCTGATGTATGGCCAGGATGGCAGTCCCTGCGGCATGGTATGCGTTGCCCGGGACAGGACGCAGCCCAGAAGGGAGCAGGAACTCTTCCGCACGCTGGCCGATAACTCGCCCATAGGAGTCTACATTCTCCAGAACGGCAGGTTCCGGTTTGTCAACCATCAGCTGCAGGAGTACATGAAGTACAGTCAGGCCGAGCTCATCGGTGCCGAGGCCATGAGTTTCGTGCTGCCCGAGGACCGGGACCGGGTCAGGGAGAACGCCAGGGCCATGCTCAAGGGGGAGCGTTTTGAACCGTACGAGTTCAGGTTCACCTGCAAGGACGGGGAGATCAGGTGGGTCATGGAGCTGGTCTCGTCCGTGCAGCACAATAACGGACGGGCCACGCTCGGCACGTTCATGGACGTCACCGAGCGCAAGAGGTCCGAAGAGGAATTGAGGCGTTCCGAGTCGCAACTGAGGCTGCTAACCCAGCGTATGCTCGAGATTCAGGAGATGGAACGGGGCCGTTTCGCGCGGGACCTTCACGATCAACTGGGCCAGGACTTGGTATTCCTGAAGATGCAGGCGGAATCACTGGCCAGGAACCTCGGCGATGTCCCACGCCTTCAGGAAAAGGCTATGGAAATCGCCAACCTCGCCGACCGCCTCAAGACCACCTCCAGCCGCATCGCTGCCAGCATCGGACCAGGGATACTTGATGGGCTAGGGCTGGTGCGTGCGGTGGAGTGGTGCGCCGAGGATTTCGAGCGGCGCACCGGCATCTCCTGCCCGGTTGATACACCGATCGCTGATCTCAATGTAGGTCAGTCGACGGCAACCGCCGCCTACCGCATTCTTCAGGAGGCTTTGACGAATGTGTGGAGGCATGCCAGCGCTTCTCAAGTGGAAGTGAAACTGGAGAAGGAAGGAGACTGGGTGACGCTTACGGTCGCCGATAACGGGGTCGGCATCAGCGCCGGCCTACTGTCTCGGAAGTCGACGCTGGGCTTCCTCGGGATGTACGAGAGAGCGCGCTTGGCTGGCGGCGGCCTCACCGTGAACAGTGCACCGGGCCAGGGCACGCGGATCGTGGTGCGGTTGCCGCTGGGCGACGCGGAGCCAAAGCGCAGCGCGAGGGGACTGGGAGGGGGCCGATGATCAACGTCTTGATTGCAGATGACCACGCTCTGGTGAGGCAGGGACTGAAGCGACTTCTGGAAGAGGACCCTGAGATTCATGTCGTAGCAGAAGCCTCTGATGGGCTGGAGGCGGTCAGAGAATACGAGCACGTTCATCCTGATGTCGCCGTGCTGGACATCGCTATGCCGCACCGTGACGGACTGGAAACCATCAAGCGCATACTCAAGATCGACCCGGAGGCGCGTATCCTGGTGCTGACCATGTATCCGGAAGAGCAGTATGCTGTTCGAATGCTCAAAGCGGGCGCGCTGGGATATATCACCAAGGGCAACTGCACTGCGGAGCTGCACCGCGCGGTGCGCACCGTCAGATACGGAAAGAGATACCTCTCGGACCAGGGAGAGAATGCGGTCGACCTGCAGCTCTTGGCCAATAGATCGGAGGAGACTCCCGTCGGTCTGCTCTCCAACAGGGAACTGCAGGTGCTTTGCCTCATTGCCCGCGGCTTCAAGTCCAGCAAGATATCGGCCGAGCTCGGTCTGAGCACCAAGACGATCGAGACCTACCGGTCGCGCCTCATGCAGAAGCTGTGCCTCCACAGCGACGCGGATATCTGCCGGTTTGCCTACGATAACAAGCTGGTAGGGGCCGCCATCCCAACCACTGCACCCGGCAAAGCGGCCGATCAGCGCGGCTAGCCTCGGCAGCATCTTGTTCTCCGCTTTGCACGTCACGGTGTCTTGTATGGCAATCGGACATTCACTGCCGGCATCTCAGCAACCCAGGTCAAGAAGGTGGTGTTCATTGTGGGTATCCTTGAAGGCAGAGGTTAGAGCGTGGAGCGTTGGGAGAAGACCACTGCGGTCCGCCGTATGCAGGACTACATCCAAGAGCATTTGACTGACCCCATCACCCTTCATATGCTGGCGGAAGCGGCGGGCTATTCGCCCTGGCACTCCGCGAGGCTGTTCAAAGAACTGACGGGAGAAACGCCCTTCGATTACATCCGGGCTCTCCGGCTCTCCCGGGCAGCTGAGAGACTGAGAGACGGGGATGCCAGAATCGTCGACGTGGCGTTCGACTTCGTCTTCGACTCGCACGAGGGATTCACGAGAGCGTTCTCCAAACACTTCGGCATGACTCCCGGCAGCTACCGCCGCAATAAGCCACCACTAAAGGTCTCTATGCCGACGTCAGCCCACGACTACTACCTCAAACAACAAAGGGAGGAAGGACATATGCCAAAGAAAGCGAAAGCCAATATAGTCTTTGTTCAGGTCGTCGAGCGGCCGGCGCGCAAACTGATTCTGAAAAGGGGGAAGACGGCGAAAGACTACTTCGCTTACTGCGAGGAGTTGGGTTGCGATGTCTACCAGGAGCTCAAGGATGTGAAGGAAGCCCTCTATGAGCCCATCGGCATGTGGTTACCGGAGAACCTGCGAAAGCCGGGAACATCGGAGTACGCCATGGGTGTGGAAATGCCTGTCGGCTACAGAGGCCCAGTGCCCAAAGGCTACGAAATCATCAACCTCAAGCCGTGCAAGATGATGGTCTTCCAAGGCGAGCCCTACGATGACGCCAGGTTCGAGCAAGCCATCAGCGACCTCTGGGCGGCCATGAAGACCTACAATCCGGAGCTGTACGGCTTCAGATGGGCGGACGAAGACGGACCCCGCTTCCAACTCGAGCCCCAGGGCTACCGCGGCTACATTGAGGCCAGGCCGGTCAGAGAGGTGAGGACACGCTGAGAACGGTACCCGCCAGAGGTCTCATCTTGGTGTGGTGACTTGTCAATCACCCGCGGTCCGGGGGGACCCTGTGTCCTCGGTTGGGGCCGGTGATACAGTGGGCCGAATCAGTACCCTTGCGTTAGGTCCATCATAACCGGTATTCTTCAGGGGCCTTGCTTGTAGGGTACCACCAGTTGAGCTGACCAGCCTCCATCAACCGGCAGGAACGCGCCCGTAACATACGAGGCATCGTCGGACGCCAGGAACAGGGCTGCCCGGGCGATCTCCTCGGGATCACCCGGTCGTCCCTGCGGAATGAAGTCCATCTGCAGGGATGAGAAGTAGGCTGACATCATCGGCGTGTCGGTCATGCCTGGACAGATACAGTTGACCCGGATGTTCTGCTTGGCGTATTCGGCGGCCATGGTCTTAGTCAGCAGGATTATGCCTGCCTTGGAGGCGCAGTACGGAGACACCAAAGGGCCTCCGCCAATGCCCTGAGCAGAGGATGTGTTGACAATGACCCCTCCACCCTGCCTGATCATAATGGGGATAGCCAGCCTCGAAGCCAGAAAGACGCTCTTGAGGTTGGTATCCAGCACGGCATCCCAATCTTCCTCCGATAGATCGGCGGTGAAGGCCAGAGTCCTTGCGCTGATGCCGGCGTTGTTGAACAGTATGTCCAGCCGCCCATAGGTATCTACGGTCCTCTTGATCATCCTCTCCACGTCGGCGGCACTGGAAACATCAGCCTCAATGGCGATGGCCTCACCTCTTGCCTTCGTGATCACGGCGACCGTCTCCTGGGCCCCCGGCAGAGCGCGGTCAACGACGCTTACGCTGGCCCCTTCCTTGGCGAACAAGAGAGCGCTGGCTCTCCCAATCCCTGAAGCGGCCCCCGTGATCAAAGCAACCTTCCTATCCAGTCTGCCCGTCATGGGTCCTCCTTTGAGTGTATGTGTATGTACTTCGTGCAATGCAGGGCTGTCTCTGGCTCAGGTCAGCAGATAGCCGCCGTCCACCACGATAACGTCTCCGGTTATGTAGTCAGCGGCTTCGCTGGCCAGGAAGAGAGCTACTCTGGCAACGTCATCCGGTTCCCCGAGGCGTCCTGCTGGGACCCGTGGATACACGGTAGCCTGCAGCAATTGATCGGCTGTCATCCCCGCAGGTTCGTAGAAACCCCGCAATTGCCTGTCCAAACCTGGAGTCCATATGACTCCGGGGGCAATGGCATTAACTGCAATCTTGTGCGGCGCCAGTTCGAGGGCCAGTGACTTGGTGAGCATGACCAGTCCTGCCTTGGAGGCGCTGTAGTGAGAATGCATCACCACGGGGTGCAGGGCCTCCAGCGAGACCATGTTGATGATCTTTCCGCCGTTGCCAGCCTTGATCATATGCTGGGCGGCGGCCTGTGAGAAGACCAGAGCTCCTCTCAGGTTGATGCCCATTACGCTTTCCCAGACATCGTCAGTCAGATTCAGGACCGGCAGAGCCGGATAGATGCCTGCATTGTTCACCAGTATATCGAGGCGTCCCAGCCTCCCGGCTGCGGCTTCGCAGGCTCTGGCCGCATCCGCCCGGCTGCGCACGTCTGCAAAGATCGCCTGTGCTTTGCCGCCTTCAGCCTGCGCCGTTTTGCATGTCTCGAGGGCGCCCGCTTCGTCGACGTCGGCTATTGTCACGTCGGCGCCGGCTTGAGCCAGTCGAAGAGCGACCGCCTTTCCGATGCCTGACGCGCCGCCGGTCACGACCGCTGTTTTGCCGGAAAGGTCGAGCAACTTCTCAATGGTCTGGTGGTTCACTTTCACGCGCCTCCTCCATTTCACCGAGTCTGCCCCATCATCTGCGGTCCAAATCGTGGTGCAGCTCCGATTATGGGACCAGTACGCTCTAGACAGTTAGTGGGAGCAGGGGTCGACCGTGCGCCCCCGTTGACGGCCTCAATGGGCCCCAGCATGACCGCCCTCACGGACTAGGGACTGCTGTTTCCTTTGGAGTCGGGCCGTTCCAATGCCCGCGCTTTGCTGCGCGCCAGGAATATCCCAACCGCAAAGAGAACAATACCGCCGCCGATACACAGCCACGGCAAGACGTTCTTGGCAAAGACAATCTGTGACTTGGCGCTCTTGGCCTGGCTCACGAGGTCGGCTATGGTCTCATCAGTGAACTTCAGGTCATCCTCGTAGAAGGTCACGGTCTTGTAGGTGACGGGGTCCGTGATTGGGTACACCGGTATCTCGCCGCTTCTCTTGGTCGTGCTCTCAAAGTACACCGTCACGCCGGACACCGGCTCGACGTATTGCTTGATCGTCTGGTCAATCCTCATCTGCGGCGTGTCGGAGCCGGCTGGTATGATGAGCCCTTCGTCCGGTGTGGACATCTCGAAGATATACACATGCAGTCCCTCAAAGTCCGTTTCATCGACATACGCACAATCCAGATTGGCTGGGTTTCCTTCGTTCCAGAAGGGATACACTTTGTCCTTGTCCACATTGAACGGGAAGCTGTAGTGACCGCCGTCAATTCCATCTCCGAGGTCATCGACATTCACGCGGGTTACCCGGTCAACTGCAAAGGAGTAGTTGCCACGAAGAGACGGTATTTCCTGGTCAGTAGCCGTGTTTGTGAAGGTGATGGTCTCATCAAGGTACAGTATGTCCTTGGTGGCCTCCCGCGCCACGTAGTGCCTGCTGTTGATTACATCGAGCGTCACGTACGCATCATGTTCAGCGTCGTACAACGTCACTGTCCCTTGCTGCAGCGTCTCTTGGTCGAGATTGGCGGGGATCCTGGCCAGACCGGGCCATAGCACCGTAATCCAGACAATGCCAAACGCCGCCAGGACGATCCCAACCACAGACAGTGCGATGCCAACCTTCTTTTTCATGATCCTTCTTCCTCCCTCTGGTCAGACAGTCTCTCGGCGAGTTCGCTGTCTGTCGCCAGTCTCAATCTGCATGACCGGCAGAGTTGAGCCGAAAAACCACAAGAGACGTTCCAGCCGGCGCAGCTCGCCTTTATCTGTAGCCCTACATGGATATCTCGCGGCAATCAGGGCTGACGGTCAGCGGGGCGTCGGTGTACTTTTGCACCTCCGCCGGCGTCCAGCCAGGCGCCACTTCTCTCAGCAGCAACCCCTCGTCCGTCACCTGGATAACTGCCAGATCGGTGACGATGAGCGAGACGCATCGGGGTGCAGTCAGCTTGTAGGTGCACTGCTTCAAAATCCTGGGCTCGCCGTCTTCCGTAACATGCTCCATGGCCGCGATCACCCGGGAGCCGCCTACTACGAGGTCCATAGCCCCGCCCACCCCGGGGGCGCCCATCTTCGGCGACCAGACATTGGCCAAGTCCCCCTTTTGCGAGACCTGGAACGCCCCCAGCACCACTGTGTTCAGGCGGCCGCCCCGTGCCATGGCGAAGGCCTCCAGGTTCGTGCAGCAGGAACTGCCGGGCTTGGTAGTAACGAACATGCCGGCGGCATCGGTCACGTAGGCGTCGAACTCCGCGTCTGTCTGCGGGGGATGCCCGTAGGCCATGAGGCCCATCTCGGAATGAAGGTTGACTCCGTCAGGCATGAACTGCGAAACCAGAATGGGCAGGCCGAAGCCGAGGTTGACCCACTGGCCTTCTCTAAGCTCTTTGGCCACTCTGAGGGCAGTCAGCTCTCTGGTAAGGCCTGGCTTCATGCCCGCCGGGCGCTTGATGCTTCCGCCCACCGTCACCCGCTTGGCCATTGCGGTCCGGAACTGAGTGGCGATGTCGCGCCGGTTGACCTCGGTCTTGATGACGCGGTCAACGTAGATGCCAGGTGTGACAACATGGTCGGGATCTATGTCGCCAGTCTCCACGATCTCGTCCACCTCGGCTATCACTACTCTCGCGGCAGTAGCGAAGACTGGGTTGAAGTTCCGCATGGTGCGCCGGAAAACCAGATTGCCCATCTTGTCGGCCTTGTAGGCTGGAATGAAGGCGAAGTCCGCCGTCAGGGCCTTTTCCAGGAGGTACTTCTTGCCATTGAAATACCGGACTTCCTTTCCTTCCTCAATCATGGTGTCCACGCCTGTCGGGCTGTAGAACGCTGGGATTCCGGCCCCTCCTGCACGCAGGCGTTCGCACAGTACGCCCTGCGGCACCATCTCGTATTCCACCTCGCCTTGCCTGATCTGCTCTTCGATCAGGGTGGGCACTCCGGCTATCCCGCCGAACGAGCCTATCAGCTTCTTGATCTGCTTGTTGTCTGCCAGGGTGAGGGGATTGGTGGGGCCTATGCCCGGGAAGTTTAAGATGGCCGTCAGGTTCTTGACGCCCTTCTCTTTGAGCGCCCAGATGAGAGTAGTGGGAGAGAAGTGGATCATCCCCGGGCCGCCGAAGATGATGCTGGCGCCGTCTTCGATGTCGAAGATCGCCTCCTTGGCGCTGGCGAATACCTTGTTCACACCCATTGTCATAGTCCTTTCTCCACTGATCTACCGGGAAGCGCTGGCTAGGACAGGTTGGAGATGGAGCACCTCCGGGGAGTGGACCATGTTATTCCGGGGAAGGTGCTCCATCTTGGGGGGCCTCTACTTGCCGGGTGGTGGGATGGCGATCTGTATGTCCCACATCGGCGGAGCGTCCGGCTCCGTTACCTCCACATCCAGCATGGTGTAGCAGCCGGGGCAGTAGTACTCGTGGTAGATCACGTTGGAGGCTTCTCTTGGAGGACGAACGCCGAAGACCTCATCCGGATACTTGTCCACCCGCGGCGCGTGCAGTTTGTAGTTCTCAGAGCCATGGCAAAACTCGTGGCCGCACTTCCGGCACTTTATCTTGTGAGTCTTGTCATCCAAATCCAGATAATAGTGAATCCTCATTTCTTGCCTCCCCAAATGACTCCTCTTCGCTTTCTTTCGGCCCTTATGTCGTCTCTGACCTTCTCAGTGGCTTTGATGTCGATTTCCCTGGTCTTTGGATCAACCACTACTCCGAACACGCTGCGGGCGAACTCGATTGAGAAGATCCGGTTCTCAATGTCTGCCAGCACCCGTTCTGGTTCCCGGTCCAGCGGGTCGCCGATGCCCTTGGCCCCGCCAAACCCTCCGGCCGCCACATCCTTGTCGGTGGCCATGAACGTGACTGGTTTCGGGGCAATCACTGTCTCGACCGATCCGCCCGACTGCTTGGCCAAGTCCTCGAGCTCTTTCACAGTCTGAGGTATTTGGCCCTTCTTCCAAATGTCGGCGAGGTTCAAGCTCTTGGCCAGCGTGCCATGGTAACTCAGCGCTGGCGGATAGGCGCCGCTCATTGACTGAGTGGGGTCAACAGTCGCTCCCATCGCCGTCCAGCCCACCATAACGAAGGGTGAGTTATGGGGTGTAATCGCATAGGTCACGCTGGCTCCACCCCTCCACCTGCCCGCACCGGCGTTATCCGTGCCCTCTCTCCTCCACAGGTATAAGAACGGCGATTGGAGTTCCGTCATCTCCACGTCTGATATCGACGATTCCACAGTCATCATGGCTCCGCCCGTATCGCAGCCGTCCCCCCTCCCCTGGTCGATTCCGGCTCCGGTTCCTGCGGCCCATGGTTCGCTGAAGAGGGAACCTGAGGGATAGCCGAACTGGGTCAGGCCGCCCCAGAACATGGGTGTTACACAGTTCCGCTGCCATGGCGCATTGATGTCCTGCCAGTACTTGGGGTTGGTGTAGAGCATGTTGCCGATGCATCCCGTCACGGCTTCGGTGACAGGGAAAGCCGCACACAAGCTGACGGGAGTCATGTATGGCGCATTCAGGCAGCAGTTCTGAGGTATGTAGGTCTTGATAGGTTTGATGTAACCCCAGTTGCCCGGTGTCTCCCAGAAGAGCTGGCTGGCTATGGCTACGTAAATCAGGCCGAACGCGCCGTTGATGTAGCAGTTATAGTAGTTGGGATTTGGCCCTGATGCCTCGAAGTCCAGAATCAGCTCATCGTCCTTCTTGGTCATCTCCAGGCTGATCTTGATCAGCCTGGGCTTTGGCTCGCCAACCTCAAGTTCCAGGTAGGAGACCATCCGCCACGTGCCGTCGGCCAGGCTTCTCAACTTGGCTCTGGCCATTTCCTCACCGTAGTCAATGTTCTGCTCCACACAGGCCTTCACCTTTTCCACGCCATACCGCTTGATGAGGGCCATGAATCTCTCCTTGGCCACGTTCAGGCCGGCGATTCTCGCTCTGAGGTCGAGAATGTAGTAAGCCGGATCTCTGGTTGACCGGAGCAGGCAGTTGATGGCGGCGCGGTTGATCTGGCCTCTCTCCTGCACCTTGATTCCCTGTACCCGGTAGCCCTCATCGAGTAAGGACTTGGCACCGGCTGGCATGCCCCCCGGCTCTATGGCCCCGGTCTCCGAAGTGTGAGTCAGTGAACCGAGCCATGCTATCAACTCTCCGTCGTGGAAGATCGGCGTACCTGTCCACTGGTCGCAGGCATGATAGCCGCCGACCGACGGCTCGTTCAGCATGAATATGTCGCCGTCGTATATGCCGGGTGCCTGTCCCTGGACATCGAGGACTTCCCTGATATTGCCCTGGGTTCCGGCGGTGTGCAGTAAGAGGCCGCATGCCAGCGATGAGGTCAGGCCGTGGGGATCGTAGATGGCGAACAGCGCCTCACCTCCCTCGGCCACCACCGGCGAACCCGAAACGCGCAGTATTGCCTGGCGGGCTTCGTTGGCGATGGAGTTCATGCGGTAGGAAAGGATCTCGAAGTCGACGGGTGACAGCTTCTTGTAGCTGGTCACCTCCTCGCGGCTGGGAAGCCACCCTCCGCCGATGAAGGTCCTCTTGCCTTCCAGTGGAATCTCATACTGGTACAGTACTTTCTGTGCCTGTGCGGTTGTCGTCATTTCTTATCCTCCCACGGTTGTGTCCGCATTCATCTGCTCCCGCCGGCGTGTATGACAAAGAAACCGTACTCATCGATCTTCAGCTCGCTGTCGTGGGGCACCATGATGGTTGTCGTGGCCAACTCGGCCAGCGCCGGCCCAGCCACCACATTGCCCGGCTCCAGCTTGTCACCGTCATATATCGGGGTGGCCTGATAGGCCTTCTTCTCGCTCCAGTAGACATCCCGGATGCCCTTGCGGGCGTGGTCGGTCTTGGGTGAACCCAGAGGCCTCTTGATCAGGCTTGGCCTGGCCAAGGGCACGGAGGCGGTAACGTGGATGGCCATGATCTCCATGCCGGCCTCTACGAACGCCGCCCCTTCCCCGTACACGCTGCGGTAGAACTCCACGAAGTCGTGGCCGATCTTTTCGATGTCCTTCTCGTCATATGTCTTGCGCTCGATGGGTATCCTCTCCACATTCACCTGCCGTCCGAACTTCATGCTGATTTCCCTGTGCAGAATGACCTGGCTGCTGTCAAAACCGATGCGTGTCATCTCCTCTATGGCGTCGTGCTCAAGCTGGTCGCACACTGCGTTGATCTTCTGCGGGTCAGCGGGCATGGTGAAGAAGGTAGATCGATCGAATATCCTCGACACGTCGGCGGAAGCTAGGCCAAATGCGGAGAAAGCAGCGGAAGTGGGGAACATGTATATGGACTTGAAACCCAGTCGCCTACCGTAGGTGGCACCGTGAGTTGGCCCTCCGCCGCCGAAGCAGAACACTGAGAAGTCTCTGGGATCGTAGCCGGTCCGGGTGACCATGAGGCGCAGCAGGTCAATCATGTGCTCGTTCTGGATGTCCCATATCGCGGCGGCTGTCTCGGTTACCCCCATGCCAGCTCTCTCCCCCAGCATCTTCATGGACTTGACCGCGGCGTCCTTGTTCAGCTTCTTGCGGCCCCCGAGGTAGAAGTCAGGATCGTATATGCCTAGGGTCACTGCGGCGTCAGTTACCGTCGGGCTCTTACCCTCCTTCATGTAGCAGACTGGCCCCGGGTCAGCTCCCGCACTGGCCGGGCCGACCTTCAATGCCCCGCCCTCGTCTATCCAAGCAATGGTGCCGCCTCCAGCCCCGATGCTGGTCACGTCGATCATGGGTATGTTGACCCTGAAACGCATGATGGGCTTCTCCCGTGCATAGACATGACGGCCCTCGGCGATGATGCTGACATCGAAGCTGGTGCCTCCGACATCGGTCGTGACCACATTGGACAGCCCCAACAGGTCGGTGGCCACCTTGCGGCTGCCGATCACACCTCCTACGGGCCCCGAATTGATGGTGCCGATGGGCATCATGTCCTTGTACGGCATGACGCCACCCCACACCTGGGCGGTCAGCAACTCCTTCTTCAGCCCCTCGCCCCTGAGCACTCTGTCGAGGTGCTGGTACCACCTGACCATGATGGGACCGATGTAGCAGTCGATCGCGGCGGTGTTGAATCGCCCGTATTCTCTGATGAGCGGAGCCACTTTGTGGGACATGTCGACGTAGACGTTGGGGGCGATCCTGGTGACGATTTCGTGGGCCTCCAGCTCGTGCTTAGGGAACAGGTGTGACCAGAGGAAACAGATGGCGATCGACTCCACGCCCTCGGCCAGCAGTTCCTCGGTTGCCTTCACAACTTCATCGCGGTTCAGCGCCACAACCTCATTGCCGAAGGAGTCGAACCTCTCGGCCACTCCCTTAATGAGGCGTTTGGGGCATATGGGCACCGGCTTCTTGACCAGGGCAGCATGGCGGGTCTCCTCCGGGCTGAGGCCATCGATGCGGCCGATGGCCCTCATGATGTGGGTGGTGTCCTCGAACCCCTTGGTGGTAATCATGCCCGTCTTCACGCCGTTGCGGTTGATAAGGATGTTCGTCCCCACGGTGGTTCCCTGTACGAAGCTAACCGTGCAATCGAGAAGCTCCTTCAGGCTCAGGCCGAGCTTCTGGCCAGCGTCCGTGATGGCATTCAGCACACCTTCCTCGAATTTCCCCGGTGTGCTCTCGGCTTTGCCTATGACGACGTTGCCATGCTTGTCAATGACGATGACGTCGGTGAACGTGCCTCCGGTGTCGACCCCAATGTGATAGCTCCTGCCGTCTTGCTTGTGTTTCACCGCTCTGCCTCCTTACGGTTGGACATTCTCTCTGACGTGGGACTTGCAGGTCCATGCCACCGGTCAGGCCGCTGGGGGTGTGACAGGTGCAGGTGGGCAGTGTGACTCCAGCATATTTGAGGGCCCCCCGTCGATCCGGCCGAGCTTGCAGTCCTTGGCATCAATATGCTACGGAGGAGCATCGGTGACCATGCTGCGGTTGGGGTAATTCGCGTACAATGGGGTGGGTAATTTTCGGCTACCCTGGGGTGGGTAGATGAGGTCAGACCCGTGTGTGGGGCACCGGTGGCCGCAGGGGAGATCAGCCGCGGGGCTTCAGTATGCCCTTCTCGATGGCATAGCGGACCACGTCTGTCTGGCTGTGGAGCTTCAGCCGGTGCATCATGTTGCGGCGGTGAGTCTGTGCCGTCTGCTGACTGATGGAAAGCATGCGGGCGATCTGGGACGTGGTGTAGCCCTGGGCCGCCAGGTGGAGCACTTCTCGTTCCCGGGGAGTCAGCGGCTCAGGCGTCTCCAGACTGCTGGCCCGGGCAGCACTGATATACGCCCGGATAGCCAGCTCGGAGAGGGGTGGGCTGAGATAGGGATGCCCGGCCGCCGCCTCTTTGATGGCGGTCACGAATTCCTCCGGGGAGGCGGACTTGAGGACATAGGCCTGCGCCCCGGAACGCAGGGCCTCTGTGACGTATGCCTCATCAGCATACATTGACAGCACCACCACTCTCGTGGATGGTGACCGCTTGCGTGCTTGGCGTGCAACCTCAAGGCCGCCCAGCCTCGGCATCATGACGTCAATGACGATGACGTCCGGCTTAAGGCGATCGAGCAGCTCCAGTGCCTGCAGGCCGTCTTCCGCCTCTCCCACGACACGGAATTCAGGCTTTGTCTCCAGCATCACGCGCAGGCTATGCCGCACCAAGTGGTGATCATCAGCCAAGACCACCGTTGTAACGCTCATTCTCCTGTTCTCGCTTCCACGGGACCCCTTGCGGGGAGCTCGGCAATCACCCGGGTGCCCACCCCCGGCACTGACTCGACTGACAGGTGCCCGCCAACTAGGGAGGCCCGCTCCTGCATTCCGACTGTCCCGGTAGCGTTGCTCCTGGCATACATTCTCTCATGGACGAATCCCTGGCCGTTATCTTCAATCTGCAATGCGATCTTCTTCCTGGTGACTATGATCCGGACGTTGACATCGCTCACCTTGGCATGGCGCGCCACGTTAGTGAGGCTCTCCTGAACGATGCGGAAGACGGCGGTCTCGATGGCCGGGTCAAAGCGCTTCTCGAGCCCTTTCTGTTTGAAGTGAACGGTCACCCCGGTCTGCGTCTTGTAGGACTGAAAGTGGCGCAGCAGCGTCGGCAGAAGGCCCAAATCATCTAGCGTCGAAGGGCGCAGTTCCAGACAAAGGTCCTTGACTCTGGTCATAATGTCATCTATCACACATTGGATTTCCCGAACATTCCCCGCGCCGTTCCGCGGCAGTCCCTCAGGCAACATCCCCAACAGCATGCGGATGCCCGTTAGCGACTGCCCGATCTGATCATGGAGCTCGCGGGCAATGTGCCTGCGCTCAGTCTCCTGCATCTCGACCAGGCTCGAAGAAAGGGCCTTCAGCTGCTCCTCATACCGGCGGCGCTCGGTGATGTCCCGGGTGAATCCAATGATGCCGATGGGCTTCCCCTGCTTGTCACGCATGAATGTTGACTTTGTTTCGACCCAGACTGGATGGCCATCTTTGTGCCGGAGTTCCAATTCAATGGTCCAGGACCTGGCCGGGTCAATGCCCGGCCTGCCGTCAATCCGCAGCTGTCGCCGGTAGGACTCCGCCCCCACCTTTGCCGAGGAAGGCATCAACATCTCATCCAGGGTCATGCTCTTCAGCTGTTCCGCAGTGTAACCCATGGCGTTGGCAATGGGCTCGCTCATATAAGTCACCCGGACGCTGCCGTCAGGCTGGAACTCAGAGGTCCACAAGCTGTCCTTCTCCATGTTGACGAAGTGGCCCAGCCTCTGGGAGGCCGTCTCCAATTCCCGTATCCTTTCGGCGTATGGCGTCAGGTTCGAGAAGAGACAGAGCCACGTTCTATCTCCCACCTGTTCGATGGGGCTGGCAGCCGCCAGACATTCGACGTGGCTCCCATCCTTCCGGCACAGTCGCAGCCGGCGATCCTTGAAGCTTCTCTCCCTCTGCAGTCTCCGCTCTATGAAAAGCCATCCGGCTTTGTCCGCGCACAGATCTCTGAGCTGCCGCCCGGGCAAGTCCCTTTGCCCGTATGCCAATAACCTCGAGACTGCGGTGTTCGCCGCAACGATCCTGCCTTCCGGCGATACGGCAAGAGCCGGGATCGGCAGGCTGCGCAGCAGACTACGTAGTGAGTCCCCGCGCCGCTCCGTCGGGCGGTTCGGCTGTCTTCTTTGAGTCACTTGGCTCGCTGCCATTCTGCGGCTGGGGTGCTGCCTTTAGGATGCAGGTCAACGTGGTGCAGGTCCCTGGGAGGTTGGGATCAGACATCCCACATCACTCTCTTGTTCTTGTCACAGGGAGATTTTCCTTCCGAGAGGGTCGGGAAGTCAAGCTGTTTTGGAATAGGGCGGCAACCCGGACAGCCAATCTGCCCGACGAGAGAACCGGCAGGTGCTTCTTTGCCCACGTAGCGTGAAGGCGCATGAGAATGTCCTCACACGTTGCGCTGCGCCATCGCTCGTGCGGGCGGCCCGGTTGTGATCCCGAGCGCGTAGCTATGCCATTTCGTTCAGGAACTCCAGCACAGCCCGGTTGAATTCGGCAGCTACTGCCGCGTTGAAGCCATGCCCTCCGGCTTCGAGGACCCTTAGCCTGGCGCCGTGGATGCGGGCGGCCAGCTCCTCCGCCAGAGAAAAGGGAACGAAGGGGTCTCCCTTGCCGGCGAGAACAAGCGTGGGGGCGCCGATTAGGCTGATGCGGTCCCGCACGTCGTGCTCTGCGCAGGCGGTCATCTGGCGGGCAAGGATGTGAGGTGGCGTAGTAGAGGAATGCCGGGCAATGGTGTTGACCGCCATCTGCACTACCTCAGGATCCTCGAAACACCTGTCGTTGAACATGAACGGCAACATGATCTGGAATAGCATCAGCGGGTTCATCCCCGCCAGCGTTTGGCGTGTCCACTTCTGGAGGACGGATATCTTCAGCGGGTAGGGGCCCGCGCTTGTTGTGGCCAGAACGAGACTGGCAACACGCCCGGGCCAGCCGATGGCCAGCTCCTCGGCTATGTATCCTCCCATCGATACACCCAGCACGTGCGCCTTCTCGATTTCCAGCACATCCATGAGGCCGGCGGTGTCCGCGGCCATCATCCGGATCGAATAAGGGACATCCGGGGCGTCCGTCTGTCCCGATCCCCGGTTGTCGAAGCAGATCACGCGGTGATTCTTCGAGAACTCTGGCACCTGTAGAGCCCAACTGCTGAGGTCATTGCCCAGGCCGCAGATCAGCAGTAGGGGTTGTCCCTGGCCGTGGACCTCGTAGTACATGTTGAGGTCCCTCACTCTCACCCGCGGGATGATGTCACCTCCATCGCCCGTCGTCGAGGGTGCCGGGAATCTCCGCCCGCAGGAACAATCGAGGTCTGCGGTGCTGTCTCTGCCGCACGCATTCGATCCGGCATCGTTCGGCAGTCATCATACTGTGCGGCGGTACAGGGTGGCAACCTGCTGTACTCGTTCACTAGATATGAGACAGTTGGAGGTCTGGGGCGACCTCCGGATGGCAGTCTCTAAGATACTCTGAGGGGGTCTTCCAGCGCAATGACTGATGAGGCCGAATGTGGTTATAGACCCG
>JAUCPZ010000213.1 GCA_030372995.1 Dehalococcoidia bacterium
GATCTCGAACTGGAGGACAGCGAGAAGCAGGCACTGCTGAGCAGCATCTGCAGCGGCCATCACTTGATGATCCTCGGTCCGCCGGGGAGCGGCAAGACCAGCGTGGCCAACAACCTCTGGGCTGTTCTGGGTGACATAGATGTCGTCGAGGGATGTCCCATGAACTGCGCACCTGCGGACGCCTCGTGCCCCTGGTGCGCAGCGAGAAAGGCCCGCGGCGAGATCCTGCGCCGCACCACACTGGCCGCCGCCCAGCGCATGGTCAAGGTCCAGGGGAGTGGTGGCCTGATGGTCGAGGACTTGATCGGGGACCTTGACCCAGAGGCGGCTTTGCGCGAAGGCATCTACTCTCCGGAGGCCTTTCTGCCTGGCAAGTTGATGAAGGCGAACCGGGGAATACTGTTGATCGACTTCGTGGACCGGGTCCCGGAGCGGGTCCTGAATGTCATCATGTACGCGGTGCAGGGCGGCGTGATCACTATCGGCGTCCTGGAGCAAGGGATACAACTGGACACGCTTGTGGTCGCCACGGGCGGCGAGGATACGCTGCGCGGATTGCCCCTCGATTTCATCGACAACTTCGACGTAGTCCGCCTGGGCTACGTCGAGGATGCAGCCAAACAGACCCGGATCGTGCGCAGCCGCCTCGGACCCAAGTCGTCGAAGCTGGGAGACAAGGCCTTGGACAAGGCCATCACCGTCGTGAATGAGACCCGGCACCACGCCGAGGTCACCAGGGGCGTGGGCACCCGGGGCATGATCCGCAATGCCGAATACCTGGCGCAGCTCACAGACATAAACCAGGGCGAGGAGGACGAACTGCTGGCGGTAGCAGCCAGCGTCTCGCTGCCGCACCGTCTCAAACTGGCGGCAGAGGTGGACCTGCCAGGGAAAAGGGAGCAGATCATCGACGAGATCGTGGACAAAGTCACCGGCGCGGTCAGGGTCAGCGAGGAGCTGGCCACGCTCACTAAGGAAGACGTGCTGGCGTTGGTGGAGGAGATCGCCCGTGAGGACAAGCTGCGGAAGCCATTGAAGTACGGCGCGTTTGATCTGCTGCTGAGAAGGATCAAGCGGTTCCCCGACACGAAGCTGGCCCAACTCTACCGCGACATAGCCGCACGTTTGCCAGAGCTTTATCCGGAGAAGTACACGACGGACAGCCTTGATTCAGCGCTGCTGGAGGAAGTGGAGGACCTGCGCAAGGAGAAGGAGCGGATCCAGGAGATGCTGGAGCGCAAGGCCCTAGTCAAGATGCTGGAGTTTCTGGAGAAGGAGGACATACTGGAGCGCACCAGCACGGGCTGGATGTTGAGCCAGCGGGGCATAAACATGCTGCTGGAGAAGCTGACGCCGCGCCTCGACGAGGGCAGCAATCTGTACGGCTACGGGAAGCATGCGTCGGGGAAGAAGCTGAGCCTGGGGGAGGGACGGGTGGTCGGCACGCGGCACTACCGCTTCGGCGACAAGTACCGTGATATTTCGTTCCGTGACACCATCCGCGAGGCTATCCGCCACCGCCGGAAGCACATCAGCCGGGAGGACATCCTGGTGAACATCAAGGACATCCGCACGCGGATGGACATTGTGCTGGTTATCGACGTCTCCGGCACGATGCTGCAGTTGGAGAAGTTCTGGTTTGCCAAGGAGAGCGCGATCGCCCTGGTGCTGGCGGCCACGTCGTACAGGGACCGTGTGGCCGTGGTCTCCTTCTCCAACCTGGCCGACGTAGTGGTGGACCTCACCTCCAGCCCCCACAAGGCCACGCGGAAGCTCATCGATCTGGAACTGCATGAGAACGCGTTCACCAACATCGGCTTCGGTCTGTCCAAGGCATGCGAACTCCTGGAGCATCACCCGAAGGGCCGGGCGAAGCAGCACATTATCCTGATTTCGGATGGCGATGCCACCGCCCCCCATCCCTCACCGCAGAAGTACGCCCTGCGCCAGGCAGCCAACGTCGCGCGCCGGGGCATCACGATCTCCTGCATCTGCATCAACCAGAAATCGGCCGACCCGGAGCTGATGAGGCGGATCGCCAAGACGGGCAAGGGGCGGATATACCTCATCGGAGCAGAAGAACTCTCCACAACCGTATTGGAGGAAGCCGCCGCCGCGCGGTTCTCGGGGGGATAGTAGGCATGACCACTGCCATTCGCCGGCTCGCAGCTGCGCCATTGCAAGCAATGAGAAGGGCCATTGGTCGGGCAGAGAACCGGACTACGGCGCCTTGCCCTTGCGGGGCACGCAGAATGGCTCGCAATGACATGCACGAGCGAGAGGTGCAACTTTGACCTCCACGACGCTGGTCTGCACCGGCTGCGGCTGCCTGTGCGACGACGTTCAGGTGGAGGTCGACGGAGACCACCTGAGTCACATCGAGAACGCCTGCGCCAAGGGCGCAGCCTACCTCCAGGCCGCTTTCAAGCCCGACCGCCGCGCCAAGACCAGCATCCGCGCTCAAGCGTGCTCGAACGAAGCGGCGATCAACGAGGCAGCGCGTCTCCTATCCCGTGCCAAGCGACCCCTCATCTTCGGTCTCGACAATTCCACACTCGAAACCCAGGCGCTGGCCATCGATCTCGCGCGGAAGCTTGGGGCCGCGATTGACGATGCGTCGTCGTTCTCCTACGGACCTCTCGTCGAGAGGCTCATTAGTAAGGAATTGCCCACGTGTTCCCTCTCCGAGGTGAGGGACAAGGCTGACCTGCTGCTCTACTGGGGGTCGAACCCTACCGCGACGCATCCGCGCCACCTCTCGAAGCATACGTACTATGCCTACTCCGATTTCAATCCTGCCGGGTGGTACCCCAGGGTTACCCTGTGCTCCATCGACGTCCGCCAGACCGAACTTACGGCGATGTCCAAGCCCGCGTTCAAGATCAGGCCGGGCAGTGACCAAGATCTGATCTCAGGAGTCGCAGGCGAATCACACGCACCGACTGACGAGGCAAGACAGCTTTCCGAACTGATCAAGAAGTCGCGGTTCTGCGCCATCTTCTGCGGCCTGGGACTAGTTCATTCGCTCGAAGGCGATTTCGCGGTCTTCACCCGGATGGTCGAGGCTCTCAGCCAATCGATACGGGTCGCGGTCATTCCCATGATCGCCGAGACAAACATGCTCGGCTTCAATCAACGGCTTCACAGGGAGACGGGTTATGTCAACTCGATCAGCTTCGCCGCCGGCGCCTCTCGCGGCCGCGAGTACTCCATTCTGGAGCAGGTGAGCCATCAGGCCGCCGATTGCATCCTGTTCATTGGATCAGATCCGTTCTCCGCCATGCCCCTTTCTCTACTGAGCAAGCTCCAGGATACAGACCTGATTTGCCTGGATCATTTCCGCACTCTAACCACTGAAGCCTCCGACGTGGTTATCGCCACGGCTGTCCCTGGGGTTGAATCCAAAGGAAACACGGTGCGCTTCGACGGTGACAGCATTTCGCTCGCTGAGCCCATCAGGGAGGGATTGCCTGCGCAGGAAGCGGTCCTGCGACAACTGCTGGAGAAGGTAGGTTCATGACAACGCCCCAAAGTGAAATACTCCTGACCGTTGTGGTTCATGACGACGTCTACCTGCCCGTGACGGTGCAGAGGAATGGTTACGGCGAGGCGTACCAGCAGAAGGCAGCCGTGGTAAAGCTTTCCCGCGCGGACATGGAGAAGCTGGGATTGAAGGACAGCGCCAAAGTCGAACTCACGGCCCCAGAGGGATCGGTAGTGGTGGCCGCGAGGTCCGAGCCCTCGTGCGACCCGGGACTCGGCTTCATGCCGTCGAGCCTCTATACGAACCGCCTGGCGCATCACGATTCCCGTTCTCGTTTCGTGCCTGGCAAGCACATTCAGGCCCGGGCAGTTCCCACCGCAAAGGACATCACACCCATCTCAGATCTGAAGGTCAGAAGAAGCCGTGCCTAAGAAAGACCTGCAGCCTCTTCAGATACAGCGGATGCTGCCGCGCACCAACTGCAAGCAGTGCGGCCTGGCGACGTGCTACGCCTTCGCCTTTGACCTCATCAGCCGGAGCAAGAAGCCCGAGGATTGCCCGCTCCTTCTGACACCTGAGTTCTCCGAATCCTTTCGCGTTCTGAAGGAGCTTCTGGGAGAAGGGGAGCGCATTCGGGGAACCGACCATGTCTTGGACAAGACAAAGTGCACGGGCTGCGGTGACTGTGTCACCGTCTGCAACCGTGCCCTGACCACGATCACCAAGGGGGGCCGCCTGTCCCAGCGTGCGCCGGTACCGCCGCCCCTCAAGATCATCGACGGCAACCTGAGCGTCGTCGAGTGGAAGAGCTGCAAGCGGGCGACTCCAGGTCTTGATCTCTGCAATCTGTGTGCCGAGAAATGCCCCTTCAGCGCCCTTGACCTGGTGAAGGCCGAGGAAGAGGACGACGCAGCGTAGGCCCTGAACGATGAGTGGTGAATGGTGAATCATCAGGCATTGGCCTTCGCCTCATTTGAGATAGTGGTGAAAACCGCCAAGAGTTGATCGCATTCATCCCTCGTCCTTCATAGTTCATCCTTTTCGTGTCTCCCGCACCCCGCCCTACCACATTGCCACCCCACCACCCACGCAGATGGTCTGCCCTGTGAGGAAGCTGGCCCGCTCCGAGGCCAGAAAGACCA
This sequence comes from Dehalococcoidia bacterium, assembly GCA_030372995.1. Classification (GTDB taxonomy): domain Bacteria; phylum Chloroflexota; class Dehalococcoidia; order UBA2247; family RBG-13-53-26; genus JAFGCL01. The sequence continues at coordinate 4,627 of JAUCPZ010000213.1, forward strand.
CGCTGGCCGCCATGTCTTCCGGCCTGCCCAGGCGGGGGATCGGCCAGTACTTGATCGCCGCCTTCAGCCTCTCCGGCGAGAAGTAGTCGTAGCCCCATTGTTTCCAGAAACTGCCCTCCCCAGTGTGATCAGCGCTCTCCGGCACGATCCATCCCGGCGAGGCGCAGTTCACCGTTATCCCGTAACGGCCCAACTCCCACGCCAGAGCCCTGGAAAGCGCGATCACACCCCCTTTGGTGCCGCCGTAGACCGCACAGTCGATCGCCCCCAGGCCGATCTGGCCAGAAGCAGACGCAATGTTAACGATCCTGCCCTGCTTCCGCTCTACCATGTGGTCGAGTACGGCCCTGATGCAGTTGATCACGCCCCAGTAGTTCAGCCTAATCTCCTTGTCCCACTCCTCCCGTCTCTTCTTGATGAACGGGGCCATGCCAGTGGTGCCGCCGGCGTTGTTGACCAGCACGTCGATCTCGCCGAATCTGCGCAGAGTCTCCTTGACCATCGCCTGCACCGAGTCCCAGTCGGTGACATCCGTCTTGATCATGACCGCCTCACCACCCAGCTTCCGGGCCTCATCGACCACTTTCTTCCCTTGTGCTTCGTCTCTTTCCGCCGCCACCACGCGTGACCCCTCTTTAGCAAACTCCAGCAGGATGCCTCTCCCGATGTTAGAGCCCGCCCCTGTGACGATGACCGTCTTTCCCTTCAAACCCAAGTCCATGTGGAACCTCCTTCCGACTCTTGACATGCTGTCATTGCGGGCCATTCTCCACCTTCGGCCGAGAAAACGCGCGGCAGTCCCGTGTCCGCCGCGGCCCAGGGAATCCCTTCGTCCTCCGCTCTCGGGGATGGGGAAGACGCAGATGGCCGCGCTCCGTCCCGGCGCCGAATCTCGCGTATCCCGGACACCGCTCCGGCAGCGCCTCCTGTTCTATCCCAGCAACCCTCGGGCCTCAAGATCATCGGCCGCGTCTCTCAGGCCCAGCCCCTCCAGCGCCGCCCTGGTCTGAAGGCCCGTCCTCACATCCCATCCCCTGATCTGATAATACTCGTCCTTCATCCTCTCGAAGGATTCACGATCCAAAGTGGCTCCCCTGCGGCTGATCGGCTGCCAGTCCTTGCCGGGAACGATGCACTCCTGATTCACCTGGTCGAACCGCAGCGGATCCGTGAAGCAGCGGCCGGGTGGCACATCGGACTCCCGCCCCCGGTGCCCCTCCCTGACAAGGATCGCCCGCTGCAGGTTGAACACCCGTTCGCCGATGCGGTTCAGTCCGTCCTCATCGGTCTCCCGGCCAGTCACCGCCGAAAGCAGCTTGCTCTCCAGCGTGGGATCGCCTACATGGTCCTCTGTGCCGTCAAGATCCACGATGGGCCACAGCATGTCGCACAGCACTAGGCACTCCTTCGCCGTCTCCCGGTCCTGGATCCTCTGAACGGCCAGCGCCTTGCCCTGATACGTGGATAGATCCGCAGCCATCTCGCTGCCCCAGAACCTCTTGGCTATAGCCCTCACCACCTCTGCAGAGGCTTTGGCACCGGGCGCTCCACTGGCCCAGGCGGCGTACTTCGGCATGAGCACGCCATACTCGTGGAACTGGCTCATGGGCAGCCTGGGTTCCATGCTATAGAAGAGCGCATGAGGAATGTAAAGCCGCGGATCGTAGAGCAACTCGTACTCGGGCATACCCAGATAGCCCACTCTTTCGGCCAGCCTAACCGCCTCAGGCCCAACCTCTGCGGCGGCGGCCTGAACTCCCTTTGCCAGAAGATCGCCGAAGCCTTCGCGGAAGGCGATCTTCCTGCTGAGCGTCTCAACAAACTCCAAAGTGCCCGCTCTCGAAAGCGGTATACCCGTGCCTTCCTCAGTCAGAAGACCTGCTTGGCAACAGGCATGCAGCCAGCCAATCGTGTGATCAACGGCCTTCGAGTCCAGCCCGTAGTCATCGATCACCTTGGTGGCGTAGAAGGCCACGTCGTCCTTCCAACCGCGATGATAGCGGACCACCCATGGCTGATAGAAGAGGGCGGACGCACACATGTACTTGCCCTTCGTGCCGTCTTCCGCCTCGTATAGGCGCCGTGTGCAGCCGCGGCAGCCGTAGCAGGGATCCGCCTTTCTCATCTTCACCCGGCCGAAGCTGGGCACAAGCTCATCCGAATAGCGGTACGTCGATGCCTTGAGCGGGAGGCGTACGAGACCGCGGAAGTAGCTGATCAGTGCCTGCAGCTTCTCGGGTTGGGCCACCTCTGCCCGGCCCTTGCCGGTAATCACTGCGATGGCCTTCAGCCTCTTGGAGCCCATGGCAGCCCCCAGGCCACCGGAACCGCTGGAGTCCTGATCGGCCAGGATAGTGGCCATCACGGCCCCGTTCTCGCCGGCAGGACCGATCGCGGCGACCCTAGCCTTCTCTCCCAACTCCGCTTTCAGCCTTCCCCTGGTCTCGATAGCACCCCTGCCCCACAGGCTGGAGGCGTCCTCGATGGTGACTCCCTCATCGGTCACCAGCACATAGACGGGCCCATCCGAACAGCCCTGCACTGCGATGGCATCGTAGCCGGCGAACTTCAGGGCGGCGCCCCACCTGCCACCCAGGTTGGAGTAGTTGAAGTGGTGCGGCTTCGTGGCAGGGGACTTGCCGCAGACCTGCCACCGTGAGCCACCGATCACCGGCATGCCCGCCAGAGGACCGATGGCGAACACGAGGAGGTTCCCGGCACTCAGTGCGCTCTCTCCAGGATCCACCCAGTCCCAGTACATCCTGGCGGCGAACCCCCGACCTCCACAGAAGTCGGCTGCGTAGCCCGACGTTGGGATTTCCTCAACGCGCCGCGAAGAAAGGTCGAGCCTCAGAATACGTCCGCCATATCCGGCAACGCCCATATCCCGCGTCTCTTGTCAGCCTTCTCTGGCGCCAGCAAGCGCGCCGGGCCGCTGGGCTAGCTCTCCAGCTTGAACTCCCACCGGCAGTGAGGTTCATCCTGGCTTCGGCGGCGCCCCACCCTCAACGGCTTCACCTGGATATTCGGGTTCACTGGCTTCACGTAGGCCTTCATCCCCTCTTCTTCCAGCACCGTGCAGACCCATTCCAGGTGTTCGAAGTCGCCCTGCTTCTCCAGGGCATTGTAGGCAGGACAGTAGTGGACGGTGAGGATGGCGTGGTTCTTGTTTTTCAGATCGAAGTCGTACTTGTAGTAACCCTGGGCGAAGGATCCCATCAGTTGCGTGACTTTGACGTAGGTCTCTACATCGTTCCCCTTGATGTTGGCGGCCTCCATGGCCCACGAAGTCTCGTACTTGCCGATCCTGGTCCAAGTTGCCAGGAGGCACTCCCGCTCTGCCTCGCGCCCCAGCCTCTTCCGCACCTCCTCGGCCCAGTAAGCAGGCAGAACGTTGCACTCTCTCGAGAAGGCCCTCAACAGCTTCACGAGCACTTCTTTCGACAAGTCCTCGTATTTCAGGTTGGGAACGTACGGCCCGCTGTAATCCTTCAGTTCTCCCATTCGTCTCCTCCGTTCATTTGACTCTCAGGCCTTCAGACTGCGGACCAACTTCCTCCCCAGGCGCTCGAGACGTAGTTCCACATCCGCGTCCCTGGCCACTTCTCTCGGCTTCTTGGCGAGCGTTGTGACCTGACCAACCCACCGCATGCTGCAGATCCCGGCATACGCTTTCAGGTTGGCGACCGCCTGCCCAATGCCCGCTTCGGCCACCACCACGCCCACCACGGGCTTCGACTCCAGATGCGGCCAGATGGGACACGTCCGGTCCATGAAATTCTTCAGCAGGCCAGAGAGCATGTCAAAGTACACCGGCGTGCCAAAGGCGAAGCCATCAGCTTCCATCAGCTTCGGATAGATCATCTGCATGTCATCCTGAATCCGGCAGAGGCCCTTGCGTTGAGAGCCTCCCACCTCACAGGTGAGGCAACCATCGCAGCCTTTGATCTGCTTCTCCCGCAGGAGGATGAGTTCAGTCCGCGCGCCCTCTTCAGCCACCTTCTCCAACAGCTTACGGAGCATCCATTCTGTGTTGCCCTTGCGGGGAGAACCACAAATGCCGATCACCTTCATTCGATCCTCTCCGTTCTTGCAGCCGCAGCGGCCGCGGATTCAACACCAGGAACGGGAAGACGAGCAGCCCCCTCATCATAGCACGCCTGCCGCGCCGGGAAAACGAGGACATGCCCAGAAAATAGTCTGTCTCTTATACACATCTCCGAGCCCACGAGACAGCG
>JAUCPZ010000214.1 GCA_030372995.1 Dehalococcoidia bacterium
TTCGGAACTCGTCGGCAGCGTCAGATGTGTATAAGAGACAGGACTTGGAGTGACAGGTCACGGCGAAGTAGAGGTCTTGTCGACCACCGCCATGTTGATCGATGTAGCTCCTGGTGACATCAACCATGATACTTGCGTTGGTGGTCAGGCGCAGGGGGCCCACCTGCCTCGCATGAGTCGACGGGACAAGCTGGCCACACGAGAGGGCGCATTCAGTCTCCTTGAGGGGTGGGACACCAGAGGGAACACTGGTCGCCGTCATGCCAGCAATGACCCTCGCGACGACATTCTATCGGAAAGGCACGCCGCGTTATCAAAGAAGCGCTGTACTCCGGCGATGCCGGAACCGGCGAAGATCGATGCTGCTCTTGACAGAAGGCCGGTGTGCCAGAGCAACTGATTGACAAGACATGCAGAGGGCATGAGAATAGGGTCCACGGGAGGACAGGATCAGGTGCAGCCGCGGAAAGCCATAGTGCTGGGATCTTATGTGAATGCGCTGGCTGTCGTGCGTTCTCTGGGACGGAGGGGCGCGTACGTGGTGATGGTGAGCCACGCTGGCGATCAAATTGGCAGGTACTCGCGGTATGTGAAGGAATATGCCGCGGTTGCGGACCCGTACCGAGACGAGGATGACGTTCTTCGTCTGCTGGCATGCAAGGTGCCGGAATGGCGGGGAGCTATCATCATACCAACGGATGATTTCTTCGTCGACATTCTGTCGAGGAAGAAGGACGAGTTGTCAGAGTGTTACACTGTGGCTACCGCAAGTCGACAGGCGGTAGAGACCATCCAGAACAAACGTCTGTCATACGGGCTGGCCGTCAGGCTCGGCATCCCGGTCCCGATGACCTTTTTCCCAGAGAAGCCGGAGGGTCTCTCGGAAGCGGCCAGGAGTGTCACCTACCCCTGCATTCTGAAAGCCTACGAAGGACACAAGTTCAAGCGGGACTACCCGAGGAAAGTCATTGAGGTTGACTCCCCTGCGAGGCTCTACTCGGAGTATGAAAGTATCTCCAGGCAGCACCCGCTGATGATACAGGAAGTAATCGAGGGCAGTGACTCAAACATCATCGGATATGCGGCCTATTACGACCTGTCAGGTGACCCCGTGGCCGAGTTCACCAGGAGGAAGATCCGGCAGTCACCGCCATCCTACGGGAATGCAATGGTTGCGGAGAGCATATGCAACCCTGAAATAGTATCGCTAAGCCGCAGGATGCTGAGAGAGCTTGGTTACGCAGGAAGCCTGGTTTCCACGGAGTTCAAATACGACGACAGAGACGGTAGATTGAAGTTCATTGAAATCAACGCCAGGAGCGTTATGTGGTATGCGCTGGTTGAGGCCTGCGGCGTGAACTTGCCCTGGATAATGTATCAGGACCTGGTCTTGGGCGTTAAGGAAAGGCAGGTTCCACAAAAGGTCAATGTCTTCTGGATTCACGAAACAGCGGACGTACTCACTCCCTTCCGCTGGCACAGGCAGAGACCGACTGTCAGGGAGTACATCCACCCGTACTTGGCACAAAAGGTGTTTGCGGTGTTCGCTCGTGATGACCCCAAACCGGCGATTTTGGATTGGACAAGGCTCTTCCTGTCGGTATTCAAATACCCCTTTAAATGGTGCACGCGC
>JAUCPZ010000215.1 GCA_030372995.1 Dehalococcoidia bacterium
GGGGTCGGAATAAGAGCTGTTACATGGAACACCGCATCGACTTGGTTATCAACCTGATGATCGGTTCTGACAACAGAGAGGAGTACCTGGTGCCCCTGCTTCTGGAATCTTGGAACACACTCATGCCGTATCTGGCGCATCTCGCGGAGGTCTACGACCTTATCGGCGCGTAGGCAGAACAGGGGTCCTCAGCCCTGTGGCTCTGGAAGCCCTGTCCCAGCCGGGGAAGTACATCCCTGGAGCGAGTGGAACGAGGAGCATAGACAGAGACCGCGATGTCTAGCATCTGCGAAGGATGGTTCGCTCTGTCAAAACGGGATATCATCATATTCTTGCTCAGGCTCTGGCGGTGTAAATAGCTGTGGGAACTGTATGTCCAGTCCGCGCTTGTGACACTCTTGAAAGAAATCCTCTTCACCGAGTATGGAATCACTACGTAGCCGTGATAAAAAGCTCGGAGTGCTATATGCTCCACGGTAATCAGAACTTCCGGCAATGGTGCTGAGCAGCATCTCAAGTTGACTCCTGTTGAGATGTGGTAGGAGTACAGTCATTACGCTATCTAGCATTATGTTCGCTAATTCGAAGTTCCTTATTGTCGGAATCAACACCACCGCACGGTTGATAACTTCGTCTTCAGTGGCAAGCTCGGTAGCATTGTGTGCAAGAACTATCGCAAGCTCTTTAACACTCAAAACTCTGACCCTCGAGATGATCTCGTCACGGAGTTCAGGAATCTTGATTCCTCGAGCAATGACGACTCCTGAGGTTGCGTCTATCTGCATCGCTGAAATGTAGGATATTAACTTGAGCTGCGCCGCTTCGCTGATCTTTGGTAGTAAATCCGGGAACCAGACCATAAGGTAAAAAAGGAACGGCAACTGCCCGTCAGACAAGTTGCTTGTTAAGCAAGGAAGATCAGTCTGAATGATGCTCGCAAAAGAGTCGGGGAATATCTCTTTCACAGCATCCATAGCAGAGGCGAAGCGTCTCCATCTTCTGATCGGGATAGTGCTATCGTACCTAAGCAAGCTCTTGATCAACACTACTAGGAAGTTGCGTAGAAGGGCCATCCGGGGTCGAGCAAGAGGACCAGCTCGTAGGATGATCGCTGCATCCTCCGATCTTTGTGGGAAGTTGTCAGAGTTTACTTCATCAAGAAGGCGTCTCAGGGCTGCTTTCCCCTGGACTGGAGGATGAATGAGCACTGATTCAGCAACAGATCTTAGATGAGCCCTCACTTGCTCTGGCGTTGGAAGATAAGGCTCATCGGTGTCGAGTAGCGTTGGGTGAGCACAGCGGTGTCTATCTATTAAAAGGCGAGAGAGGTCCTCCCTCTCCTGCGTAGTGATCAACTCGAACTCGCTGCAGGCCATGTCAAGGAGGTTTCGTTCAAACTCCAACAGTCTCGGGATGTCATTCACGGTACGTGCGGAGTCATATTCCGAGAGACGCTGCTTTGCAACTGCATCGCCAGTCAAGTCAAGTTCTCGGAGCTTCAGGATAATATCAATCGAGCATGCGGTCCAAGCCGCAACCACAGCTGCCCGATATGCGCCGGCGTGGTAACATTTCACTGCCTCACGGAACAGGTCTGACGCAACCCGGTTTCTTACCCTTTGACAAAGTATGTCAATATCAGCAAACACACTTGGCTCGTTCATGGATTAAGCTCTCCTACCTTCGGAGTGTAGGTCCATGAAAGCCTTACACATGGAGTACCTCCAGCACCTCGTCCCCGTAATGGTTTATTACCTTGATGGCGATCTTGCCGGTCTCCGGCGGGTCGAAGGGGCGGCTGGTGGTGCTGTAGAGGCTGGCCCAGGCCGCCTCGTCGATATCGGCCTTCAGCGCCCGCTTCAACTTCTCGTAGGGCTCCTCAGCCCCGGTGAAGTAGGCATGGCGGACGAAGAAGCTCTCGCCATTGTAGTTCGTGTCGATGAACCAGCAGGCGATATCATCGGTGGTGGATGACCGAATCTGACCGGTGGTCGGGTCGTAGACGTCCAACGCCTTGATCTCGACCACGACCTTCTTGTCAGGTTGACGGCGGATGTCCACGGTCAGTTCACCGAACACCATGAACAGGTTCCCTGCTCCTGTCTTCTTCAACAGCTCATCACTCATCCAGAGGTCGGGATTCATGCGGACTGGCAGGACGGTGAGCTTGCCGTACCGCTTGACCTCCTCGGCCACATGGGGATCGAAGGCGAAACCGCAGACCAGGAGTAGATGAAAGCCGATGCCTTGGACTGCTTCCTTAGCTGCTTCGTTCACCTGTTTTGGGCCGACGGTGCCGTGCTCTGGTCCGATCGAGACGGCTACCCTCTTCGGCTGCCCATCAGCCTCAGGGTACTCACCGGAAGCCTGTAGCCAGACGCCAGGGTAGGGATTCAGAGAGATGAACTTCAGCCTCTCGTTGACCTTCGTGTTCTGGACGCCTGCCTTTCTGAGGTTCTCGATGATCATGGTGGTGAAGTCGACCTGGTACTTCGCCTCTGTGTCAGAGATTCGGCCATCCATGTCATCGTCTGCTACGGAGAGGACTCGGTGCGGGGACAGGCTCTCGACGGTGAAGGGGCCGGTGACCCGGACCGTGGTCTTGTCCTCGTAGGGCTGGTCGTAGAGCATCTCGGTATCGGCATGGCGGGCGATGGCTGCATCGATCTCATCGCGGGTCATGCCCTCCCTGATCTCTGGGTTGTTGGCGATGCTCTTGAGGGTGATGTGGGGAACTCGCTTGTAGACGAAGCCTCGCCTGATGTCGCTCTCGGTCTTCACCTGGGCTGGGATACTACCCGCCAGCTCGGCCTCCTTGCGGATGCCCTCCTGGGAATCGGCCAACAGGAAATAGGGATAGCGAGCGGCCATCAGGCGGGTACGGGCAAGGGCCAGGGCGACCCGGCTGGTGTCGCAGGTGATCCAGCGACGCCCCCACTGCTCGGCGATGTAGGCCGCTGTACCACTACCGCATGTGGGATCGAGAACGAGGTCGCCGGGATCAGTGGTCATCAGGAGGCAGCGCTCGACGACTTTATTTGTAGTCTGCACAACGTAAACTTTGGGATCGTTGAAGCCGCCAGATTGAGTGTCCATCCATATATTGGAGATACGCTCTGCTGGGAAGTAATCCCAGAAAAGCTTGTGTGCTAGATTGCCTCCAGAACGAATCAACCGGTTTGCAGCACGGACTCTCTCCAATCCTTCAATTGTAGTCTTCCAGTGGCTACTGCCTGGAGGTGTGAAAGTCTCGCCATCGAAGGTGAATTCCTGTGGTGAGCTAGACTTACCGTCGGAAGTCAAAGGCCCATGTCGAAATACACGTGCTCCCTCGGTGATGGGTTCTACATGACGCCTTTGATCTGGCGTCATCTTCCGAATGGTCCCATCTGCGAGTTCAAGCCACACATAATTCGGGTCTTCTGGTGGCGGCATAGGAACAGAAACGTGAAGAGGTCTAGTCTTAACTGTTTCCCTGTTCCTAGCATACCAGAGGAGATGGTCGGCAATACTCGGTATTGTCGTTGGTGTGAAGCCACCGGTTTTTTGAAAGACAATCTGACAAACGAAGTTTTCGCTCCCCAACACCTCATCCATTAAGTTTCTCACCAGATGTACGTTCTCATCACCGATCTGGACGAAGATGCTCCCAGTCTCGGTAAGGAGATCTCTTGCTACGACCAGTCGATCTCGCAGATATGACAGGTAGGAGTGGATCCCAAGCTTCCAGGTGTCCCGGAAGGCTCTGACCTGTTCGGGCTGACGGCTGGCATCTTCTGCCTTGCCGTCCTTAACGTCGCGTTTCCGAGTACTGACCTGCCAGTTCGAGCCGAACTTGATGCCGTAGGGCGGGTCGATGTAGATACACTGGACCTTGCCCTTCAGACCCTCCTTTTCGGCCAGGCTTGTCATCACCAGTAGAGAATCACCAAGGATCATCCTGTTGGACCAGTGACCTTCGTGCCTGTAAAAGTCCACCCGCTGGTCGAACTCCTCCGGCAGACCGTTGAAGTCAGCGAATAGGTCCGGTGCACCAGACTCCCGCTCCTTCCGGGGTAGCGAATCGATGATGGCCTGGGGATGGATCTTCTCCTGGATGTAGATGGGGACGACAGGGACGGCGAGGTCCTTCCGGTCCTGCTCGTCCTTACCCTTCCAGACGAGCTGGGGATCGAGTGAGGGATCCCTGGGATAGAGCATGGTCTTCAGCTCGGTCTCAGACTCCTCCACGAAATCACGTAGCTCCTCGGTCGGGATGTTCGTCCGGGTGTCCTTGTGGCGGATCGAATCCACCGGAGTCGGCCTGTCTGCCTTCTTCTTCGGAGCCATGTCAGCTACCCTCTCCAGAGCCCAGGGCTCTCAGATGCCCCCGGATCGTTCCCTCGGCATCCCATGGGTCGGAGATCTCGAGGAAGCTCCATCTGCCGAAGCCACCATGGTTGTTCACGGCAGGCACCCAAAGGGTACGGGCCGTGGCCACCTTGGCGGCCTTGTCCTTCTTCTTCTCCCCAGTGACCTCGATGATGAGGTTGAGGAGGTTTTCAGGCCCATGCCCGTCATCCACGCAGGCGATGAAGTCCGGGATGTAGTTACTCTCCCGCCCCTCGAAGGTGTAGGGGATCAGGAAGTTCAGCCCGTGGTTCTTCACGTAGCGGATGACCTCGGGCATATCCTCCAGCACCAGAGCCATCTTCTGCTCCCAGGAGTCGGTATCGGCCACGACGTGCGAGATGTGGCACTTCCGTGGATCCGTAGCCCATACCGGTCGGGTGGTGTCGAAGTCGACGAACCGGGTCGATCCTACCGTATCGTAGGGCCGCAAAATGGGCTTGAGCGTGGTCCTGCCTGGACTCGCTTGTACGATGGAGCGGTAGATGCGATCCACGGCCCCATGGGCGAACTCCTTCAGCAACAGGAGCTGGGGGAAGGTGTTGTCCTTGAGGATGACGCACTCGGCCATCCAGCGCTTGGCGATGGCCAGTAGCTGAGGGAACAACCAGGGCTTGAAGTCACCCTCTGTCGAGAAGTACCGCTCCAGCGTCACCTTGGCTAGCAGGAAGGCGACTTCGTTGTCGCGATGCCTCTTCAGGTCATCCAGGGTGTGTATCTCTCCCACGCCGACAATGGGCTCCATCTCGGTTCGGGTCGGTATGTCCTCGGTGGTGAGAGCCAGCTTCGAGTCTTCGGTGAACTGAGCTGCGATCCTCTCCCCCGCGATGTCGTAGCGATAGCCTGTAAGGCGGGGGAAGGTGATCTCGCAGGCTACACGATCCTCGAGAGCTCGAACCCTGGTGGGGATGACAGGCGGGGGAAGGTCGATCCCGCCTCCCTGAGTCGGGATGAACGAGAACGGCACGCCGTAGACCTCTGCGTACTCCGGCTCGAACATCCCTTGGGAGTTCGTGGCATAGCTCATCCGGCGCAGGGCACGGCCCACCACCTGCTCGCAGAGAAGCTGTGTACTGAAGGCACGGATCCCCAGGATGTGGGTGACAGTGTTGGCGTCCCAGCCCTCAGTGAGCATGGAGACGCTGACCACGCACTTCACCTGCTCTCCTAGCTTACCGGGCTTGCCGACCGTGTTCATCACCTCACGAAGAAGGTCCTCATCGGTGAGCTGGTCGGTGTCACGGCCCGGGAAGCGGATACGGTACTCGGCCTTGAACTCCTCGATCTCGCGGGAGGCGATCTTCTTGAAGTCGTCGCTCATCGCTTCGCCGGACTCGAGCTGCTGGCTGTCGATCAGGATGGTGTTAGGGCGCTGGAGCCACTCGCCGGCACCGTCGTCATTACGGAAGATCGGGAGCTGGCCGGTCTGGACAACCGTCTTGTCGCCGATCTGCTTCTCCCAGCCAGCGATGTAGTCGAACACCAGCTTCGAGACGTTCGTATTGTTGCAGACTACGATGAAGACGGGAGGTGTTGCACCAGCCGCCTGAGCCTCGGTGTTCTCCTCCCAGAGCCTGTAGTACTTCTCGTAGTTTCCGTACAGGCTGTGGATGGCTCCCTGGAGCTTGGCCGGGAGCTGGGGCTCGCCTGTGACCTCGATGTCCTTCCGGCTCTTCTTGGGCAGACCATCACGGACATGCAGCCAGAGGTCACGGTAGGTCGGGTACTCGCTGGTCATCGAATCGTCAGCCACCGGCACCCTGGGGACCTTCACGATGCCCGACTCGATAGCATCAATCAGGGAGAAGTCAGACACCACCCAGGGGAACAAGGTGCCTTCGGGATAGCCTGACCCCCGTAAAAAGAACGGCGTCGCTGAGAGGTCGTAGACGGCTTTCACGCCGATCTTCTTCTGGGCTGCCTGGATTCCGGAGATCCAGACACGGGCCTCTTCTTCACGCTTCTCGGCTTCCTTCCGCTCGTCGCCCTTCAGATCGACCTGATCCTCCTCGGACTCGGTCTCGGGCTTCCGGCGGTAGCAGTGATGGGCCTCGTCGTTGATGACGATGATGTTCTTCTTGGTGCCCAACTCCCGGCAGACACGGCGGATCATCTGGTCAGGCGTCTCGGTGAAGGCGTCGGTCTTCCCACGGGACAGGATGCTCTTCGTGAGCTTCCCAGCTGCGATCTTCTCCCGCTGGATGAATGCCTGGAAGTTTGTGATAAGGATCTTGGCCTGGCCAAGCCTCTCCAGGTCTTCCGGGGGGAGGATATCACGCTGACGGTAGTAGTTCTGAGGATCATTCGGGAGCAGCACCCTCAGACGATCCCGGATCGTGATGCCCGGTGTAGCGATCAAGAAGGCATCAGAGAACCGGGTGTCCTGAGGGTTGGCCAGCTTATTTAGGGCATGCCAGGCGATGAGCATGGCCATGACCACGGTCTTGCCAGAGCCAGTGGCCATCTTGAAGGCGATCCTGGGCAGGCCGGGGTTCGAGGCATCGTTCCCTTGGCGCAGGGCATTCTCGATCCAGGCATCACCGGCGCGGGAGGCTACCTCGGTCAGGTAGATGGCTGTCTCCAGAGCTTCGATCTGGCAGAAGAACAGCTTCTTCTCACGCTGAGGATCAGTCCAATACTCGAGGAGCCTGGCGGTGACCGGAGTGACACCCTGTCTGTTCACCTGACGCCAGTTAGCGATGCGCTGACGAATCTGGTTGACGAGCTTGTTCTCCTCGATGCGGTCCTGGGTCCACTCGGTGTCGAACTCGAGCTGCTGGCGCCCCTTCTTCCGGGGTTGGGCGATGGGGATGAAGTAAGAACTAACCCTGCGAGCTTCGATGATCTCGTTGGTGATACCTTCATCTATGAACTTGAAGTGCCGGGTCGGCTCGTCGAAAGGTGAATTGATGACGGGATTCGTGATCACGACCTGGCTCATGGGCGCCCCTTCCCCAGTCGCTGGAGGTACGTTGGGAGAAGGCTATCTTGGCTGTGAAGCGAAGTCAAGCAGAATCCGGAGAATGTTCATTCTCAGTGGAAGCGTGGAGCGTCTTCGAGAGCATGCTGTTGAGCAATTGATGAATTGATGTGCCACTTCGGCGGATACCACTGAGGGATCGCTTTCGGGAGCAGAGTGAACCTCTGCTTTATGCGGACGCGCCCGGATTTTCCCTCGAACTCGGGATACGCAAGGCGTGCGTACTTGTCGACCTCGCAGAACACGTTCTGACAATCGATAAGCTGCAGGTTCCGGCCCCAAAGGCTCTGAAACCTCACTCCCAGCCGCGCGAACTCGTCACCAGCACGCTCAGCCATGACTTGGATGATCTCAGCATCCGACAGACCCGCAGGGTCATTGAAGCATTTTTGGATGCCATCCCGTGCACCAGGTCCCGCGACCACGAACTCCATCTCCGAGAAGTTGGTGAGTTCGCTGTAGTTGAGGTCGATTGCGAATTGAAACGCTAGGAAAAAACCCAGAGACGGGTAGCTACGCAGCAACTCAAATGCTCCCCGCAGTGATTTCGTCTTCGCGAGCTTCCTTGGGGCTCCATCAGCCATCATGTACTCGATGAGCCGCAGGTGATTCCGGTGCTTCCGTGGGCTACCGAACGCGGGGGAAGGCATGATGTAGGCCGCCGAATAGATACGCTTGCCGTCATCGAGCAGACTATCGAGCACTTTCGCGTATGCTTCGAACGAGAACTCTTGCCAACTCAACACACCTAGCTCCGTATTCAGAGCTTCCCACGTGTCGATCTTATTGAAGAGCTTGAATAGGATCGTGCGAAAGAAGACCTCCTCGATTTTCTGCGATCCTTCGTAGATCACGTGGCGTATCAGGTACTGGCTCACACGGTCTGAAGCTCGGTATGTGTTCGTGAAGCGATGCTCACGGAGGATTGGGTCCTCGGTCCACGGAGGCATGCTTCCAAGCACGCGGCGCATGAACATCTCCTGGCGCTCCGAAGCAAAACGCCAGTACGTATCGAACACGGGCGTCGTCTTAAGTACACGCCCGCCTTGGATCCGGATTTCGTAGGGCGGTCCCATACTCAGTCGGTCCACGTGGAGCCCGTGCGGTTTTTACCAAACGAGTCCCGTGAGTTGTCTGGCAACTCACGGCTCTTCCGCAGGTATGCCTCATGAATCCACTCCTGCACGGTGTCAGCGTCCTCGGACCAGTTGTGGATGCTTGCGAACCCGCACAGGATGTTGTCGAAGAGTCGCGGCGGGATCGTTCCACGGTTGTACTTCGACAGGTCTTCGCGACCGTAGTACTTATTGTAGGTCGGCAACAGAATACCGAGGAGCCCCGAGCGAGGGTTCGCCTTCGTGTTTCGGATCGACGAACCGATCTCCCAGTCGACATGCTTTCGCTGCCACGTTTTCGCGCCTATCAGCACGACGGTCACCGATGTGTCGCGAAGATACTCGTCTCGAATCTTCTTCCGGATGGTCTCGGTAGGCAGATCAGGATCGATGTCGCCAACCTCTACTGAACCTGGAATAATGGCTCCAAATCTGTTCCCGAAGCGGAGCTCGAATATCTTTTTATAGGACTCGTCGAGCTCGTGGTGGTAGCTGACAAAGACCTTGTGCCTGTTGTTCATGTTGTTCCTCTTGAGGATGAAGGCGTTCCCCTCTGCCATTACTGAACACCGTGTACCCGTTCAAGCCAAGCAGACCAGACCTGAAGAAGCTGCGGATTCGTGCAATCAGCCATGAGCGCTTGGGCCTGCTCCAGACGACCCCGCCGACGAGCCGAATCGGCAGCAAGAACGCGCAGGAGGTTCTGATAGCCGATCGGTGAGCTGTCTATTGTGGCGAGCTTGAAGACCTGCGTCTCGTTGAGCTCTGGCGCCGTAAGCATTGTCATCCTTCGAAACATCTCGTAAATGAGTTGGTCGCTTCGGTCGATGGGTAATGAAAGAGAATCAGTATTAGTCTCCTCGGTGACCGGACCGCTACAAGAGAACTCATCCAGTGAATCCGTATAGATGTGGAGGCTATCACTCCATTGATGGTACCCGCCAACCTCGAGGCCCAACCATCCAGCCATAATTTCCTGCAACAAGGTGAACTGCACAAAGTTGTTGGGCAAGCCCCGATAGAGGTCGTTGCTTCGCAGCACCTGCGTCCACTCCAGTCGTCCATGGCGAACCTTCAACATTGATACAACGTTGCAGGGCACGTCTGCACTGCGGGGTGCCCCGTCGGCCTGCGGTAGGTCGGAGAGAACATCCCAGAACTGGAGGACCACCTGTCGGCTCTTCGGATCTGAGGATAGCGCCGCGCAAGCTCGTTTTATCTGGTCGACCCCGAAGTGCTTCCGCAGACGATGGCCATAGGCCCCCGCATAAGTTGGCCCAT
This sequence comes from Dehalococcoidia bacterium, assembly GCA_030372995.1. Taxonomy (GTDB): domain Bacteria; phylum Chloroflexota; class Dehalococcoidia; order UBA2247; family RBG-13-53-26; genus JAFGCL01. Next base: position 9,766 of record JAUCPZ010000215.1, read on the forward strand.
GACCTGCGAACTTTGGCAAGCTCCGAAACCAGTAGTTCATGACGGCGGCATCGTTGCTCCCGGCAAGAATCCAGAGTGCATCGGCGATGGCGAAGGCTGGGTTGATCCCGGGCCGCCGGGAGATGACCCAGCGCTGGCGAGGATCGTCTACTTCGAGGCCAACATGTAATAGCTCCAACGTCTCTCCGGCGCGGCTGGGTTGCTTCGCGTTTGTGGCGGTTGCCAAAACTGCTGTATGGGCTTGACGCCAGACAGTGTCAGCCGTTCGCCCTCGAATGAGCTCCATGGCTATTGTCTTTCCCTAGATGCATCTGCACCCCCGTGGTCTGGTTGTTTACGAACATGACGCGAGAACTCCAGAGGATCGCCTAGGAAACCCCACTTCCCCTGCTGCTCAAGCCAACCCACGAATTCGGTAGCGAGCTCATCGCCGAAGATTCGATAACCTCGCGCCTTGCAGCAGATGTCCTCGTTTGTGTTTCGGAAGGATCTAAACTGCTTCGTAATCACTGGCGCGTTTTTCCCCCAGTAGACGAACTTCATGCCGACGAGTACTCGATCCACGCCAGTATCCCTCGCGATATTCGTCATATTAGGAAGGCCGTTCTCAAAACTGTGGTGCGAGTCCGCCTGGGCCCACTGCTTGCCTTGGCGGTGGTAAATGTTGTCGCCGTAGATGACCTTGAGGCTACCTTTCAGGTCGGGGCGCTTTCGAAGGAACCGTGGATCGTTCCAGTACGTGTCGAAGTCGAGAACCTCGCCCACACGCATCGCATAGATGAGTCGGCCAGCGAAGTTATACTTCGACTTCGCGCCTGTTCCGATGATCCAGTCGCCGACACTCGCACCTGCACGGATCTTCGGCTTGCATGTCGCCAACGTGCAGAACCCGTAGAACGGGTTTGGGGCGAAACCAAAGTCACGCGCAACGATGTACGAGTAGAGTTTCATCAGCAGTTGTACCTCCTGGCCACCCAGTACGGCGTTGTACGCGGGTTCCCTGTGGAGGGATCGTCCCAGCCAGTGATCTTGCCATTGATAGCATCGACGACGCGATCTCCTTGCCAACCGACAACCACAGCGTCCCCAAGCTTCAATAGCTCTTCGGGAATGTCTGCGTCCGTCGCACCTTGGGCGAAAACACCCACGACGTTCTTGCCCTGATCGATTGCGTATCTTATCTCCCAGTTCACCCATTCGCTTTGCGCGGTGTCACGCGTGATGAGGACGACTAAGGTGCTGGCCCAATCGATGTGCGGTCGTAAGTACTTTTCCTTGATGTAGTTTAGATTTGTAGCGTAATTCGGCTTTTCGCTGTTGATGGAGCTGTCTCGAACCTCCATGCCCGCGCGTCCAATAAGATTCTTCAGCTTGGGGAGAAGGTCATCATCCTCATGTACGTGAGAGATGAAGATGTTCTTCTTATCCGTCATGCTGTTCACTCCGCGATACCAGCAGCAGCTGGATAGTTGCATTGCTGAATGCCGTGAAGCACAAGCTCCACAATTCGCTCTGCCGATCGCGTCATGGCAAGTTCGCGGTTTTGATCCTCCGTCAGTCCGTTTTTTAGCCCAACGATACCGTGTGCCTTCAGCTCGTCGGCGATAGCATCGTACTCATCCCAAGTTTCTCCACGTTGCTTGTAGAGCGTCCGAAGCTCCTCTGAATATGGCGCGCAATTGTGATAATCCCACCGAAGTTCGGGTCGCGGATCGCCAACCAACACATCGAAGACGAGCCGAGCACAGCCACCGAATGCGCCGACGAGATAGATAGGACGCTCAGCGCGGATGGCCAATAGTGCTTCTTCAAGCACTCCCGGCATTCTTCCCCGATAGCCATCACCTGAAGGTCCGAGGCGACCCCCGATAATGACACGCGCGGCAACTTCTTTGGTCTGTCGTTGCCGCATGATGGTCAGGCCGCGAGCCCAGGCGAACCGGTGCATCACGGAGTCGATCGGTATGTCTGTTGATGGGGTCTCAACAAACGCAGCGTCGACCGTCTCGTCGAGTCCTGCAGGTCTCGTGCAGCGGCGTACTTCGACTAACGCTCCGAGTCGAGCAACTTCAGCTGTAGTATTCGCAAAAGGCCATGCTAAATATGAGACCAGTTCTGCCGGAAGCGCGGATCCATGAGCAGGCTCTCGTCGGAGTTGCTCGATAATCGGATCATACAATAGGTCCGCGAGGCGGACGGTGTAGCCAACGGAGCCAAGATGACCACCGAAAGCAAGGCGAACCCCAGCGACTAAAAGGTAACGTGAGATCTCAATTAGCATATCTTCGAGGTGTGGCTTTCGCAGGCCAAATCGCGGGAGGTCTTCCGACTCTGAAATCGACAACGCGACGAGAATCTGCTGTGCTCGTAGGTCGTGAGCTTTAGCATATCGCTCAAGTGGGGTCTCTACCGTGACCCCCGTGAAGGACAGCACGGCGAGTTCCTCCATTCCGAGCGGAGGATCAGGATACAATACAGGTTTCGCTTTATCTCGGTGCACAACCGTTACTAGCTCAGGGCCCGACGGGAGAATGTCGTCTTCAGGGCGTGCACGCTGGCGAAGAATCTCCTCCGCGTATGTATGACGGAGTATCTCTCGAAGAAGAGAGTCGACGACATCTCGCGGATCGTCCCGCCAGCGGAATACGGGCGCGTTACCAGCATAGGGGAAGCGTCTGATCTCGCGCTCTTGTAGTGCGTCGACGATCACGAACGGTCTCTGGTAGTGCTTCGCGAGTAGGATTTCTTTGCGGCACCACGACCGTGATGAGTATGCATCGGTCGCTACTGCAAGGAGCGCAGAGTCGGTCACTCCTTTCTCAATTGCCTTGGCGAACTGAGACCCTGATGCGATATCCCCGCTGTCGAACCAGGTCCTCTCCGGTTGATTGGCCTTAAAGTAGTCAAGCAGAGAGTTTACAACTCCGGATTGTTTTCCAATGTCGATCTTGGCGTGACTCAGGAAGATGGTTACAGGAGAGGCGTCTTCATCAGCCGTATGAGGGCGAAGACGTCGAATCAGAAGGTGAAGCATACGACGTGCAACGAGCTTTTTTCGCTGTTCCTCATCGGGCTCGTCGAAAGCGCGTAGGAAGCTCAGGTCATTGAGGCGAGTGTCGAACGGCCACGCAAACGTGCTGAGGCTCACCGGCAGAAAGCGATGGTTGGGCGACTCGTCGCAAAGCTGTCTGAGCTTCACCGCGTAGTCCCCCCATGTGATACCGCCACTCCTTCCCTTCCTCGCATTTGTGACGAGCTGGTCGTCAACCAGAAGCACAACGAGTACGCGATCTGCCTCCTCGCTTAGTCGTGGCTCGGGCGGCATGAACGAGTAGTCGTCCGGCGTGAATCTGGTGGGAATGCGGAGACCAGGCACCGCAGCGTCGTCATTGATGACCATGTGCAAGTACTCGGCCATTGCAGCAGCATCGGTTGACCCGGGGTGGAATTCAAACTGGACAAGTACTGGGAATCGCTTGCTGATCATGAGGCTGTACTCCTCGTATTCAAGCTCTTTCCCCGGCGACCACTCATTGCAGGAGTTCGCCCCCAGACATACCGAGAAGCTGTGCCCGAGTTCATGCTGTTTCTGTCGTGAGCATTCGATTGTACCTAAGTATGTACCATGCTTATCGACCATGCATCGCTGCCGCAGAAAGCTTCCTCAGCTTCATCGCTTGTTAGCGGCAAGAGCCCCTTCATGATGGATTCACCTTCTGGGTGCGTACCTCAACGGACGCCAGTTCTCTCGCAGACTCAAGCCTGCCTATGAGTTCTGGCGGCAACTCAGCTAACATGAACTCGATGCTCTTTGGTACCCGCCCGCCCTCCGCCTCCTTCACGCAGAAGGCGTACATGTCAGACTGGGTCAGGAGGATAATACGTCGTTCGGCCACAACCAACGTCAAGAACAGCATGTCCGCTCGTAGCTTGTGGATTTTGCCCGCGGGGTTCTTGCCGCCAGATGTCTTACCGCTGGACGTTGAGATTGACGCAACCACGCGTTGGTTTACGGAAACCGCGTCAAACTCGAAGAAACCACCCGACAATAGCTGCAAGCGCTGCTTCTTGAACGACTCTCCGAGGTGCTCGAGCATCCAGTGGCTCCTAACCCACTCTTCGATAGAAGTCTGCGTCGTCGTGTTTGCCACAGTACGACCTCCACTCACGTGTCCGCCGAACACTGGTTTTCAGAGTGTCTGTATAACCCAGCATCCTCTCGTGATCCCTTGCTGATGTGTTTCAATCATCCTGCAGCTGGATAACACAGTCAATATCAATCTCCCCACCAATACCGTCTCAAGCCATGGGTAAGGAAGAATAGGTGCAACTTCTGCGAGTTGCTCTGCAGATGCTTTGGTCCAGTGCCTCCTCCTGGAGGCGAGGCCGAGGGGGGCTTCTGCCCCCCCTCTCGATCACCTGCCCGGGGTGGCCTTCAACACAGACCTGACGGACGAGAGGCACTAGGTCCCGCCCTTCTTCGCGGGGATGCCTTCCTGGTTGAGCTCCGCGGCGATCCGTTCGTAGCTCCAGCCCTTCTCCCGAAGCTCGAGGATCTCATTGATGACCTTCTTCTAGTCGGGATTGATGACAGGTATCAGACTTGGAGTTTTCCTCCGACCGAAAGAACTGGGTAGGTGCAGAAACCCTCTCAGGATCGACCCACTCAGATACATCTCTTGATCGATGCCCACGTAGAGGTCTCCAGGGCCTGCTCCGCAGGCTCCCCGTAGCACCTGATGGCGAAGTTGCCCCCGGTGTAGAACGACCAGTAGATGGGTCCCCAGCCCCACTGCTGGTAGATGGTGTGGCCTTCAGCTTCCGTGGTGTCCAGAGCGATCTTGGGCGCCGGCTCCGCCTGAGACCTTCCATACTCCAGCACAGCGAAGTTGGCTGGAATGGTGATGGCCGGGGAGAAGGTCAGGGAAGTCACCCCGGAAGGGTTGGCGATGATCCACTCATTGACAATAGGGACCCCGGGGAGAGGAAAGCCGATTTCTGGATCCACAGCACGGATAACGATACGCGCTGAGTCAGTAGCCCATGGAGCGTCACCGAACCAGATGTCGATGCGGTCCAGATCGAACGAGTCGCAGCTCGACACGAAATCCTCCGCGTCGAACCACACGCCGGATATCTGGTAGCTTCCGGCCCAACCCTCGTACTCACCATCGTCGTACTTCAGCTCCAGCCCATAGGCAAGAGTCGCCGTGACAAGCAGGAATACAAAAGGTTTCATTACTCTCCTGTCGTTGGTTGCGACATTCGTTGGTGCGATTCATGCATCCTCATGATACTTATAGGCTGTAGACTTATAGGCGTCAAACAGCTTTCTTCGTCTCATGAAGAGGCCAGAACTCGTCTCGCTCGGGAACAACATCAGATCGATCAGGATGGAGAAGGGCATCTCGCAGGAGAAACTTGCGGAGAGAGCGTCCATTCACAGAACCTATCTTGGTGGGGTCGAACGAGGGGAGCGAAACGTCAGCTTGATCAACCTTGTCCGAATATCACGAGCGCTAGAGGTTCTTCCGGAAGTCCTGCTCAAAGGGATCAGCTGATTCTCTGTCTTCATCGATCCCCCCCTTTCCTGCAGTAACAGATCGTACGGATGATGGATGCCAAACACCGCCATTCTTGGCAGGAACACTATCTCTGTTGAGAATCCCAGCTATCTCGCGCAGACTCCATCCTTTCGCCCGGAGATCCAGGATATCCTCGATCACTCTCTGCTCGTCGGGGTTGATGACCAGGAGGTCACCGACCCGGTCGAAACCGTAGGGGGTGGGAGAGTATGCCTGCCGCTTATCCCTCTTATGACGAAGAGCGGCTGAAGTCCGCTCTGAGATCTGGTCGCGCTCGAACTCGTTCAGGACGGCCAGCATCCTGAAGACCATCTTCCCGGCAGCACTCGTAGTGTCGATCTTCTCTGACAGGCTTACAAGGTCAGCCCCGGCCTTCTCGAGTCGTTCAGCCAGGGCCAAGGTGTCCTTCGTGCTGCGGGAGAGCCGTGAGAGGCTGTAGACGACCAGAATGGCCCGCTTCTCGCAGGCGAGACTGATAGCCCCCTGCAGCCCCTCCCGGTTCTCGGTCCTCGAGCCGGAGATCCCGGCATCCTCGAAGAAGCCGATCAGTGGAGTGTCGTTGCCCTGAGCCCAGGCTTCGATCCGTGCCCTCTGAGCCTCCAGGCTGACACCCTCCCTGGCCTGTTCTTCGGTACTGACCCGGGCATAGCCGACGGCATGAGGCTGCTGCCTCGGGTTCACAGGTCGCCTCGTTCACGAAGGGAGATCCACTCCCCGGTCTTCCCAGGCCGGCTGCAGGCGTAGATGAAGTGATCGAGCACCTTCACCCCGAGAGGCAGCAGGATGTCCTTCAGGCGGGTGGTGAGTCCCAGATCCTCCTGGCTGGGCTCTGCCTTGCCCCCAGGGTGTGAGTGGGCCAGGATGACTGCTGTGGCGCTGGTCTCGACGAGAAGGAAGCTGACCAGTTCCCTTGGATAGACTGCAGCCCTGTCGACCGTGCCCTCGGCCACCTTCACCATGCCGAGGAAGTCACCGCTGCTGTTCAGGGCGACTGCGTACATACCCTCGATGGGCTTGGACTCGAACAAGCGCTGGAGGATAGCCTTGGCCTGGTCAGCACAGGAGACTGATCCAAGGTTGAGAGGGATCCTGTGTCTCCTCACGGAACGATAGCAGAGCGTTTTCTCGGTTATTACGAGCTTGTCGGGGGTAGCTGGAGTGGTTGTACACATGGAGACCTCCAAATGGGCTGGAATCAGCCCAGAACACGCCTGAGCATGGTCGTGTCACGGGACGGGCGTACACGACCGTGCGGTTGTGTACAAACAGAACTTGAATCGGTCTCGCTTGTTGCCTCTTGTTGATGCTGAATGTCAGATTCAGATGCAGATCGAAGAAGAGGGGATCAAGATGAGCGCAGATGCCGGCAAGGATTATCAACGCCCGTTATGGTTTTCGAGCGCTTATCCTGAGTCGGAGGCAAACTTCTTCGCAGAGTATGGAAGCACAAAGGATTTTGGCTCAAGCGTGTACTTGAGAGACCCTGAGTTCTTCTCCAAGATGCGTACCGCCTGGTTGGGAACGCACGGTAGACTTCTCGATCACTTCATGAACTTTCCACCTGCTTTGATCACTTGGGGTTACAAGCATGTACTGGCTACAGATGCATCCCTCAAGACAGTCAGTATCTATCTGCCAATGGTCAACGCCTTCGATGAGATCTTTTTGACTCTGGAGGCGGGAACATATGGTTATGGAACCTACAGCAGACCCAATGACAAGCTGTCTGTTGTACGGCCCTATGTATGGATCACAGGCACATCTCCCATAGGGCAGACCATGGTGGATGGAACTCGTTTGGTTGAGTTGGATAGGCAAAATGTGATTGTTTTACCCCACAGCTCCAGGATGCACTCCTATAGCCAGCCAGAAGGGACAATCTCAAACGTAGTTGGCCTAACAGCCGTATACCACGCCTCGGAAGATTTGCGTCTGCCATGGGCTTCAGAGCGACCATCCAGTGAGTACTGGGCGGAGTTCCTTCGAAAGCTCTCAAACAAGACATAGAATCAGCAAGACTAGGTCAGAGTTGTTCATTTAAACTAAGCGGTGAGACTTCTGTGGTAATCGGCCCGCGCTAGAGACGCGGGCCGATGCTTACTAGTCTGTGTTTGGGCTCAAGGATTATCGGCTTATCGCTTAGCTGGCCTCCACCCGGATGCAGGCTACGATCTCGCCGAATGCCTCGCAGGTCGTCGGCTTCAGGGTGATCCGCTCCCCAGGCCAGTTGATGGCCTTCGGCTCTTCGAGGACCTTCGCGACGGCCTTGGCGTTCGTCTTGTTAAGGATCAGCTCCTTGTCGGTCTCCCTGAACCGGATGATGTACTTCTCGGCCTTCTGTCCTGTTGCCATCTGCACCTTGTCCTTCACGACCTCCGAGATGGTCAGCGTGACCGCCTTCCCCTCGAAGTCCGCTGCCCGCAGGTAGCGTGATGGGAACATCAGGTCGACGTGGAAGTCGGGATTCGGATTCTCCAGCTTCTTCGACATATCACTCCTCCAGGCCGCCGAAGTCGACGGCCTCGTCTTCTGTTGTGGCCCAGGCAGGGGCAGCCAGCTCGGACTCCACAGGGCCAGGTCCCGGCCAGATACCGGAGGCCATGCAGTCCTTCACCTGGCCGAGCCAGCCCTGGTATTCGCTCCATGCCCTGCTGAGGGAGTCGGGATCGAGCCAGTAGAGACGGCAGGCATGGGGAGCCTCCTTCTCCACGGCGATCAGGCCGCAGCGCGAGACTCCGACGTTGCTAATTGAAACGTCGAGACCCTCCTGGTACATGGCGGCCTGGTGGAAGTAGCCCATCCTCCAGGCGTGAGCAGCGAAGGTCCGGGGATCGATCGAGCTGGTCGTCTTCAGGTCGAGGATCACTCCTTCTCCCGCTATCCAGTCGAGTCTCCCCTTGCAGGCTAACCCCGTCTGGGGGTTTACCCAGAAGAGGCTGGTCTCAGGCTGACCTTTCTCGAGGAAGGCTGCGATCTCCGGGATCCCCCGGACGGAGTCACGGATGGCCAGGGCGGTGTTGTACTCGTTCTCCTTCAGGATCGAGCGGCCCTGGGCGGCGGCTTCGTCGGCGAACTGCTGGTAGGCAGCTCCCCTGCGGTCTCCTGACCAGATGGCGTAGTCGAGCTGGAATCGCATCGGCTCGAAGACAGCCGTGTGGGTCGCCCTGCCCAGGAGCATTGCCTGGGTCTCGGTAGGAGGGCAGTCGACTGCATGCCGGTAGTGGAGTGGGCTCTGCCCCATGTACCGGAGGGTCGAGAAGTGGATGCCCGGTGAAGCCAGGTACTCGGCGAAAGGCATGAGGAGGCCCGGGCGCCTGGCCCGGGCCAGGGCAGTACGGATCGCCATCGAGGCGGCCTCCTTTCAGCATGAAGCTATCTACATGTAGATCAGCATGATATCCCGCCGTCACAAATAGTGACGGCGGGTTTCTTGCGATGCGATGCTATCTGCTTACGTCACAGCATATTGCCCAGAACCTTCAAATTGCAGGTTCTGGCATATTGCTGTACGCAACGAGTTCAGAAGGGGTGGATTATCTGCTCAGAATGGCCCTGATCACGCAGCCAGGCGGCTCAGGAAGTAGTCCCCTACCTCTTCCGAGGTGGTGATGAGGCTCCGGCCCCGGGTGTTGTGGGTGACTCTGTGGGTGATGGCCTGCATCAGGTCCCACATGGTCCTGGCGGGTTCGAGCTGCTGGAGGACATGCCCCCAGTCACGGTTCGGGAGCTCGATGTTCCTCGAGACGGAGGAGAGCCGCTTCACCGTGAGTGGCATCCTGGAGAGCCCTGCGATCCTTGGAGCCAGGACCTCGAGGGCTTCTACCCCGCTGTTCAGGATCCCGACAGCTTCCTCGATGTCGAACTCCTTCGCTGTGTCGTGCCTGTCTCTTATACACATCTGACGCTGCCGACGAGTTCCGAACGGT
>JAUCPZ010000216.1 GCA_030372995.1 Dehalococcoidia bacterium
GGCTTTGCTGGCAGATATGGATGGTGGTCGACAGCACGGGAGATGTGGGTCGCCACTCTTCGTTCGCCTTTGACAGCGCCGGGAACATGGCGGTGGCCTACCATGATGCCACGGCTGGCACGGTGAAGTTCGCCCGGTGGAATGGCTCCTCATGGGACACCGAAGTAATCGACAATGCAAATTGGGTGGGCTGGTGCCTGTCGCTTGCCTTTGACTCCCAGGACCGGCCGGGCATCAGCTACTTCGATGTGTTGAACCGGGACCTGAAGTATGCCCACTGGAACGGGACCGGCTGGGATGTGACAAAGGTGGACAGCACGGGAGATGTGGGCAGCTACACATCTCTGGACTTCAATGCTTCTGACGGCGCGGTGATCTCGTACTACGATTACACAAATGATGCTTTGAAGGTGGCTGACCGGAGCACGGGGAAGTGGAATATCGAGACAGTACACACCTATCCTTGGGTGGGAAGGTTCTCGTCGCTGGCTTTCGACCCCGAGAATAACCCGGCTATCAGCTACTACAACCCCAGAGAGGGTGAGCTCCGGTATGCGCTGTGGCAGAACGACCACTGGGAGATAGCCAGGGTCGACGTCTACGGTGACGTCGGACGGTACACATCGTTGAAGTTCGACGGCGCGGGGTACCCATCGATCAGTTACTATGAAGTGAGCCGCCGCGACCTGAAATACGCGCACTGGAACGGGTCGGCCTGGGAGACCAGCACCGTGGACAGCAGCGGCGATGTCGGCAGTTTCAGTTCGCTGGCTTTCGACAGCGCGGGTTATCCGGCCATCAGCTACTATGACGCCACCAGCGGCGCCCTGAAGTTGTCCCGCTGGAATGGCGCCAGTTGGGTCGCGGTGGTGGTCGACGATGAAGGCGATGTGGGAGGGTTCTCTTCCCTCGACTTCGATTCAGCCGGGAATCCCGGAATCGCCTACTACGACGCCACCAACGGGCGGCTGAAGTGCGCCTATCACAACGGCACGTCTTGGATAATCGGCATCGTGGACAGCATTGGTTTCATCGACCGGGTGGAATCCTTCGGTTCGCTGCGTTTCTACTGCGAAGGGAACGCGGCGATCAGCTATTACGATGCGGTCAACGGTGACCTGAAGTATGCAGAAGGAATGGGGACGGACTGGGTGCGGCAAGTGGTGGACTCGGAAGGACGGGTCGGCCTTTACTCGTCGCTGACGTTCGACCCCCTGATGAGGCCGGTTATCAGCTACCATGACGCGACGAAAGGGACGCTGAAGGTGGCTCGCTGGAACGGACAGAAGTGGACGCTGGAGACCGTAGATGACAGGCAAATGGCAGGCCATCACACGTCGGTGGCCTTTGACCGGTGTGGGCACCCTGCGGTCAGCTATGATTCGCCGGTCACGGGCGACCTGAAGTATGCTTGCATATGGAACCCTGAGCCCAACCGGCCTTTGAATCTCTCTCCGGCCGTGGAGGCTACTTATGTTAGTCTCACCCCTGTGCTGGAGTGCGGCGCGTTCGCGGATCCCTGCGGCGATTCGCACCGGGCGTCGCAGTGGCTGATTGTGACGGACAACTGCGAGATCAACTGCGGCATCGTGTTCGACAGCGGGCCCGATCTGGAGCACCTGCTGAGCTTCCAGGTGCCCGCGGGTGTTCTCGAGCCCTATACCACTTACTATTGGTGCGTGAGGCACCAGGATTGCGGCCGGGAATGGTCGCTGTACTCAGTGAAGACGGCGTTCACTACGGAGAGCCCGCCGGAGCGCCCGGTCAACGTTTCTCCGGAGGATGGGAGGCTGGCGAGTTCGATGACCCCGACGCTCGTGACGTCGGATTTCGTTGACCCTCAACCCGGGGACACGCACGCGGCCTCGCAGTGGCAGATCCGCGCAGCCACCGGCAGCAGCTCCGCGCCTTTGCTGGACCAGACGACTCAAGGGAGCAGCCTGACGCGGTTCTCCGTACCCGCAGGAGTCCTGGCCGACAACACGGCCTATTACTGGCGGGTCAGGTATCAGGACAACCACGGGGCTTGGTCTGAGTTCTCGGAGGAGACCATGTTCACCACGACTCACCGCCCCGGGCAGCCGGCTAACCTGGAACCTGTTGACGGCGCGAGCGGGGTGAGCCGGACACCGACGCTGAGGGCGTCGGCATTCAGCGATCCGGACGCTGGTGAGACCCACAAGGCGTCGCAGTGGCGGGTGACCGCGGCTGCCGGGAACTATTCGGCACCTGTATTCGACAGCGGGGTAGTCACAGCCGATCTGACGCAGATCAGCGTGCCCTCCGATGCGCTGGAGCACAGCGAGACGTACTACTGGCAGGTGAGATACCAGGACAGCCAGGGGGCGTGGTCGGAGTGGTCCAACGAGACGGGCTTCGCAACCAGTGAGGCACCAGGCGTGCCGACGGCGCTGGTGGTGGTGGCTGCGGTTGCGGCCGTAGTGGTGGTGGGTGGGCTGACAGCCGCGATGGTGGCGCCGCTTTAGCGGCCGCCAGCGCAGGGCAGTTGCCGGACCTGGCATCGGGGGGCACGGCGCGAAATCCCAAATCCTAAACCCTAAGTTCCGCTCTTGGAGACCCAGCAAGACCCACGTTGGCAAAGGGTGTAAAGAGGGGCGAAGCCGCGCGCCTTCAGCGCGAAATCCGAAATCCTAAACCCTAAGTTCCGGTCTTGGAGACCCAGCAAGACCTACGTTGGCAAAGGGCGTTGAGAGGGGCGAAGCCCCTCTCAGACTAGTCGTCTGGCCCGAGAGAGGGCTTGGTGATGAACAGAACCGCCAAGCTCATGGCTCATAGCATGACGGGCTCGAAGTCGAAATCCTAAATCCGAAATCCTAAGTACTAGACTCTGATCTCTATGTTCACGGCTCATGCCAGTGGCCGTATACGGCACCTCTTGTTGCAGCCGGCTCTCTCCCCGCACAGGCCCCAAGTCGAAGTTCAGCACCAGGCGGAGAGGAGCGGAGCTACGCTCCCCGCATGCCCCTCTGGATTCCCGCCTCCGCGGGAATGACAGTCGGTGGCAGCCGGTTTCAAAGACGTTTCTACCCGCGCAGGCACAGGGCATCAATCGAAGGTCCGTCCTAGGCGGAGAGGAGCGGAGCCACGCGCACAGGAGCGGAAGTGCCAACTTCCGAGTCCCCGTCTTCCAGACCCAGCAAGCCCTACGTTGGCAGAGGGTGTAAAGAGAGGCGAGGCCACGCGCCTTCGGCGCGAAATCCGAAATCCTAAGCACGAAACGCTAGGCTCATAGCTCATGGCTGATGGCTCATGGCAGTGAGCGGCTCTGGCACCGCTCGTTGCAGCCAGCGGCGGCCTGTTGTAGGCAGGGGGCGTTAAGAGGGGCGAAGCCGCGCACCTTCGGCGCGAAATCCCAAATCCTAAACCCTAAGTTCCGGTCTTGGAGACCCAGCAAGACCTACGTTGGGAAAGGGTGTAAAGAGGGGCAGAGCCCCTCTTTGTTCTACTGTTGTGGCCCGAGAGAGGGCTGGGTGATCCCGGGGGAAGGCCTGATCCAGACCGTTTGCGTTGTCATTCATGGTGCTTGGATCGGGCTGGACTAGGCCGGTGGGAGGACACGGCCGAAACAGACGCCTGGGTCTGATCGCCGATGCGCGGCCTCTCGGACGCGTCTCTGTGTGCCGCTCTACGCTCCTTCCATATGCTTGGGGGCGGGTGCACGAGATCGGCGGATAGGGAGGCCAGAGTCCATGGCTCCAACGTGTACTCTGCACACTCAGAGGAAAGGCGAGGCCCCGCACTCCACATGCAACGTTCTATGGGATGGGGTATGTCTGGAAACGCGGACAGTCAGTTGGACACCTCTGCTTCCGTGGGTACACCTGGCGAGGCATAGGCTGGTGAGCAGTGTCAGAGATGGCTGCTGACAATGATGCATGTCAGAAGGACTTGCACCGTCTGACCCGCTGGGGCTGAAAGAGACAGGGATGTGGAGAGGTGTCGGGAGCGTGTCACCTCGGAGGAAGTGCGTGTAGCTGGACCGCAGCCGTTGTCGAATCGTGGTGCATGCACACGGGGCCAATGGCGATGGTCAATATCAGCGACTGGCGCGTTTCAGAGAGTGCCGAGCGCTAGCCTTGGCGACAGGGGACGTAAGACGCGAGTCGTTCTGTGATCAGACGGCTCTACGGCGGTGGAGGGCTCGAAGACACAACAGCAGTGCCCCGTCCGAAAGTGGAGATGGCGAAGAACGTCAACAGATAGAGGATCAGGTACGATAGCACTATCCCCTTGAGGAGCCATCGCACGTGCCTTCCGTCCTTCTTCTTGGACATTTGCCAGAGACTCCGTATGCCAGCTCCGATACCCATGCATATGGCACCCACTGTGGGAAGGAAGTAGAATGGGTACATGGCTCTGTCAGTCACCAGCGCCACTGGTATCCACACGACGTAGGTAGCCCCGAACCACAGGACCCCGAAGACCGCCCACCGCCTCATCTTCGTTATCGCCTCGTAGGCCATGTATATGACTGATGGCAATATCAGGGGGAAGAACATGGGTGTGAACCCAAGAGAGATCTTCTTGCCATCGCTCTCGGCCCAATTGCCCGGGCTCAGAATCCACTGCCAGGGATAGGCCATCCCGCTCTCAAGTCGCACCTCCGGCGGAACATCGCTGTATTTCAAAGACGCGGCCTTTGTCAGCATGCCGGAGATCCGATCGGCAGGATTGAACCACTGACTCGTAGCCGCGAAGTCGCAGACTGGCATCAGCAGCAGGAAGACAACGACCAATGAGAAGACCAGGCCAGCAATGTTGCGGACGGATGTCCTCTTCTTGTCGAAAGCCCAGTATCCCAGGATCACAATGATGCCGAAAAGCCCAGGCAGCTTGCAGAGCCCGGCCAGCGCCAGCGCGGTTCCTGAAAGGAAGTATCTCTTGTGTAGAAAGAGCAGGAAGGAAGAAAGCATGAATGTCAGCGAGAACACATCGAGCATCGCCAGACCGGACCAAGAAAAGGTGAAGTTCTCAAAGACTAGGAGGAGGGAGGCAAAGGATGCAGTCTGCCTGCCTGCCAGGTTCTTGCAGATGGAGTAGAAGATGCCCACAGAGGCCACGCTGAAGATGATTGAGGGGATTCGCCACCCCCACGGGTTGTCTCCAAACGCTGCTATCCCTCCAGCCACGAGAAGTTTGGCAAGGCAAGGATGGTCCAGAAAAGTAGGGTCGGCTTCAAGAACCTGAGGACCGCGCTCGTGAATAATTGAGACGGCTTGCGGGATGTAGTAGCATTCGTCACAGACGCATGACTCGGGGTAGTCTGCGATGCTCAGGTGCATGGCGAGGGAGATCAAGGCCAGGCAGAGAAGTGGCCAATGTTCTTTCAATCGGGGCACAAGGGTCCACAGAATTGCACTGACCCCGTTCGTGTGTGACGCGCTGGGCCGCGTGTCGTGTGACGATGGTGAGCTCATGCCATCAGTCCCGCCATAATGGCGGCAAGCACTTGTCTGGCGTCTTCTTCGGGGCGGGGCGGTAGATCGGCGGCATCGCGATTATGGCCAATCTTGAGCGGTGCCCGGCTCTTGATTCTCCTGCTCAACTTTAGCCCCAGAAGACGATTCACCAATGGAGGCTCATCTGCAGCGCGAATGTGGCTGCTGGAGCGTCCAGTATAGGTTGAGGAGGTGTGGCTGCATTGGCAATCAATCGAGAGCGGAACATCTTTCGGTCTCGCCGGGCAGGCTGCCAACATGTGCCGTAGCGGCCAGCCGAGTTGCTGGGCCCGCCGCCGCGGTCCTTGGAGTGCCAAACGCCTGCCGAAGCCTGGAACATGATAGCAGACGACGGATGATGGCTGTCAACTTCAGCCAAGGTATGAACGATGCTGTGATCACCGCCGAGAATACTGAGGACCTCGGGTCTATCTGAGAGAAGGCCACTCTGGAGGAGGCACAGGCTGTTCAGGAAAATGCTTGGGGCGGTTCGGGTTGATCTGGCGGCCTCGCGGTCCATTCAGGGATTTGGGCTAGGTGGCCACGCTGTCCTTTGTTTGACTCGTTGAAGCGGTTGGCTGAGAACAGGATGCTGGTCTTCAGGCTCGGAGATGTGGAAGAAAGGAAGGCGATTTCGGGTTCTGGAAAGGAGCCCGATCGGGGTTGGTGGAGACGGGGAGGAGTCGAACCTCCCGTCCAGGAGAACTTGCTCCAGATCTGCTACAGGCTTAGTTGACTTCCTCTCTCGCCCGGCCGGCGTCAGTCAACAGAGGCTCGGCCGGACCAGTCGATTTTCCTTAGGCTACCCTGATCGACGTCAGATGGCCGCACCCCGACATTGCGTCGCCCATCCCTGACCCATCGGGGTGAGATCAGAGCGGACGGTAGCCGTTATCAGGCGGCTACGAGAACAGGCTCTTTTTCGCCAGTTACTTGTTTGCCACTGGATTTGTGAGGGTAGTGGCACCTCAGCCTGCAATCTTGTCGCGCCTTCCCCTGTCGAAGCCACGCGTCCCCACTGTCAGTGTAACCGGCGTGTTTTTAAAGAGCGCTCGATCTCCCGATCCGTAGCGCGCTTGGCCATCGCCTCGCGCTTGTCGTACATCCTCTTGCCCCTGCCCAGTCCCAGTTCGACCTTGGCGAGGCTCTTCCTCAAATACAGTCGCAGAGGGACTAGGGTGAACCTCTTCTGGCTGGCTCTGAGGGCCAAGTCCCTGATCTCGCTGCGGTGCGCCAGCAGCTTCCGCGGCCGCGTCGGCTCGTGATTATAGCGGTTGCCCGCATCGTACTGGGCGATGTGGGCGTTGAACAACCAGAGCTCACCATCCTGGATGGCAGCATAAGACTGGGCTATGTTCGCCTTCCCCGCGCGTAACGACTTGATCTCGGTGCCCGTGAGCACGATGCCCGTCTCCAGGGTCTCGTCGATGTCGTAGTCGTGGCGGGCCCGGCGGTTGGTTACCAGCGTCTTATCCGTCCCCATTACACCCCGATTATAGCACAGGGGGTGACCGGCCGAGCGCGATTTGAGCGCGGAATACGCCCGGCTGACCTCAGGACGCTGGGAAACATTCACTTGTGCCACGTCGGACGGCTGGCCTATAATCAGCGTGTCGGAGGAGATTACAATGTCCTTTCGCATTGCCTACGGCTCCGTATTCCTGATTCTCCTGACACTGTTCGCCTGCATGACGGCGCCGGTCGGCGCTCAGGATGAGGTTCCGATGGTGCACGTACTCAGGGTGGATGGCACGGTCAATCCGTCTCTCGCCCGGTACGTCGACCGCGGCATCTCAAAGGCCGAGAAGGACGGAGCCGCGGCGTGCCTGATAGAACTGGACACGCCCGGCGGTTTGCTCTCGTCTACTGAGGACATCGTCAGGCGCATTTCGGAGGCGGACATCCCCATTATCGTCTACGTCCCAGAGGGGTCATGGGCGGCCTCGGCCGGCGCTTTCATCACGCTGGCAGCGGACGTGGCGGCTATGGCTCCGGGGAGTGTGATCGGGGCGTCAACGCCTATTGCGGGCGGAGGTGGCGAGCTGTCTGACGATGAGAGGGCCAAGGCGGTGAACCTGGCGAGCCACTGGATGAAGAGCATAGCCGAGGAGCACGGACGTAACGAGGCGGCGGCTATGAAGGCGGTGACGGAGGCGGCATCCTTCTCGTCAAGTGAGGCCCGGGGCATTGTACCTCTATCCAGCTTCAACCAGCAGGTTCTTGGGGTGGAGAGGCTCGAGCCGCCGCTGATCGATGACGCTGGCGCCAGGGACATCGAGGAGTTGCTGGAGAGGCTGCGAACCGGCATTACCCTGGCCAGCGGGCAGATGTTCAGCATTCCTGCGGATGCCGGCTTTCGCTACGTGCGGATGACGGGTACGGAGAAGTTCCTCCTGCAGATCAGCGACCCGACGATTGCCTACATACTCTTGAGCATAGGGATGCTGGGCCTGCTGATCGAGTTGCTGCATCCCGGGGTGGTGCTGCCTGGTGTGCTCGGTGGCGTATGCTTGCTGCTCGGCGTATACTCTCTTGGGCTGCTGGAGGCCAACTACGCCGGGCTGCTGCTGATGTTACTGGCCTTCGCGCTCTTTGTGGCTGAAGCATTCACGTCCAGTTTCGGACTGCTCTTTGCGGGAGGTATGGTATCTTTGGTGGCCGGATCGCTCCTGCTCTTCAGTGGAACGCCGTTTGAGGTCAACCCCTGGGTGATGGGGATAGTCATAGGCGCCATCGGGGCCGTCTTCCTGGTTGTGGTGACGGTGATCATCCGGTCCCAGAGGCGGCCGGTGAACACGGGGCGGGAAGGGCTGATCGGACAGACCGCCGTGGTGCGCGAGGCACTCGATCCCAGGGGCACGGTCTTCGTGGAGGGAGAGATCTGGAGTGCCTCGCTGGAGGCAGGCAAGGCGGAACCCGGAGAAGAGGTTACGGTCACCGGGGTTGACGGACTGCGGCTCAAAGTGGTCAAGAAGTCTGAGTAGGAGGTAAGAAGCAATGGCAGCAGTGTGGGTCGGCATAGTCATATTCGTCATTCTGGTCATCGTGCTGTTGGCAGCGGCGCTCAAGGTTGTGGCGCAGTACGAGAGGGGTGTCATACTGCGGCTGGGGCGCTTTGTGGGCATACGCGAGCCTGGTCTCAGGGTCATCATCCCGCTCATCGACCGGATGTGGAAGGTGGACACCCGCATCGTGACCATGGACGTGCCGGCACAGGAGGTGATAACCCGGGACAATGTGACCATCAAAGTGGACGCCGTGGTATACCTGCGGGTGATAAACGCTGACTCGGCAGTGCTGAAGGTGGCGGACTACATTCGAGCCACGTCGCTGATCTCTCAGACCACTCTGCGCAGCGTGCTAGGCCAGTCGGAACTGGATGAGATACTCTCCCACCGTGACAAGCTGAACTCCCGGCTGCAGCAGATCGTCGATGAGCAAACAGATCCTTGGGGCGTCAAGGTGAGCACCGTCGAGATCAAGGACGTGCAGCTTCCGGAAGGCATGCAGCGGGCGATGGCGGCGCAGGCTGAAGCGGAGCGGGACAGGAGGGCGAAGATCGTACATGCTGACGGCGAGCTGCAGGCATCAGAGAAGCTCGCGCAGGCGGCGGCCGTCCTGGCGCAGCAGCCGGCGGCGCTGCAGTTGCGGTACCTGGGGACGCTGAAGGAGATAGCCACCGAGCGGACGAACATGGTGGTCTTCCCGATACCTATTGACCTGTTCAGCGCGTTCCTGGGCAGGGGAGCCGAACCGAGGAAATAGGCTCCGGTTGACTGAGGGGGATTGCCGCTCAGAGGCGAGCTGGAGAAGTGCCAGCCCGGCTAGCTTTTGGCTCATCGCTTATAGCTAAAGGCTCATGGCGGGGCGAGCCGAAGCGCCAAGTCCAAAATCCCGAATCCGAAATCCTAAGCACTAAACGCTAAGCTCATGGCTGATAGCTGATGGCGTTTGACGAGCTCTGGCACGGCTCGTTGCAGCCGGCTGCCTGCCCACACAGGCATGGGGCGTTAAGAGGGGCGAAGCCGCGCGCCTTCGGCGCGAAATCCCAAATCCTAAACCCTAAGTTCCGGTCTTGGAGACCCAGCAAGACCTACGTTGGGAAAGGGTGTAAAGCTGTCTCTTATACACATCTCCGAGCCCACGAGACAGCG
>JAUCPZ010000217.1 GCA_030372995.1 Dehalococcoidia bacterium
CGTCCTCTATCATGCCCGCTCTGGCATCCCGGAACAGCTTCTCTACCGGGGCGTCCTTCGTCAGCCCGTGTCCCCCGAACAGTTGCAGCGCTTCGCTGGTCACCTTGAAGGCCACCTCCGTGCAGTAGACTTTCGAAGCGATGGAGTACTGCACCAGCGGAGGCGTGGTGTTCATGTTGAACACCATGGCGCTGCGGGAAAACGCCCTGGCTGTCTCAATCCCAACGAACATGTCGAACAGCTTCCTCTGCACCGTCTCGTGCCGGCAGAGGGGCTTGCCACCCTGCACGCGATCGCGGCTGTACTGGACCGCCATATCGTAGGCTGCCTGAGCCACGCCGGTGAAATAGGCCCCCATCGTCGCGTTCGCATGCCCGAGAGTCAATTCCGTGATGGACTCGTAGCTCTCCGGATCAATGATCATGTGCTTCTCAGGGCAGACCGCATCATCGAAAAATATCTCGCCCTGAGGCAGTTCCCTCTGGCCCATCTTGTTGAGCGGTTTGCCTCTGGAAATGCCGCGCTGATGGAGATCCACCAGCGCTATGCCTCCACCGGCAAACCCCATTCCAGGGTCGATGTTCACGAAGAGGGCTGCGTCCGATGCAATGGGTCCGTTTGAAACCCACGCCGACTTCTGACCGTTGAGAATCCATCTTCCCCTCTTCTTCACGGCTCTCACCTCCTGGCAGGAGCAGGGATCGCGGAAGAAAGGGGTTCCTGCCATCAGGTTGTCCGACCCGTGGGATGGCTCTGTTATGGCCCAGCAGCTCATGACGCTTGCGTCTTTGCAGTTGACGAAGGGGATCACGAACTTCTCAATGAGGTAGTCGTCACAGAGCAGGGTGGCATAGAACGAAGAGAAGCAACTGCAGCCCAGGGACACGGCGAACCCCACGCTCCCGTAGGCCAGTTCCTCCCAGAAGATGTGGACACCCAGCGGGTCCAGCCCCAGCCCCCCGTATTCATCCGAGATGAGGACCGTGTGGTAGTTGTTGCGGTAGGCCTGAGCCATGCACTCCCAATAGGGAGAGCCCTTCCTAATGACATCCTCCGGGGACATCTTGTCCAGTTCCAGGGATGCAGGCCTGAGCACCTCGACAGCGAACTTGTGCACCTCGTTCTTGAGAAGTCTGTGTTCCTCAGTCAGATCCAGATTCAGCTCCGTATACGGCATGACCAGACCTCCGACTCCGCACTATTCCGGGCTGCTCCTGCTCTGTGGCGAGCATGAATCGGCCCAAAGGCAGGGAAAGTTCCTTACTTGTAGTCCTCAAACCTGTAGATCTTGCCGGCACCTTTGTCATATAGCTGCTTCAGTTCACGCGTCAGCGGTTTCTCTGTGAGGGTCTTGGGGAGCTCTGGCAGAACATGCAGGTACGAGGGTATGTAGTTGACTGCCAGCTCCGTCTTGCACAGTGCGAAGACCGACTGGGGATCTATAGTGTGGTTCTCCAGCGGAGACACAGCGGCCACCAGGTCGCTCTCCCCCGGCGCACCGGATGAAGCCGGAATTCCGTACACGCAGACTTCGCTGACATCGTCATGCTTCCCGATCACCGTCTCAATGTAGTCGGGCTGGATGAACTCCCCCGCCCGCCGCAGTTCGGTGCCCTTCCGGTAGTCAAAGAAGTACCAGCCGTCTTTGTCCTTGTGCACCATGTCGCCCGTTCTCAACCAGCCGCCCCTCGTCTTCTCTCTGGACTCCTCCGGCTTCCCGAGGTAATCAACCTTGGTTTCACCTCTGAGCAGCCTGCAAATCAGCTCGCCCGTCTGCCCCACGGGGACTTCGTCGTCGTTCTCATCCACCACCTTCATCTCCATCACCCCCGGGACGGGTTTGCCGAAGGAGCCTATGGGGCCCTCTCCTATCGGCTTGTAGGCGAATCCGCCTTCCACGGATCCGTACCACTCCAGTATCTTAACGTTGAACCTCTTTTCGAATTTCTCCCACAGGGACGGTGGCGTGCCCGCGCTGATGACCATGCGCACAGGGTTGTCGGCATCGTCGGGCTTCTCCGGCTCGTTGTATATGCTGGCCATCATGCCACCCAGGAGTGAGAAGGAGGTGCAGCCGTATTTCCGGCATATGTCCCATATCCGGCTCTTGGTGAACCTCGCGCTGAAGACCGCCTTGATGCCCATGCTGAACGCAGGAAACAAGGTGACCGTCTGCGCGTTGCCATGTGTCAGCGAAAGGCCGTTGTATAGGATATCGTCATTCCCATACTTCCAGACGATCTTGGTAAGTATGTTGAACAACCCGGTTCTGTTGTTTCGTATAGCTACGCCCTTTGGGTCGCCAGTCGTCCCCGAGGTGTAGATGATCTGCATCGGATGGCGCACATCCATTATCTGCTGCTCAACCGTCTTCCATGACGTCTTCTCGAGGACCTCATTTAGCGCATGGTATTTCCCTGTCGCCTGTATTCCCTGCTCCGGCCTGTAGGCCACCGACACCAGCTTCAAAGCCGGCAGATCCTTCGCTACTTCCTCCAGTTGCTCCAGGCATTCGCCCGATACGATGACTGCCTTGGCGCCACAATCCCGCAGCAGGAATCTCAGTCGGTCGCCCCGCGACCGCGGGTCTATGGGAACCATGATTGAGCCTATGGTCGGACCGGCGAGCAGCGAGTACACGAACTCAGGATGGTTCCTCATGAAGACAGCGTATGTATCTCCTTTGCCGATGCCGTTGTCCAGAAAGAAGCGGGCCATCTTGTTGGAGTTCTCGTAGAGGTCCTTGTAGGTGAGCACATCCTCGCCGAGGTCCCCCTTTTCGAAGATGTAGATCACTCTATCCGGGTCTTCTTCTGCCTTTATCTCCGCCAAGTGCGAAGCAATGACCTGATTCAGATGCGCCTTGCTCACGGTTGCCCCCCGTCCGACTAGCCTTCGTCCTCAACGGCTCCAATGAAGCCGCGCGTGTATGTAGGGAACTCCTTGTGGAATATCTCATCCCAGTACTCGTCGGTCCAGTACTGATGCCGGTCAAAGAAGGGGTCTTTCTTGGCCACGCTTACGCAAACGGCGACGGCGAAATCCACGCCTTCGATCACCTTCAACGCGAAGGCGGCCATCCCCAGCGTGCTGAACACCCGGCAATGCAGCCCCAGCCGCCAGGCCATGGCAGCAGCTGCGTCGGCGGCTATGTTCACGTTCATGTTCTTGAACTGGCAACCGGGTCCGTTCGCGGTGAGCGCCTCAACGCACTCTGCCCGGTTCAACTCCCCACAGGTCCGGTATCCGCAAGCACCGCAATCGTAGTTGAAATCCGATTTCCGCTTGTCTCCCAGCACAAGCATGGCGCATGGTTCCTTGACCAGCTCCATCAGGAACCGTCCATCGCGGGCTGCCAGCGGAGACATGTCACCCATGGAGTAGCAGAACTCCGCGATGTTCATCATCTCCTCTTTGCTGGCGCAGACCATCTTGACGGTGTTGTTCCCTCCGAAGCGAAAGCTGTTGTGAGCGGCCACGGTCATCAGTTCAACCGCATGTTCCAGTCCACCCTGCAGCATGTCGTCCAGTTCTCTCATAGCCATCGTCCTAGCTCCTCATCACGGTTCTCTTAGCTGTAGATCGAACGGAACTGAGGCCACAGCCTCTTGATAATGCGATCGTTCATGGTGGCCTCATTGATCTCGTCGTATTTCTTGGGGATGTCCCGGAACGGGCTCTTCTCAGTGGCGGATATGGCCACCGCCAAGGCAAAACCGGTGCTCTTGGGGACAATCTTCATCCTCATGGCCGCGGCGCCGGCCGACCAGTAGACGCCGTAATCGATACCCAGATTGCGCGCCAGCGCTACCATGCTGTCTATGGCATAGCCGACGTTGTTCGCTCTGAATATGCAGAGCGGCCCCTGGAAGGCGATCCCCGGCTCGGCGGGCAGCCTTTCCGCCTGTCTCTTGTACTCGCAGGTCAGCTTCCCACAGAGGTTGCAGTTGAAATCGCCCGGGTCAGAGAGGCAGCGCAGTGATGTGACTATCAGCACGGCATCCGCGTCGCGGAGCATGGCCGCGTCTCTCTTGAAGAACGCCCAGCGTTTGTTCTCCTCGGCCATCCTTTCCATGGCCTGGCAGAGCTCCTCGATCCGGCACTCGTCATCGATGATTTGTATAGTGGTCTCTCCGACCCCACCCACCCTAGGCGACGTAGTCCCTGAAGCAAGGAGGAGCCGGGCCGCGATCCTGGTGGCTTCCTTCCTGTCCTCTTCGAATTGCTTCATACTGGCTTCCCTGGCCATAGAAACCTCCTCAAATTGACTACACAGGTAGTCCGTGCTTCCTGGCGATCTCGGGGTAGGCGGCATACGCGGGCTTGAGCAAAGGGAGCAGCTTGATTACTTTGGGCAGCGGCCCTTTCGCCTTGATCCGGCCCTTGGCCAGCGCCACCGGCATGGAAATGGTTTGCAGCCAGAACTCGTGGCAGGTATCGCCGCTGAGGGTCATCTCTATGGTCGGCTTCAGGTCCGCCGGGCCGCATATCACCTTCGCGTCCTTGTCCAGCCAGATGAACCCGTCGGGGTCAGTGATGGTGAACTTGATGACGATGTTAGACTCCCTGTACTTGGGCCCCACTACCGGATCCGCGGCCAGTACGTTGAAAAGGGTTCCCAGAACGTCATACATCTTCTGTGTGCTTTCGAAGACTGGCATTTCTCCCCCCTTCTATTCGCGTTTGCAGCTGTCGGTTATCGGTCGGCAAACCGGAGTCGCTGTTTCAACACAGGGTCGTGGTACTAGTTCGGACGCTGTGGGTAGTGAGAGATGCTCTGGCACTATTAAATGTCGGGTTCCGTTGGTCCGTATCCAGTCGAGGGATTCAAATGACCTGGCGTCTGGACCGTCTCACTCGACCACCACCCCTCCGAGCCAAGCGAAAGTGTGAAGTCTTCGGCCTGCATGATATCACAGCCGGGCAACTTTGCGAAGGGACGTCGTCACGAAATCACCGCCTCTGCGCGCAGATCAACGGAGTGCGGAAGGCCGATCCCTGTCGCCAATCCTTCATCGCGGCGATTCCACGGCAGAGAAATGGGGAGACAAACGTCCAAACGATGGCCTTCCGGCATCGGCCGTGGAACCCCACACTCGCGCCAGGAGCGGCTCAAGTGAACGCAATTCCGCACACCTCTTGGGGGATGCGCAGACCGCCTCCCAGACTCTTGGTCATCCCCTCTCGTACACTACGCCGTACCCCGGCGGCGGAAAGGTGAACTCGATCGCATCGAAGTCACAGACGGTGAAGCACGAGGCGCACTCCGTGCAGTACTTCCTGTAGTCGGCCGCCAGTTTCGCCTTGCCGCCGCTCACCTTCCAGAGGTTCATGCCGCAGATTATCACGCAGTCCCGGCAGCCGACGCATTTCTCCTGATCCACCCTGATGAAGTCGACGGGTGATTCGATTACCTTGACCAGACGTCTCTTCTGAATCGGGTCTCTCTCCATGGCTACTTCCCTCCTGCTGTTGCCGGCGGCATCATGCTCTGGAGCAGCGGAGTCAGCGCCCTCATCCCCGCCAGGAAGTTGGCCGTCTTCTCCCTGGAAGCCTCCTCGGCTATCGGGAAGTAGTACCGAGCCAGGAAGAGTAGTTGCGGGATCATATCTGCGAATATCCCGGGTACCCGCAGCATCCCCTGGGCGTGAGGCTCCGCCATGGTGAGCATGCCATAGAACATGGCATCCGCTACGTTATCAAACAGGTCGTAGAATGTCTTAGAAGTCCATTCCGCAAAGAAGTCCCGGAGAACCGCGCCGGATGTGAAGTCAACCCCTACGGGCGATGCTTTGAGCTCCTCCATGTACTGCTTGAAGTATGCTTTGGAGAAGTCCTTGTCCCTGTGGGCCCGTGCGGCCACCTGTGCCGCCAGCCTCGAAGAGTACATCGCCTGCCATACTCCCTCGGCCATGAAGGGTTCAGGGACACCCGCGGCGTCGCCGGTGAGCATGAGCCCTCCGGTGTAGATCCTCTCGTTGAACTTCTTCAGCCAGGGCAGGAAGTGGAGCTGGAATTCCCGCGGCTTGGCTCTGGTGGCCTTGATAAGGCGCTGCACAAAATCCAGTTGAGCGTTCTCCATCACCGAAGTGCTCGAGAGGTTGCGGCCCGCTTCTATTTCATTGAGCAGCGTCTTCGCGGGGCGCGAGCCGATGTGAAACCCGCTTCGGAAGATGCAGACGTAGCCTCCGCGGTCTGGCCCCATGTAGATGTGAACGTTCGTGTCCCCGCAGTATTCGGCAATACGGTCCGGATCCGCCTCGAAATCCAGCGTGGCCAGAACCGTGACCTGGTCCTTGTCCCACCTCTTACGCAACCCGGCCTTCTGGGCCAGCAGGGAGTGGGCGCCGTCGGCCGCGATCACCACCGGCGCCCGGTACTGCCGGCCGTCCTGATCCACCACGCCAACCACCTGCTCCCCGTCCCGGATGACGTTGGTGACGAGGGTCTTCAGCTTCAATTCTGCCCCGGCCGAGGTGGCTTTCTCCATCATCCACTGGTCAAACTCAGGCCGGTACATCATCTGCACCATGTATTGACTGGCCTCCGGGTAGCTGCTGCGCCTTGGCGGCGTCAGCCCCCAAGTCATGCGGTCTGCGTTGGATGGCTTCGGCTGCACGATGTGCATCACGCCGAACTTGGTGGGCCACAGCGAGGGCACATCAAGCTCCTTGATGTAGGGAAAATCGCGGGCCGCCTTGGGTGACAGACCGAAGCCCGAAGAGTTCTTCTCGCCGCAGAACCGTCCCCGCTCAAAGACGATTGTCTTGAGTCCGGCGTCAGCGGCTTCCTTGGCTGCGGCGCTGCCCCCGGGCCCTCCGCCCACCACAATCAGATCATAGCTGCTCATCTGGCCACCTCCTCCTTTCTGTGTTCAGAGCCGGCGCCGCAGTGCTGAACAGATCACCGAAGATCACGCCTCCGGCGGTGCATACGCGGTGGGGTCACACGCATTGTTGAGATCGAACTCCTTCTTGATCTTGCGGAGCCACTTGTCGTAGTTGTAGCACGCAGCGCCGAACATCCCGTGCTTTCCCTGGCCCACCTGCGACACCTGGAATATCGGTGTGCCGAGCTTCTTGTCCAGCATCGCCTGGTTCGACTCAGTCAGGTATTGAAAGGCGCCCTCGGCCGACTCATGGTCGTGGGGATCGTACATGAGCAACATCTCGGTATAAGCCATGTGCCCCTGGTCAAACACGAGAGTCGCGGAATTGTCTCCTCCGTCATCCATGATCACACCTCTGCCGATGTACTTGTTCTTCAGCTCGCTTCCGACCTTGATCTGATTCATGGCCAGGTCCACCGTGTCCATGGCGCCGAAGGAGGTGTTGAACCCGCCGGTGGTCCGGAAGCACGAGCGGGTGACCTCGTCCACCTTGATCACTGCCGTTGCCGTCAGCTCCTGCATTTCCTTCGTCTCTGATATCGGTGAGATCTGGCCGCCGGTGTCCT
The DNA here is from genome assembly GCA_030372995.1 of Dehalococcoidia bacterium. Lineage (GTDB taxonomy): Bacteria > Chloroflexota > Dehalococcoidia > UBA2247 > RBG-13-53-26 > JAFGCL01. The sequence goes on from JAUCPZ010000217.1 coordinate 7,456, forward strand.
GTAGAATCTGATCCAGTACCTTCTGCTGATACTCGAATTCCCCCTCGGAGTTGGCAAAGATGACGAACAGGAAGGCGTACTTCAGCATCTCCTGAAGCATGCCGGTGTTCCACGTGGCCACGTAGTTGGCGCCCGCAGCCATCTGCAGGCCGACAAACGATGGGCTCAACCGTGAGATGAACCATCCGATCTCCGCCTCCCCCAACTGCAAAGCGGCCTCCGCCAGCTTCTCTATGGTGGGGAAACTGAACAGGGCCACCTTCATGTACTTGATCGGCTCCTTGAGCACGTAGTTGGGGGGAGTCCGCTTCATTTCCAGCGTGGGGGGGCCGTTCCAGTGGAAAAGCTTAACGGCGCACTTGGTAAACACGCCAAGGCCTCCCCACGCCCCCTCCCATCCCCTCATGATGCCCCTCAGGCTGGGCCCCGGCCCGTCGCCGCAGAACCAGCCCGCATCCGCCCCCAGCGATCCCAGCTTGAGGACGTCGCCGGTGGGAAGCACCCACTCCACCCCCAGAAGATTCCGTCCGCTGAAGCCCATGCTCAACCCGTCGGGCCCATAGCCCACCACCGAGGTGGCGCTGGCCAGGACGGAAGTATTGGATCCCGCACCGATGATGTGGCAATTGAGCCCCCTCTTCATCGCTTCCACCTGGAGTTGCATGCAGATGACATGCGGCTCGACCACCGCGAACATGTTCTTCTCGTCGATCTCAAGGATGCGGTTCATGCGGCGGAGGTCCAGGGATACCGCCCCTTGCACCCCAGGGAGATTGTGAAGCCCCCAGCCAGTGCTCATGGGTTTGAACACGATGCCGTACCTGTTGCATATCTTGGCTATGGCGACGACCTCTTCCGCCTTCCCAGGCAGGATAACCGCCTCCGGCGAGATCTCAGCCCACACCCCCTCTTTCGAGCCGAAAGGCTGGTACATGTAGGACTGCAGCACTGCCGGTTCGTCCGATATGTTCTCCGGACCGACCACGTTTTCGAACAGCCTGTAGACGTCTCTGCGAAGGGCCATCGTTGCCTCCTTCACTCCCGACTGGTTACAGCGCCTGCCGGACCAGCTCTACCATGTCATAGACTGGAAGACCGCCTCCCGCCTCCCTGACCGCGTCATTGAGATTCTGTTTGCACCACGGGCACGCAGTGATGATCGCCTCACCACCCACGGATTTCGCCTCCTCTATGCGCTCGGAGGCGATCCAGAGCGCCAGGTCGTTCATCGTCTGCTTCACCCCGCCACCGGCGCCGCAGCACCAGGAATACTCCATGATCCGCTCCATCTCCACCAGCTCGATCCCCGGGACGGTCCTGATGATGTTGCGGGGAGGTTCATAGACGCCGTTCCAGCCCCGGTGTATCACCTTCTCCGGTTCCCTGAGGATGAACTGCCCGAGCACCTTCTTCGTCTCCCCCTTCCACGGTACGTAGGCCTCGGACTTGCGGCCCAGGTTGCATGGGTCGTGGTAGGTGACGCGCGCCGGGAACCTCTTGCGCAGCTTCAGCTTGCCCTGCTGGAGCAACTCGGCGAGGAACTGGGTGACATGCATTACCTCGAACTTCATCTCCTTGCCCAGCAGGGGATAGACGGACTTCATGATGCCGAACCCGCAGGCGCACGAGGTGACCACTCTGACCGCGCCAGCGGCGTTCCAGTCGTCGATATTGCTTTCCGCGTACTTGATGAACTCACCCTGGAAGCCGAGCTGAAACGCGGTGCTGCCGCAGCAGGTCTCCTGGCTGCCCCTGATGCCCACATCCACCCCGGCCTGCTGGAGCAGCAAAACCGTTTCTCTGGCTGTGGCTGAGAGCTCGGGGTCGTAGCAGTACAGGCATCCGGCATGATAGACGACTTCTGCCTTCTGACCCTTGGAAAGGTCCTTGACGCCCAGTCCTTCCGCCCACTTGCCCCGGTCAGCTTTGGGCTTCATCAGGGTGTTGTCTTCTTTCCTCAGGCTCTCGATAATCAGCGAGTGTTCCGGCAGGAAGTATCCCATGCCGGTCAGGTACGCACGGGTAGAGTAGATGGGCCACAGCAGCTCGAGTTCGGCGTTGTATTTGCAGGACGAGTCGCAGGCGCCGCAGGCCGTGCAGCGGTAAACGATATTCAGCAGTTCATCCGTTATCTCCTCCAGCCGCCCCTCCACCAGCGCCAGCCCCAGGGCCATCCGGCCACCGCCGGAGTACGTATGGAAGTTGTAGCGGGCTATGCTGGGGCAGTTGTTCGAGAATCTCCAGCTCTTGATCTGCGCCAGAGGCGGCCATTTGCACAGCGAACATCTGGCGCATCTTCTCATGCCATCAAGGTAGTCGTTCAGCTCGAGTATCATGTTCTCCCTCCCTTGATCAGAGGAACCCTGCCTCATGCAGCCTGCCAGCCAGTCTCACTGCCGCTTCCTCAGGAGTGTTCCCGTCGATCATCTCGCACACCGTCTCGTGCTTTGGCACGTAAAGGTCAACGAGGTGGCAGCGGGGCGGCGATGGCCACAGATCCAGGTCTGCCGCCCTCCAGACATGTAGCGGCTTCTTCCTCGCTGCAGTAAGGCCCGGCAGGGTTACCGGACGCAGTTCGCCCAGCGGACTGTCCGCAGTGATGACACAGGGCAATGGCGTCTCGATGATTTCGGAGCCATCACTGGCCTCCCGCTCCACGATTGCCCCGCCGTCACTTATCTCCACCTTTCTGGCCACTGTGATGCAGGGGATGCCCAGTTCCTCGGCCAGGACGCACCCCGTGATCCCCGCGTCCCAATCGGCGGCCTGGCGGCCGGTGAACACCAGTTGAACATCGCCAATCCTTCTTATCGCTGAGGCCAGTACGCCCGCCGTCGCGAAGCTGTCCAGATCTTGAAACGACGGGTCTTCCAGCAGAATCAGTTCATCTGCGCCGGCGGCCAGAGTCTTCCTGAGCACCGCCTGAGCCAGCATATTGCCCGCGCTTATCACAGTCACCCTGCCGCCGTGCCGGTCCTTGAGACGCAGCGCCGCCTCGAGCGCGTTCTCGTCGAACGGGGAGATGACCGGCGGAGTCCCCTTCGGTGGAATGACCCGTTTCCCCTCCGGATCGACCTTGAACGCCGAGCGGGGCATTTCCGGGTCCAATACCTGTTTGACGCAGACGACTATCTGCATAGGTTCGCTCATCCGCTAAAAACAGAGCTTCCCCGGATTCATCACGTTGTTCGGATCGAAGATCCTCTTCACCTTTCTCAGGGCTGCGACGTTCTCTGCATACTGGTTGCTGATCAGCTCGGACCATATTCCGTATGGCCTGGAGAAGAAGGCGCCCCGGTGCATCAGCGCCTTGCTAGCCTGCTCCAGCGTCTTCTTCGTCAATGCCACCGCCATCTTGTCGCCCGGGTCGAAGGCGAGGTCGAACTCCAAGTGGCAGGAGCGGCCCTGCTGCACCGGCTGGATGTAGGTACCGATGCTGGTCTCGGGGAAGCCTGTCTCCCGGGCAACGTGGTGCATCACTTCGACAAACAGCGGGGACCGGTCCAGGGTCGTCAGGAAGAATATCTCGGCAATGTTGCCCTGGTAGCGCAGCTTCCAGTAAGGCTCGGCGCTGGGCTCACTCAGGGCCCGTAGAAGCTGCCTCGAATCTACGCCGGGCAGTGTGGCCAGCGGGTGCAGACCGAAGCTCTGGGCGATCTGCTCCGCGTCTCTTGTCTGATACGCCACGCGTTCTTCAGGCAGTCTCTCGTAGCCCGCGATGACGAAGATCAGGACGTATGGCGGGAGTGCCGAACGGCATTCTTCGATAGTCCGGGCGTCCGGTGCCAGAATCGAGGCCAGGTTGAGCTGGTCGAGGATGAGACATTCGTCGCCCAGTTTCAGGCGCTGCAGCCGGTAGACGAAGTCTATGACCGCATCTACCTTCTCGCAGCCCACCATGAAGAGGCGCCTGACTGAGGGCAGTAGCTCCAGCCGGACGGTAGCCCAGGTCAGTATCCCCAGTGTTCCTTGAGCCCCCTGGACCACCCGGAACAAGTCGCTCGGCCCGGGGCCCACCGGGCTCTTCTGAGCTTGACCTGATTGCCACTGTTCTTCCAGTGTGCCGGGCCCTGCTGCAGCACCTGTTCTGAACAGGTCGCCTGTGCCAAAGACCACCTCCGTGCAGCAGAGAGGGTCGGCCATGTCCCAGTGGTACTTGGGCACCAGGATCGGCTCGCGCTCCAGGTAGCTGCCCACCACCGACTTGGTGGTCCTGGGGGCCAGCGGGAGCATAACACGCATGCCTTGCTTCTCGACCTCGGCTTTCAGAGCCCCGAACGTGACGCCCGGCTCCACCATGGCCACGCGGTTCCGCCGGTCGATGCGGAGGATCCTGTCCATTCCCGAAAGGTCCACCACTACTCCGCCGAGCGAAGGAACGCTGTCACCCCTGAAGTGAGGCGGACCGGAGCTGACCGGAACGAGGGGAATCAGCGTCTGGTTGGCCCACCTGACGATCTCCTGGACCTGCTGTGCCTGCTTGGGTCTCACCACCATGAGAGGCCTGCTGCCGGCAGTGAAACTCAAGTCGTGACTGTGCTTTTCCAGTGCGGCAGGTTCATCGCTGACGTTCCCCGCTCCCACAATGTCCTGGAGTTGCCGCTTGTGGTCGATGTCGCGCTCGTGACCCGTGCGGATGGAATTGGCCATCGTACATCACCCCCGCTCTGACCGATGTGGCTGACCCCCGGCTGAAGACCTGGACCGCGGCATGATTGCACCGAGGTGCGCAGGTGATTCAGTCAACTAAGGAGACGTGATGGCGCATTATAGCACCGTGACCAGGGTGAGTGTCCACCGCCCTGCTGCCAGAACGTGGCATTGGAGCATCCTGGCTGTGGCGGAGAGGCGGAGCGCTGCTGGCAACTTCCGAGTCAGAGCCGGCTGGCCCATCGCTTCAAGGTGTTGCGGAACCCACACTGCATTCGCATAATGGTGACGGCGGTTCGACCGTGCGAGGTACTGCAGGCTCATGTTCTGACTGCAGCGAAAGGAGCGCGGATTATGAAGAGGCCTCTGGACGGACTGGTTGTGCTCGACCTATCGCAGTTTCTCTCGGGCCCGCGCTGTGCCCAGATTCTGGCCTTCCTGGGTGCCCGGGTCATCAAGGTGGAGACGCCCCTGGGTGACACCATGCGCCTGTTGATGAGGCTCACGGGCTCTGAACGTGCCGTCGACCATTCATCAGAACAAGGAAGCCATAGTCGTTGACTGGCGCACCAAAGAGGGCGCCCACATCGTCAAAGAGCTTTCCAGGCGGTCCGACGTGCTGGTCGAGAACTTCGCCAAGGGTATCCTCGAGAAGTCCGGGCTGGGACACCACGATCTGTGCCGTGAGAACCCGGGATTGGTGTACGTTTCAATAACGGGCTTCGGGCACACAGGCCCTCTCTGTGAGAGAACGGCGTTCGACATCATTGCCCAGGCCACTGGCGGGATCATGTGGGCACAAGGAAGTCCGGGGCATCCTCCCGGGGTCTTCTTTGCCGACCTGGTGTCGGGGGCGTATGCCGCCATCGGAGCCATCTCGGCCCTGTGGCAACGGGCGGCTACGGGAATGGGTCAGCATGTGGACATCTCCATGCAGGACGTCATGTATTTCCACAACTTCTGGGCCTTTGCCGACAGGGCCAATGGGCCGGAGAGAGACGAGGTGACAAGCCGCCTGGGGCGGACGCTGGAGTCCTTCCTGACCGATCAGGAGCACCCTCTGCCGTTCTGGAACTCATACCGTGCCCGGGATGGCTACATCGTGATTGTCGCCCTGACAGACGAGCAGTGGAACCGGTTCATGACCGTTATCGGCAAACCTGAGCTTATTCGCGATGCGCGGTTCAACAATCTGGTGGCCCGGGTGCGGAATGCTGACGAAGGGGTGGCGATCATATCCGCCTGGATCTCCGAGAGGACAACCGATGAAGTCGAGAGGTTGTTGATTGAAATGCGCATACCTTGTGGCAAGGTGAAGGATTTCGGCGAGCTCTTCACCGACCCGCAGCTTCGCGAGAGAGGCATGTTCCAGACGGCCCCTCACCCCAAACTGGGACCCATTGAATCGTGCGGCTTTCCCGTCAAGATGAGCGGTGCGGATCTCGGTGTAGTGTCCGCTTGCCCGGATCTGGGCCAGGACACCGCCACGGTGCTGAAGGAGCTGCTGGGGTATGACGACGGGAAAATCGCCGAACTGAGGGAGCGGAAGGCCATCTTATAGGCAGGGTGACACCGGACTGCAGGTACGGGCTGTCTCTCAAGCCAGTCCAGCCCGTGCCAGGTACCGTTGCCATCTGGCCGTCACCCAGTCCTGCAGTTCGCGAAGCGTTTCCTCGGTGATGGTGTTGAACCTTCCCTGCTTCGCCAGGAAATCCTTCAGCGGCGCCGGGCTGCCCTTTCTGGCCAGGGCTTCGCTGCCCGCCGTCAGCCGGAAGACTCCGTTCTCAACTTCGTAGAGCACGCTCCAACCGGTCTGCACGGCCAGTTCGCCGATCTTGATGGTGTCGCTGAACGGGAATCCCCAGCCGGGGGGACACGGCGAGTACACGTGTATGAACCTCAGCCCGGACATGGACATGGCCTTCCTCACCTTCTGATACAGGTCCAACGGGTAGGAGGCGTTGGCCGTCGCCGCATAGGGGACGCCGTGCGCCTCCATTATGGCCACGATGTCCTCCGGGTGCTGCTGTTTGCCCAGTATGGGAGTGGTACCGGTCACGGCGCCCATCGGCGAAGAGCCCGAGCGCTGGTTGCCGGTGTTCATGTAGCCTTCGTTGTCATAGCAGATGTAGATGAAGTCGTCACGTCTCTCGGCGGCACCGCTCAGCGCCTGGATGCCGATGTCGTGGGTGCCGCCGTCTCCAGCTATGGCCACCACGGTCAGGTCTTTCCTCCCCACCGCCTTCAGCCCCGCCACCAGGCCGGTGGCCGATGCCGCTACGGAGGCGAAGGGAGTATTGACGCAAGGAACCGTGACGGAGGTGACCGGATACATGCCGTGAAGCACCGTGAGGCAGCTCGCCGGCACCGTGACTATGGCCTGGCCGTCGAGGGCCTTCAGGATGTGGCGGTAGGCCAGAGACAAGGCGCATCCCGGGCACAGCCGGTTGCCCGGAAGCAGGTATTCCTTGTCAGTCAGATTGACGGCATTCACTTGCGACATGTCCGGACTCTCAGATCTCGCAGATCCACTCGGGGTATTCACTCATCGGCGCGCCGCTCTGGACTGATGACAACGTCCTCTTCACCGCAGCCACCAAGTCCCTGGCCTTCACGTCACGCCCGCCGAGGCCGACTATGAAGTCGCGCACCACCGGCCCGGCGCCGTTTCCGTAAAGAGCAGCCTTGATCTCGTTGCAGGCCGCGCCCTCGTTGCCATAGCTGACGTTCTTGTCGAAGACAACGGCCAGCCGGCACCGCCGCAGGGCATCCGCTATCTCCTTTCCTGGGAAAGGCCGGAACACTCTCAGGCCGAGGACACCTGCCTTTGTCCCTTCCTCGCGGAGAGCGTCTGCTGCCACCACGGCTTCCAGCGCCAGGCTGCCCATGGCCACAATAGCAACATCGGCATCCTCCATCCTGTGTCCCCAGAGGAGATGCGCGTAGCTCCTGCCGAAGAGTTCCCCGAACTCGCGCCCCGCAGCGGATATCGCCTCCTTGGACTTCTGCAGAGCTTCCTGCAGAAGGTACCTGATCTCCATGTAACCGTGGCACAGCACGCCCTCGGCGTTCCGCCTGGGGTTGGCCAGCGTCACCAGGTTGTAGTTCCTGGGAGTGCCTGGCTCCAGAACGGTGTGCGGTTTGTACGGCGGCAGGTACCTGTCGACAGCTTCCTGCGATGGTACCTCCACCGGCATCTCCGTGTGCGATAGGATGTAGCCATCGTAGCAGACCATGACCGGCAGATACGTGCTCTCCCCGATCCTGTAGGCCTGTATCACTGAATCGAGTATCTCCTGGTTGTTCCGGGCGTAGATCTGAATCCAGCCCGTGTCCCGCTGCGATACGGAGTCCTGCTGATCGTTAAGCACATTCCACGGGGCTCCGATGGCCCGGTTGACGCAGGCCATGACCACAGGAAGACGAGTGCCGGCTACCCAGTGCAGCATCTCATGCATGTACGCCAGGCCGTGCGCGCTGGTGGCTGTGAAAGTCCTGGCCCCCGCCAGCGAAGCGGAGCTGCATACCGCGAGGGCACTGTGTTCACTCTCGACCGTGATGTACTGGGCCGGGAGTTCCCGTCTCTCGACGAATTCCGACAGCGCCTCCGTAACAGGTGTCTGGGGCGTTATGGGATAGGCTGCCACCACCTGTACGCGGCAGAGCTTGGCGGCGGTGGCTGCAGCCTGGTTGCCGTCCAGCATCTGACTGCGCGGTCTGCTTCCGACACCAATTGTCTCTGCCAAGCTACCTCATCCTGTTCTTCACTGTGTGAACTTCTCTTCGTCCACCATGGTGATGGCCCCGGCGGGGCAAACTTCAGCGCAGATTCCGCAGCCCTTGCAGTATTCCAGGTCTATGCGCAGCGGAACCGTCTTCGTGATAGTCACCTCCGGGCAGTACAGCCAGCAGAGGAAACAGGCTGGCCGGTTTCTCCTGGCCGGAGTGCACTTGGAATCATCTATTACCGGCCGCGAATTACGCCATTCGCCCGTCTTCCCCCCCTCGCCGATGCCCGGCGACGATTCACCGCATATGTGTCCGCACTCTCTGGTTCCCATAACCTGAGCCTATCCCGCCTTCTCGATGGTGGTCTCTTTGTAGGTTCTCTCGATCGCGGCGAGGTTCAGGTCTGCCGCCCTGTTGGAGAATCTCTCCTTTATGGGTTTGGTCAGGGCCGCCAGATCCAGCAGCCCGGAGGCCCGGATGACCGCCCCGAGCATGGCCGTGTTGACGATAATGAGCCCACCGACTATCAGCCCCAGTTCCCGGCATATGCGGGTGGCATCCACCGTGGCGACGTTGAATCCGGGCTCCACGTTGAGTTGTCGCGGAGCCTGCCGGCAATTCACTACCAGCCAACCACCCGGGCGGAGGCCACTCAGCACCTCCGGGTCTTTCAGCAGCGTATGGTCCAGAACAACCACCATGTCCGGCTCGTCGATCTGAGATACGAGGAGGATGGGTTTCGAGGAGAGCCGTGTCGACCCGCTGACTGGAGCGCCCCTTCTCTCCGCTCCGAAAGATGGAGCTGCCGTGGCCCCGGGGTAGCCGTCAAGATGGGCCGCCTGGGCCAGGATCTTGGCGGCGGTTATGGCTCCCTGCCCCCCGCGGCCGTGCCACCGAATCTCGTACGGCCTCGTGTCTGTGATATGGCCTGCCGGTATTTCAAAATCCTCCGGGCCCACGATTGCGCTCCCCCGGCGTCGCGCTGGCTGCGCCTGTCTGATTATACCGCAACTTGGAGCCATGGCGCGGTCTTATGACTATCTCTCCCTGCAACTGGCGTATGCAACCCCGAAATGGTAAAACTAGGCCATCGAGCCAAGATCCGCATCCGGCCCGCACGGCGGGGAAAGGCAGGAAGGAGGACTGATATGGTGGCACGGAAGATCAACAAGGCGGCAGTGATCGGCATGGGCATGATGGGGTCGCAACTGGCCGAAGCCCTGGCAGTGGCCAAGATCGAGGTTGCAGCGGTAGATGCCACGGAGGGATTGCTCCAGAATGGCCTCAAGGCGATCGGCGAGAGACTGGGACGCTTCCTCGTCTCCAAGGGCAAGATGACTCAGGAAGAGAAGGCAGCGGCGATGGAGCGGATCAGAGGATTCACTTCCATCGAGCAGGCAGTGAAGGGGGTCGACTTCGCCATAGAGGCCGTCCCCGAGAAAATGAGCCTCAAGAAGGAAGTCTTCGAGAAGATGGACAGGCATGCTCCCCCCGATGCAGTTCTGGCTTCGAACACCTCCTTCCAGAACATCTCGGAGATTGCCTCGGCCACAAAGAAGCCCGACCGGGTGGTAGGAATGCATTTCTTCAACCCCATCAACAGGATGCGCCTGGTGGAGGTGGTCAGAGGTGCCCGCACGTCCCAGGACACCATCGACACCGCCTGCGCCCTGGTGCGTGAGCTGGGCAAGGAGCCGGTCGTCTGCAAGGACACCAGCTATGGGTTCCTGGCCAACCGGGCCTATACCCCTATGATCATGGAGGCGGCCCAGATGGTTTGGGAGAGGGTGGCGCCGCCAGAGGAGATAGACAAAGCGCTGAAGCTGGGCTACAACCTGCCTATGGGGCCACTGGAGATGGTGGACTTCGTGGGCGGGTGGCCTATCTTCGTTTCCTCCGAGCAGGATGCCATAAGGGAGTTGGGGCCGGAGAAGGGGAGGCTCAATCCACTGGTCAGAGCCATGTCCAGGGCCGGATACACCAAGATCTACGACTACTGGAGGGACGTCCTTTCCAAGGGATAGACAGCCTCCGCAGGCCCGGGGCACCGCAGCGCAGTCACACCGTCGCCAGACGCGCGGACGGCCATGGAATCGGCTAGACGCCCGCCTTTGCGGTTGGAAGGGGAGACTGCATGCGCAATCCCCTGGGCATTCCAGGTTCGGAACGGAATTGACAGCCGATTGTTCTTTGGAATATCATGCAGTTCCACGCATCAAGAGTGTCCTGCCTGTCCCGGTTTAGAAAGGCCAGCCCTGAAGACCGAAGTCCGTAGAAACGCTCTCTTACCCCAACCTAAGACGACTACTGTGTTGACCGCCCGGATCATGAGGAGGTGAAAATGCGGAGGAGAGTGGCCATTGTCGGTTATGCCCAGTCTCACCACCAGGAGAACATGCAGAAAACCAGAGAGGACATGGTCTTCGAAGTCTGCGACGCGGCCCTGCGCCACGCCTGTCTGCGAAGAGATGATGTGGACACCGTCGTCACTGCTTCCACCGACTTCCTGGATGGGAGGACCATCTCCAGCGTCTTTCTCAGCATGGCGGTGGGCGCCTTCATGAAGGACGAATCGAAGGTGGAGGAAGACGGTACGTTCGCGCTGTACTATGCCCTGACGCGGATCCTCGCCGGCATCCATGACGTGGCGCTCGTAGAGGCCCATACCCAGAGCTCGACCATGAATGCCCATCAGGTGAGTTGCTTCATCCTGGATCCCCAGTTCGACCGGCGGATAGGCGTGCTGAACGACATTGCGGCGGCGGCCCTGCAGGCGAGGATGTACATGCACAAGCACGGCGTGTCGGAGGAGCAACTGGCCGAGGTGGCGGTCAAGAACATCTCGAACGCCGCAGCGAATCCCTGGGCACACCGGAACATGCCCAGGGTGAGCGTCCGGGACGTGATGGGATCCAAGCTGCTTTGCGATCCTATCAGGGAGCTGATGATGTCTCCCATGAGCGACGGCGCCTGTGCTGTCATACTTGCCGCGGAGGAGAAGGCCAGGAAGATTACCAGCAAGCCGGTGTGGATAGAAGGGATCGGCACCTGCCAGGATGCCTATCTGCGCGACAGGAAGCTTGATAGGCTTGATTCGCTCGAAACGGCTGCCCGGACAGCCTACAGGATGGCCGGCATCAAGGATCCGTCCTCGGAGCTGCAGGTTGCCGAGATTTCCGAGAAGTTTGCCCATGAGGAGTTGATGATCTATGAAGCCCTGGGTCTGTGCCATGAGGGCGAGGGCAAGAAGCTCCTCGAGAAGGGCACGACAGCGCGGGGTGGCAAGATTCCTGTGAATCCGAGCGGCGGGGCGCTGGGCGCCGACCCGGTCTGCGCCACGGGGCTGGTCAGAGTGGTGGAGGCGGCCAAGCAGATCAGGGGTGAAGCCGGCGACTGCCAGGTGCCCAAGGTCAAGAGAGCCCTGGCCCACGGGCAGTTCGGGATTTGCGCCCAGAAGAATACGGTTGTCGTATTGGGAGGCAACGGATCATGAAGAGAAGGAATGTTGCCATAATCGGCTGCGGGCAGACCAAACACTCCGCCAGGCGGAGGGATGTCAACGTCGGGGAACTCGTATCAGAGGCGGTCTACAATGCGCTGGAAGACGCTCACATCGATATGCGCGACGTCGACGCCTTTGTGGTGGGCAACATGCCGGGGTTCGGCGGTGTGGCCCAGCCGGAGCAATGGTTCGGCGAGTCCATCGGCGCCGCGGGGAAACCGGTCATCCGGATCGCGACCGGTGGATCCACTGGTGGATCGGTGGGGCAGGGCGGCTACTACGTGGTGGCCTCTGGACTTCATGACCTGGTAGTGGCTGCCGCCTGGGAAAAGCACTCGGACAGCAAGGAGGCCGGCGCCACAACCGGTCTGCTGCACGTCGGACTCGGGAACTTCTTCCATGCCGCGAGCTACGGTCTGAGCCTGAAGAACCTGGTGGCGACATCGGTCGTAGGTGCAGCCGCAGGCGTCGCCGTATATCAGGCTGTGTTCTATATGCACCGGTCAGGCTGCCGTATTGAACACCTCGATATGGTAGCAGCAAAGTGCCGGCGGAATGCCGCCAAGAACAAGTATGCCCACCTGCAGTGGCCAGGATGCACGCCGGAGGACATCGCCAAGACAGAGATCGTCACCTACCCGTTCAGGTACGGTCACATCTGCCCGGCCAGCGACGGTGCCTCAGCTATCGTGATTGCTGAAGAGAGCCTGGCCAAGAAGACCGGCCGCCAGGTGGCTTGGTTCAAGGGCCTGGCTTCGTACACTGACGAGGAGAACCAGTTGCAGAGCGAGAACTTCGGCGGTGTGGGGGTGACTGACCCGTCGGAGCAAAGGGGATGCTGGCTCTCAGCCGTGAAGGCCTATAAGCAGGCGGGAATAGTGGACCCGAGCAAAGAGATAGATGTGGCCGAGATTTATCAGCCGTTCCCCAGCCAGGAGCTGTTCTTCTCTGAGAGACTGGGCCTTTTCGACGAAGGCACAGCCTGGATGGCTCTCGAGAGGGGCGAGACCGAGATCAATGGCAGGCTGCCCGTGGACCCATCAGGCGGCGTGAATGCCACCAATGCCATCGGGTCCTCCGCCATGCAGCGCATCCTCGAGTGCGCTCTCCAGATCATGGGGAAGGCGGAGGAGCACCAGGTCCCCAAGAAGGTAAGGAACGCCGTGGCCCATGGCTGGGGAGGCGTAACCAACTTCAGCACCGTGACAGTTCTAGGGGATACACCCGGGAGGTAACGAAGATGGGCTACCTGAAAGACGAACGGCCGACGACGATAGGTGTGGAAGGCGTGTGGAATCTGGGGGCCTACCACTATAAGGGCTCCAGGCTGCTCGAGGAGTATGTCGCGGGGCTCAAGCAGAAGAAGCTGATCGGCTCTTTCTGTCCGGGGTGCGCCAAGGTTATTGTGCCTCCCCGCAACCTGTGCGGAAGGTGCTACCGGAAGATGGATGGCCGGAAGACCGTGAGTGACAAGGGGACCATTACGTGTTTCGTGATCAGCCCGCCCATATACAAAGGGAAACTGAAGATATTGGGCATGGATCCCGTCGAAGCGGGCCTGGTGAAGGATGGGCAGGTGGTGATTCCCGTCTTTGTCAAGTTCGACGGCTCGGACTCGAACACTGATACGGTGCTGCTGAACGCGGATCCCAAAGATGTTCACATCGGCATGAGGGTCAAAGTGGTGTGGGCGAAAGAGCTGAAAGGCGGCCTGGGCGACTTCGAGGGGGTTGAGCCGCTGTAGGGCCGGACAGGCATGACCATCAACCGATGGGGAGGGAGAGACATATGGAAGGCAAGTCAGAGATAGTTGAGGTGAAGACCTTTCCGTTCCCGGCTGGCTTCAACTGGGCGGTAGGGCCGGCGATGCAGAGGTTCATTCAGGCGCTGGCCAGCAGGAAGGTGCTGGGAGTGAAGTGCCCCGGGTGCGGATACACCTATGTGCCTCCCAGGTCCAGGTGCGGCAGGTGCTATGCGGCCCTGCAAGAGAAGGACGGGATCGAGCTGTCCGGGACTGGCACGCTGGTGAGCTACACAAAGGCCCACGTGAAGATGGACGGCAACGGAAACATAAAGGACTTGGAGACCCCAATGATCATCGGAGCGGTGAAGCTGGATGGCGCGGATTCTCTGCTTTTCTTCCCCCTCGAAGGGGTGAAGGCAGCGGATCTCAAGGAGGGCCTCAAGCTCAAGATACGGTGGCAAGACGAAACCAAGGGACAACTGGAAGACATCAGATGTTTCGAACCGGCTGCGTAGGCGCGGCAGACCCCGGTTGCCGTTGCCTTGGACCAATCAAGGTATAGTACGAAGGAGGTTAGAGAAGATGGCGACTAGGCCCAAGACCATTATCACCTGTGCCCTGACGGGATCGGCGGTGGCTCCGTGCCAAACACCATACCTGCCGATAACCCCCGACCAACTGGCCGAGGAAGCGTACAGAGCCTATAACGCCGGTGCGGCAGTGGTCCACGTCCACGTCAGGAAGCCCGAGGACGGCAGTTCAACTTCCGATTTGAACATCTGGAGAGAGACCCTCACCAAGATCAAGTCCAAGTGCAATGTAGTGATCTGCCCGACGACCGGAGGCGGCTTCGGGATGACTGCCGAGCAGCGGATAGCCGTTGTTCCCGAGTTTGAGCCCGAGATGTGCTCCCTGGATGTCGAGAGCATGAACTTCTCCGTCTTCCCGCTCGTGGAGAAGATCAAGGAGTTCAAGTATCCCTGGGAGAAATTCGTGATGGAGGCCTCCAAGGACTTTGTCTTCAAGAACACCTTCGCGGACCTGGAGGTTTTCACCAAGACGATGAAGAAGCACAACGTGAAGCCTGAGGTCGAGATCTACGGCACGAACGGTCTCGCCAACACCGGCTTCCTGATCAGGGCAGGACAACTGGATCTGCCGGTACATGTGCAGTACGTCCTCGGGGTTCTGGGTGGTTCAATGGCCACGCCATACGAACTGATGCACCTTCAGACAGAAACTCAGCGTTGGCTGGGCGCGGGCAATTTCACCTGGTCCGTCATCGGCATCGGCTATCCTGCCGAGTTCCATCTCGGGGCGGTAGCGCTGGCGATGGGTGGGCATGTGAGAGTCGGGTTGGAGGACAACATATACTTGAAGCACAACGTGCTGGCCAAGAGCAACGCGGAGCTGGTGGAGAAGATCGTCAAGATCGCTGAGCTGTTCGAAAGAGAGATAGCCACGCCGGACGACGCCAGGAAGCAGTTGGGGCTCAAGGGCGCCGACAAGGTAAAGTTCTAGGGCGCACCAGAGGCGCAGCATCTCGCCAAGGCCACCCGAAGCCGGGCAAGAGGGGCTGCGCAGTCGGCGATGGCTGCGCAGCCTCAACCCTCGTCAGTCCTCCACTATGGCCACCACCCGGCTCCAGCCTGCGCTCCCACCGGTGAGCTTCACAGGAAAGCACACGACCTTGAACCCATAGGGGCGGGGAAGCTGGTCCAGATTGGCCAGCTTCTCAATGTGACAGTATTCCTTGTCTATCCCGGCGTAGTGCGCTCCCCAAAGCAGGCTCCTGTCGCGGGTCTTGGCGAACTCCTCCTTCAAGGCCCAGAACGGGCGGTCCCAGCCCCAGGCATCGATCCCCATGACTCTGACACCCCTCTCGATCAGCCAGAGGGTGGAATCCCTGGTCATGCCGCAGCCGGCCTCGAAGTACTCCGCCTTGCCCCAGAACTTGTCGGCGCCTGTCTGGATCAGGACGATGTCCCAGGGCTTGATCTGGTAGTTGATGCGGCCCAGCGCCGCCCTAAGGTCCTCAACGCTCACGCCCGAGCCGCGCGGCTTGTGCCGCATGTCCAGCACCACGCCGTCACTGTAGAACCACTCCAGCGGCATCTCGTCGATAGTCCTGGCCCTTCTCCCCTCGCATGTGGGGGAATAGTGCCACGGTGCGTCAACATGGGTCCCCGCATGAGAGATCATGTTCACGGTGTCGTTCGCCCAGCCCAGCCCCTGCGGCAGATCCTCTGGCCTGCAGCCAAAGAACATGCTCATAACATCGACGCTGAGCCGGTGTTCCTGATGTTTGACCTCCACCGGCAGGGGTTCGCTGGGACTGGATTCCGTGGGCACGCTCAGATCGATGAGTCTTCTCATGTCACACCCCCGCTATTCTGCGGGCAAGGCCGCCGGCCTTGCCCCGACAAGTTGATGGCCACGCCTTTGACAACGCATTTGGGCCCGTTCAATGGTAGCAGCCCTTCCCATGGCTGGATTATGGACCGTGACTCCGAGGAGGGCAAGTGGCGGGGCTCTATTGACGCCACAGGTACCCTTTGCTAGACTGGCCGCAACCACGCGAGATCCCGGATACACTGGAGCAACAGTCGCTCCTTGGGATCTCATCTCAGGCTGGGGGAGGGCACATGCCCGGGGGCTCACTGGCTGCCTGTCCAATACATCGGCCCCGCCTCATCACACAAGGCACTGAGTATGCTACATCCCTGACGAATGTAGCCAGGGACCGGGAGCGCCGTATAGAATCAGAGCGGCGAGCTGCTGGTAGTGCTGGACAGCGGCTGCAGACACTGTGGGGCTCACTGCCCGGGGTCTAAGCCGGGAGGCATTCACACATGGCGCTGGATTTCGATCTGACGGAAGAGCAGGACCTGACACGGCGTGCCGTGCGGGATTTCGCCGAGAGCGAGATAGCGCCCGTGGCCCAGAGGCTGGACGAGCGCGAGGAGTTCTCTGTGGAACTCACCCGGAAGATGGCGGGGATCGGACTTCTGGGCTGCTGCGTTTCGGAGAAGTACGGCGGTGCCGGCATGGGATACGTCTCGTACATCATCGCCGTGGAGGAACTGGCCAGGATCGATGGGTCACAGGCAGCCACCATCGCCGCAGCGAACTCCCTGGGAGTCGGGCCCATATACCAGTTCGGCAACGAGACGCAGAAGAAAGAGTGGCTCCCGAAGCTGTGTTCCGGCCAAATGCTGGCGGCGTTCGGTCTGACCGAGCCCGAGGCCGGCTCGGACGCCGGCAGTTCCAAGACCACCGCCGAACTCCGCGGCGGAAAATGGGTGATAAACGGAAGGAAGATCTTCATCACGAACTCAGCCTGCCCCCTGACCGGAGTGGTGATCGTGCAAGGCGTGACCGGCCGCCGCGCCGACGGGAAACCCGAACTCAGTTGCATACTGGTGCCGGCCGGTGCCCCGGGCTTCACTGCCAAAGAGATGAAGGGGAAGATGATGTGGCGGGCGTCCAACACCGGCGAGCTCTTCTTTGATGACTGCGTGGTGCCAGAAGAGAACCTTCTGGGCAACCGTGGGGATGGCCTGCATCAGATGCTGGCCACGCTGGACCGGGGGCGCCTGAGCATCGCCGCCATGGGGCTCGGGGGCTCTCAGGGGGCCTTCGAAGTGGCTCTCCAATACGCGAACTCCAGGATACAGTTCGGGCGCCCCGTGAGCTCCTTCCAGGCCAATGCCTTCAAACTGGCGGACATGGCCATGGAGATCGAGGCCGCCAGGAATCTGCTGTACAAGGCATGCTGGCTGCTGGAGAAGAAGCGTCCTTTCAGCATGGAAGCGGCCATGGCCAAGCTCTACTGTTCTGAGGTCATGCACCGCTGCGTTCACAAGGCCGTGCAACTGCACGGAGGTTACGGATTGATGAAGGATTTCAGAGTGGAAAGACTCTATCGTGACCAGAGGCTCCTCGAGATCGGCGAGGGCGCGTCGGAGATACTGCGGATTGTCATCGCCAGGAACATCGGGGTCGCGGGGAGAGGTATGTAGCAGGAGAGGGCAGCAACATGGAGAAGAAGGCAGGCAAACGCCAGCGTGTGGACAGCAAGGCGGAGGACTTCATCACACACCCCGGCGAGGCGGCACGCGCAGAAACGCCACTGAGGCGCAAGGAATCGCTGGGGGATAGGATCAGGAAGGCCCGCGAGATACACAAGCTCAGCATACAGGAACTCAGCGATCAGACCGGCATAAGCGCGGATACCCTGCAGCGTGTGGAGGCGGACAGCATGATCCCCCCGCTCGGCGACCTGGTGAAACTGGGCAAGGCCCTGGAAACCGGGATGGGCTATCTGATATCGCCGGGGACCGACAAACCCATGACTGTAGTCCGCGCCGATCAACGGCGGGAAACGCCGCGCCATCTCGGCAAGAGAGCGGAGCGTTACGGCTATTTCTACGAGTCCCTGGCACCGGAGAAGGGTAACCGCTCGATGGAGCCCTTCATGGTTACGCTCACACCGAGCGAGGAGGCCCAGCCGTCCACCCATGACGGTCAGGAGTTCCTGTTTGTGCTTGAGGGGCAGATTCTGGTGCAGGTACGCGGGCAGAAGGAGTATCTGGAGGCAGGCGACGCTGTGTACTATGATTCGACCGAGCCGCACCTCGTCAAGTGCGTCGGCGGCAGGCAGGCCAAGATAGTGGCCGTGATCTACGCGGGGAAACAGCGGCCTCCGTCATAGCGGAAGGATGATATCGTCGAGGCGCCGCTTCGGGACATGGTGGACGCCTTCGGCGTCACGCCAGTATCTGATGGATCCGCCGGCAGCCAGTTCCTCGATCTGCACCCTTTCCTTAGGCTTCCCGATGGCGAGCACTAGAAGGACTTCGTAGCGGTCCGGTATGTTGAGCGCCTGGCGCAGTCTGGGTTTGTTGACCGCTCCTATGATGCACCCGCCCAGCCCTTTCTCAGTGGCGCCGAGCAGAATGCTCTGGGCGGCGATCCCGTGGTCGCAATGAAGCGGATGGTCTACCTCTTTGTCCTCCAGAACGATGATGTAGGCCGCGGGCCGTTCGCCCTCGGCGGGCCCCGGCCAGTCCCCCAGATAGCGGGCCCAGGCAAGACTGGGGAATATCAGGGCGTTCTTCTGCGGTTCGCAGGACAGGATGTATCTCAATGGCTGCATGTTTCCGGCTGAAGCCGAAAGGCGCGCGAGGTCAACGAGTTCCCGAAGCGTCCCCAGTTCGACTGGAACTTGCTGCCAGAAGCGCCGGCAACTCCTGTTGTTTACCACCAAATCTCGCAACATGAGAACACCTCCATGCTGAGTGACGTTGTCTTTGGCATCGTTTTGTTATAACATGCTGGCATTCAGACTCGACATAACGCGCCTGCGATAGGCATCTGTCACTCCAAGGAGGACCGGCGCTATGAAGAAGTCGACCCGGAACATAATCAAGATGCACGGATGGCGCCTGGACCGCGCCGTTCACAATTATATCTACTTCGTGTACTACCATGTCTACGTGACCCTCTTCCTCAAGGCCGGCCGCTTCCTGGCACGGCGGTTCCTGTGGTTGAGGGGAATCCGGCACGCCTTCGGATTCGTCTTTGAGCGTTACCATTCCAAGGTGCTCACTGCCAGCGATGCCAGGAAGATCATCACCCTGAAGGAGGACCTGGTACTGGGGCCGGACAAGAGCAAGCGCATCATCCCTTTTCAGCACGCCAACAAGATAATAC
>JAUCPZ010000218.1 GCA_030372995.1 Dehalococcoidia bacterium
ACAGCGCCGAGTAGTTGTCAGTGCCAAAGTATTTGTAGGACAGCATGGAGATCCATTGTGGCTTGTCGTACTTCAGTTGAGCGTAGAAGTCGGCGTTCTCGCTTGTCCCCGGCGTTTTTGTCTGCACTGCATTTGCCCAGTTGATGGCTGCCTGCGTAGCGTTATCAGACAACGTCAGGTTATCCGCTAGCATGCTGAGGGTAATGTAGTAGATGTTCTGATTGTTAGGGATGACCCCGTTGACCTGCTCCGTGGCCAAGGTGAAAGTGCCCGCAACCCGCTCGGTCACATTTGCCCGCTGGGCCGCCGTGAGGGACGCCCAGACAGCTCCATTGACCACCGGCTTCTCTGAGCAGGGATCAAGTGCCGCGTAGCTCTTGCCGTACAAGGCAGTCGCGTTGTCCTCCGCCACGTTAGGGTAGGTCGCGGCAGCTATCCCATTGCGGAATGAATCCTTGACCATGACCCGCCAGAAAGAGTACTCAGGATTGATGGTGCCCGCGCCCTTGGCGAACACTATCCCCTCCACCGTCTTCCTTTCAACGTAGGTCAACTGAGCGTAGCTCTTCCCGCCATAGTTCGAATTCGCGTAGTTATTCAGCGCCGTCATCCAGGCCTCAGCCTCGGCCTTCCAGGCATTGGCACTGGCGCCGCTATCGGGTATCTGCGAGTACAGTATCAAGTACGCCGTATTCTCCGCCAACGGTTTGGCTGCAGCCGTCTCGTCGGCATAGAGGCTGAAGAATGAGTCCACAGCACCCATCACCACGGCCTGCTCGGCGGCTGTCAGCTTCGTAGCAAAGATCCTCCCATCGACCGTGCCCTGATCGGCGGAACTCAGGTACGTATAGTAGGTGTGCACGCCATCGCCCCGCCAGTAGGGTGCAGGGAACACCCCCGCCGCCACGCTGTCTTTGTACGTGTCCCAGACCGATGGATAGATCGTCTTTGCCAACCCGTACATGAAGTTCGCCTGGCTGCCGGCAGCCATCGTATCAAGGGTAGCCGTGTCAAAGTCGACTGTTGAGCCCTTCACGTAGTTGGTGAACTCCAGTTCCGGTTGCTGTAGAGCTGCCTCCTTCTTCTTGCCGCAGCCAGTGAGCGCCACACCAGATACGATAACCAGGCATAGCGTCAGTAGCAATCCTGTGTGTGTGATCCTGCTCCTCATGCTCATTTCGCCTCCTTTGCATCTCAACGTAGCGAGAGATCTTCCCGCTCTCATGCTGTGTCTGCAGCGCCAATATCACCTCCTTCGCTTCACTAGACCGGTCTCCATAGCTGACGACAGACATCTGCCTTTAGAAATGCGTTCAGCCAACTAGGCCCGACTCCCCCAGTAAGCGTAGGGATGCAGTCTGTAGTAGGCCTTGAACTTCTCGCACAGAGAATACAGTCCCTTCGGTTCCAGCAACATGAAAAGAACAACGATGAGGCCAGAGAGTATCAGGCCGAGGGACACATATATCTGCTGCGCTAGGCTCGGGAGAGCATCCGCCAGATGTGGAGATGCCTGATCAACAGCCACCCCGACGAGCCTGAGGAAGATGGCCCCAAAGAAGACTCCGCTGGTGCTTCCCCACCCGCCCACGATGAGCATACCGACGTACCACATGGAGTCGTAGAGGCCGAACTGGTTCGGGTTAACCCTCAATTGGGAATACGCCCACAGCCACCCGGCCACCCCGGCAAAGACGCACCCGATGAAGAAGGCCAGCATTTTGCAGCGGAACACGGGAATGCCGCTGACTTCAGCAGCTAACTCATTGTCCCTGATAGCGATGAAAGCCCTTCCTGTGGCTGTTCTCTGAATGTTCTTGGCGAAGATGGTAGCCAGGACCATGATGACCATGGTGACAACGTAGAACGCGGCACGACTGCTGAGATCGGCAGGGCCCAGTTTGAGCGGATCTAAGGACAGCCCCATGAATCCCCCCGTCAGCGATGGAACATGCTGTATGCAATAGATGATAATGGAGTTGGCAGCCAGAGTTGATATTGCCAGGTAGAGTCCCTTCAACCTGAAGCAGGGTAGCCCAAAGACAAGCCCGACCAAGCCGGCCGAGAGGCCACAGATCGGCAGACAGAGCCAGCTACTCAACCCCGCACGGGCTGTTAGAATCGCCACTGTGTAGGCTCCCACTCCCATGAACGCAGCATGGCCTATTGATATCTGCCCGCAAAGCCCAGATAGTACGTGCAATCCCAGTACTGCCACTACGGTTATGCCGAGCCTGGTCAACCAGCTCAGCCAGTACGAACTGGCGAATAGAGGCGCTGTGAAGAGCAGGGCGAGACCAATGCCCAGCAAGAGCCACTGTGTCTTCGTGCGGATGATGGCCAAATCGGAATCGTATTTCGTGCTGAAGACTCCTCCGGGCAACATGTTCAGATCCTCCGTATTTCTCGCAACCCGAAGAGCCCATGGGGTCTGAGCATAAGGATGACGACCATGAGGATGTAGGGAAGCAGCTCTCTGAACCCGCTGACATGAGGATCGACAAAGGTTCCGGTTAGACTTTCGGTAATGCCGATGATAAATGCGCCCAAAAAAGCACCAGGGATGGACTCTATGCCGCCCAGCAACAGGACTGGCAGAGCCCTGACTATGGCGAAGCTTCCCATCGTAGGCGTCACAGCAAACATCGATCCTAGAAGAATACCGGCCACGGCGGCTGACAGGCACCCCACAATCCAGGACACCGCCGATACGGTCTTGACGCTGATTCCGACACTCTGGCTTATGACATGGCTTTCTGAGACAGCCCTCATGGCCAAGCCGCCTCTGGTGAATCGGAAATAGGCGACGAATGCGAGGAACATGACGGTGGCCACCACGGAAGCAGAGACCCAGGTGAAGGAGAAGTCAAGGCTACCGAAGGACAGACTACCTGAAGGGAAAATCTGGGGCATAATCTGGGGTTTGCCTGTGAATAGGAGGATGGCTATGCCTTGAATCACTGAGAATCCCAGAACCAGGGTCAGGAAGAACGTCGTCAATCCGCTCTGTCCGATCATCCGTCTCATTATGAACCGGTCGATAGTCAGGGCAATGGCAACGCTTGCGAGGGCCACAATGGTCAGGGTAGCCCACAAAGGGAGCCCCACTGAAGAGAGAAGCCACCATGCGAAATAGGCCAGAAACATCAACACACCGCCGTGAGCCAAGTTGAACACCTTGCTCGACTTGAAGACCACGACCACACCGAGGGCTATGAGGGCATAGACTCCTCCAAGCAGGATTCCATCGGTTACGGCCCGCAACACCTTGTCTCCTCCATCTGTCGGAAGCAAGAGGAACAACGCCAGGGCACCAATGGCGAAAACTATCGTGACCGGGATGCAAACAAGAAGTACCCTCCTCTGCCTTGAGCGAATGCCAGAAGCTCCAATCTTGCGGACACCCACAGTTCCGCTCCCATCCGCTTGTGCCGTCATCTGCAGTCTCTTGCTATTCAATGCTCAAATCGTCTGTCGGGGGCACCATCGTTATGCCGTCTCTTGTGGAGCCAAAGACCTGCTGTACGTTGATCCCGATCGCATGAAGGAAGCGAAATGCCTCCGGTGACAGGGGGCGCCCAGCCGTGTAGATGATCCTTGCCCTCTTAAGCCCGTGCTTGTCTCTCAGAGGGCGGAACGTCGCAGAGTCGGCAACGCGGTATAGAATTCGTCTTGGCAGGCTTGCACGATGACCATTGGCAAGCAGGTCGACTCTGTCATAACCTATGGAGACGCCGTGTTTGAAAACCGCTCTCTTGAGCCGAGTGCTGCCGTTGGTGTTTCTCTGAATAGCCTCCGTGATCTTTTCCCACAATTTCGGCGGATAGACCACGACAGTTGGGGAGATCTCTCTCGAATTCTCTAGAGCGGTCTCTGCCTTCTCAGCGAAGTTGAGTCGCTGCCCCGTCAGGAGAGAGATAACGAAGCCCAGTGTCTGCTCGAAGAACCAAGCTGGACTAATCATGCAGAAGTACTCGTCAGTATCCCGGACAGAGTGGCAGGATAGAGCAGCCTCGGCGGAGGCAATCAAGAACTGGTGTGTCGCGGGCACGATTCTCAAAGTCTCCTTGGGTCCCAGTGCGAACACCATCATTGCCACGTCTCTTGCTTTTCCATGATGCAGTCTCCGCTCGAAATCCTTGCTGCGGCTCTTCTCTTGCGCTTCACCCAACTTAGTCAACTCAGCAATGCTCATCAGCACGGGGTCGCGATAGTGTTTGAGCCCTTTCTCACGCCAATAAATGATCTTCTGAAGGAAAGGGATCCCATCTTTGATCTCCAGAAGTTTATCCACCTGCTCTTGGTCTTGCGCTAAGGCGAATTTGGCCCGCGCCAAAGTCATCAGTCCTTTGGTTTCTTCGGCAGACCCGCCAGGATTCAGTCCTGCCACTATCCCTCTGGCTGTCTGTACACCCAGCTCGGACCAGAACCATTCCGGACTGTTATCTGCCAAGACGGCCACGCCATTTCCTGCTTCGAGTCCGAGGGTCATGAGGCCCAGGGATATCGCCTTGGCTTTCCTGTAGCAATCCTCCCAAGTGTACGCCCGCCAGATGCCGTACTCTTTCTTCCGCAGTGCGACGCGCGTGTCTCCCCATTGCTGGGAGTTGCGATACATGAGCTTTGGAAGAGTGTCTTCCTTGTCCAATTCAACACCCGGGGTTTGTACCTGTCAGTGATGTGGGCAACGATAGCGCGCCTCCAACACGATGCGTCATGTTCACGATTGGCTCGCGCCCCCTCCCCGCCATCCACCAAGTGCGCCCGAACTCCTCCTTTCGACTACTTCCTGTCTCTCCAGACTCCGTCAATGAAGACCTTCTTCTCTGGGTCTTTCAGATGGACGCCTCTGAAAGTGGTCTTGTAGTTCTCCGGGAGAGTGACTTTCGCATCAGTGGCGTACCTGATCATTCTGGTGATTTCCACGACTTTCAGAGCCACATTCCTGACCCGGATCATCCCGATCTTGTCATCCAGGACGCCGTGCTCCAGGTAGGCCGGCCTCTGCCCCATTGCAGCTGTGCTGGCCACGGCCCAGCCTCTGGCCACCACGAAACCAGCGCCCCTTCCGACGACCTCCAGGTCTTCCAATGCGCGCTCCATTCCCATCCCCAGGAATCCCACCGTCAATAGGCCAGATACTTTGTTGCGAAAGTTGTAGGTGAAGAATTGGTGGTATCTCCACCTCGAAATCAAGATGGCGAACAGTGGAGCTGCTCCAACGTTCCAGACTGGTGCCCCCAGAATCAAACCGTCGCTCCTAATCATCTTCTCGAATACCGTATGAGCATCATCCTGGATCTTGCATGGTGCCCTGTTCTCTATGCACCACTGGCAGTGCTGGCAAAGGGCGATCTTTTTATCGGCCAAAGTGAGGAACTCCGTTTCTACTCCCGCCACCTGTGAGGCCGTTCTCAGTGCTTCCTGTACCATGGTGTCGCAATTGCCGCCTTTGATAGGCGTTCCAGAGATACCCAGGAGCTTTATGGCAACAGGTATCACCCTGTCTGGCTCCTTTTCGACGTGCTCCCCCGCAGTGTTCATCAGCTCTGCCGCCCTCTCTGGTCAGCGCACCTTATCTTGCACACAAGTCACCATCAGTTGCGTCTCACAATCACTTGGCCGGCAGTATGCGCGGCGGTGGTCCCTTCAGGAATTCGCACGTCATGGCAGTGTAGTGGCAAGGCTGGCGTAAGGCCATGCCAATCTGGAGCACATGGTTCATATCCTTGACCCCGACGTAGTAGGTGGGCGGCGGTGGGTCAGTCCACATTGACTTAATCCACGCCCAGTTCTGAGCAATGAAACTGCTGCCGGACCCATTCTTGATGTGCTCGATGAGCAGTTCTTCGCTAGCGCCGTTTCTGATGCCCCAGTTGACGGCTTCCACCAACACCCAAGCGTTTACGGTGGCACAGATATTGTTTGCCAACTTGACTATCTGCCCCATGCCGATGTCGCCACAGTAGGTTATCTTGCCCATCGTCTCTAGCAGCCGCCGGAATCTTTCCAAGTTGGCCTTATCCCCCCCGACGCTGATCCCCAGAGTCCCAGCCTCCGCCCCCATGCGCGCCCCAACTACCGGGGCGTCAAAGGCATCCGCGCCTTTTGCTCTGGCTGCCTCGGCCACCTTCCGGCAGAAATCGGGAGCAAAGGTCCCCATCAGCAGGATGCCATCCTCCGGCTTGATCCCTTGGATCAACCCTTCATGTCCGAAAATCACCTCTTCAGCCTGCTGGTCGTTCTGGACCATGATGATGGTTGCGTCCGAAGCTTGAGCTACTTCCCTCGGCGTCTTGACTTCGACCGCACCGAGAGCTTTCATTTCATCGATTGGCTCGCGTCGCTTGTGGCCCGTTATGGTGGTGGGGAAGCCTTTCTTGATCACATTCTTGGCCATAGGCAGGCCTATGTCACCCATGCCAATGAATCCCGCTTTCTTTATCTCCTTCGCCATCTCACTCCTTTCACCCCTGAAGCACTGCGGCATTGACCATCCGTCTATGAGCATTCCGGGAAGCTACCCCATACGCCTTCGGCGTTGCCAAGTCGTTGCCACACACCCAGATTCCCAACGCCGCTACTCAGACTCAGCTACTTCTTCTTGAACCTCATGAATCTGTATTGATCCAGTTCCACGTAGTTCTCTCGCGGGATGACGAAAGTCGTCATCGAATGCTCAATTATTGCTGGACCATCTACCCTGTTCCCTGCGCGGAGCTTCTCCTGCTCCCACAGGTCCATGGCTACCCAACCGCCGTCTATGTAGGCATCACGACGACCCTTGTATGCCTCCTTCGGAGGCTGTTTGCCCTCAAGGGGAAACGAAGGTATGACCGGCTTCGGCTTCTTGGCTACCGCCTGAACGTAGATCTCCGTTATCTGGTAGCCCGACTGAGGGTATCGAGCACCGGACGGGTAGATGCTAGTGTAGGTCTTCTCAAAAGCACCAATTACGCGATTCAGGTCGTCCATCGAAGTGACTCGGCTCACGTCAACCGGTGTCTCCCAACCCGACATCTGGCCTACGTACCGGCCTGTCAAACCGTGTTTGAACGTCACAGCATCTGCCGGAATACCTTCGCTCTCAAGCTCCTGGAGGCCTCGCTCCTCCAGCTCTTGCCATCCCTGACTCAGGGCGCTCCCCATGTACATCTTCACGTCGTCCGTCATGTCCGGGGTCAGAAAGACGGTCACGGCCTTGTCGTAGCGGTGGAAATAGTCGGCACCCGCTACGCCGAATGCGGAGAAGACGGCGGCCCACGGAACAACAATCATGTCGCCGAACCTGATAAGGCGCTGTAGGCCCCACAAGTGCAGCGGACCAGCTGCTCCGTACACCAGTAGGGTAAACTCGGCTGGATTGAGGCCTCTGGACAGCATCACTCCGTTGATATGGTCAGCTACTCTGGCATGCAGCAAATCCAATATCTTGCTCGAAACATCGTAGACGTCCTGGCCTAACGGCTTGGCGACTTGTTCCTGCAGCTCGTGCAATGCTCTGTCGCGGTCGACCTTCAAGGTGCCACCGAGGTAGTAGTCCTTGTTTATGTAGTTCAACGCGAGGTCAATGTCGCCGATCGTCGTCAGGGATGACTTGTAGCAGGTTCCCAGATCCGCCTTGACGCTGGCGGGGCCGATCGATATGCGCTTGGTTGCCGGCTCGGCCCGTACAACGTGGCTGGTCCCGGCGCCGATGGAGTCTATGGCTATCATGGGCATCCGCAGCCGGTGTCCGGAGAAATCGGGGTTCTTGTTCACTGGCAGGAGTCCTCCAGCGATCAACCCGACATCGCATGTGGTGCAGCCGAGGTCCCAACAGACGACGTTCGGGATCTTCAAGAAATCGGAAATGAATTTTCCCCCCAACAACCCGCCCACAGGTCCCGAGATGGCAGCTTCAACCAGCTTTGCGTGGCGTATGTTCGCCGCCGCCCCGTAACCCAGGAGGGTCAGAAGACCGTGTTTGTACCCTTCTTTCTGTGCTGCCTCCTCGACAGAGAAGAGCTTCTTCCTGGCTACTTCGGCAACGTAGCACTGTATGAGGAGTGTCTTCAGCCTCTCGGTCTCATTCGGGACGCTGCAAATCTCGTGTGAGGCGACGACTGGGATGTCCAGGCCCCGCTTCTGTACTATCTCGCGGGCGATCTCTGCTATCCTTCTTTCGTGCGCCGGGTTCACGTACGAGGCTAAAGTCAGAACTCCGATGACTTCCACGCCGTTGTCGAGAAGCTCGTTGACTCCCTGGATGGCGTCAGCCTCGATCAGTGGGATAACCACCGTCCCGGGGTAGAAGTGATGGGCCATGTAGTAGCTGCCCACCGAGATGCGCTCTGTCACCTCTTTGATGTTCTCTGGCTCAACCATCCAGGGGGTGTGTTCGTGTAGCTGCTGATGCAGGATGTCTTCGTAGGATTGCCCGATCCATGTGAGGCCGCGCTCTATGATCGGCAGGTGCGCGAAGCCTCTGGTCACGAGGAGGCCTACTCTACTTCCGCCGCGCGTCACAAGTATGTTGACCATCGCCGTCCCGGTGTAGGTCGAGGACAGGGCGGCGCTATGGATCTGCGATGATGTCATCCCCCAGTTCTTGGCAGCATCATTCAACGCGCCAAGGTAGCTCACCCTTTCATCTGCATGGTTCGTGAGGAACTTCCCGGTGGCGAATCTGCCTTCCTTGTCAACGACAAAGCAGTCAGTCATGGAGCCCCCAGCATCCTGGGCCACCAAGTACCTCTCGTCTACTTTCTTTTCCGCCATTTCTACTTCCCCTTCGCCCATTCCGCGGGCTTCTGTAGAGTCCTGTCCTGGAACCAGTCCGGCCGCTCGTCCGGCAGCGGTTTCCCCAGCCATTCCCGGTAGAATGTGTCTAAGTCAGGCAGCATCTCAAACACGGGCGGGTATCCGATGGGGACTTGTTCGACTCCGAGAAGAGCGAAACATCCGGGGCAGTAGAACTCCCGGATCTCCACCAGCTCTGGATTGGGAATTGCCTCCTCCGTGGCCACTACTTCTGCGAGCTGTTCCGCAGTCCTCCTGACGTAGATCCTGCAGCTCAGCTTCCAATTGATGCGGTAGTCCCCAAATTCCTGTCCGCAATCGCATTTCACTATCCGGCCACCTCCTTCCTTAGCCACAATGTAAAGGTGGTCTGAGATGCGCAGCAGTATTCTGTCCTTCCAAGGTACCTTCTCCTGGAGCACCGCAAGGTACTTCCAGAACCGATCGGCATCCTTAGGGCGCAGCCGTAGTGCTCTTTTCACTTCCTCCCAGTCCAGTTTGCCCTCAACTAGAAGTCTCAGGTTATCCTTGCTGAAACGAGTGTCTTCTGTTTGCATGGCACTCCTTTCTATAGACTATAGTCATCTGGCAGTTGCCACATGCCCATGAACTCGCGGCGGAACTTCCCATACTTCAGGGCATCGGCAAACATGTTGCGAAGATCTTCGCGCCATTCCTTCTTCAAGACCTTTTGCCTTTCCTCTTTCCACCACTCCTTGGCATCCACCGACCGCTGTCTCCTGGTATCCCGCATCTGCTTTCGAAGCTTCTCGCTTTCGGCCGTGTCTACCTTGCCCTTGTCGTCGGTGACCACGCCGTAGATCAACCTCGCGGTGCGAGGCGTTACCCAGTCATAGCGCAGGTCTTCTTGCACCAGATTCAAGTCCCTTTCCAGAACGTCACCCCACCCGCAGCGCGCTCCGGACGCCATAGCAACCAGATCGCCGTCCTTACACAAGACGTTCGGCGACGACGACGTATACCTCTCCACAGAGCCGACTTTCAACTTGCCTTGCTTCAGCCACTCTCGAATCTCTGTGAAATCCGTTGGGTACGTGCCGCCTTCTTTGAGGATCTGTCGTATGTTGGTGTCATGGCAGAATACGATCAGGTCTTGTTCGCCGCAGTATCCTCCGCTCATTCCAATAGCACCGCGTCCCATCCCGGCGGCGCCGGCAAAGACAGCCATGATCAATGATTGGCCCGGTTCGACTATCATCTGACACATGCCAATTCCCAGGCCGCCTCTGTACTTGCCGTGCCCGCAGTAGTCATGTACCAGCTTCCTGCCCACGTTCAGGTTAGTCGGCTGCAGGAATTCACCCATCTCCGTCTCGCCCATGTCAGGTTGAGGGTTAGGCTGACAGCAGGCAGCCGGGAATCCGTCATGATAGGGGGTTGCCCCTTGGGCCCAGCATGTTATGAGAGTCATGTCGCCACCTGCCCACTGGAAACCATCCTTCAGCACGCCGGCCAGCCCGTAGCCGACGCCGGTCCCGTCTTGAGGGAAGGTCTCCTCGAGGAAACCTCTGGCAAAGAAGGCCAGGCTGAGGCAGTTATGGAACATGTTTATGTATCCGCCTATCTCTCCGAGTGACATCACTGTTGCTGCGAAGGGGTTCTGTGGATTGAACATTGAGCCGGGCGGCAGATTCCATTTCTCCACATACATGAGAGCTGAATTGAGAGTGGACGTATAGGCAAACATGGGCCAGGCACCAAGGGATGTCAGCATCCTGACTCCCGCTGGATAGCCGTTGCAGTGGAAGGGGCCTTCGCTGCTGAGGCCTTCAAGGTCGATGAACAGGCTGCCATCCGACTTGATATGGAACTCGCCTGGCTTATGCAGCACCCAGTCCCGGTTCGAGGCGGCAAACAACTTTCCCACGACGTCTTTGTAGCTGACCCTGGTGAACTGCAGCCAATGGTATATCCCAGGCACGGCCTGGGACTTGATCCTGTCTACTAGGACGCGACGCTCTCTTTCAATGATCTCCCTCAATGCCTTCCTGAAGTAGTCGATGCCGAACTCCTCGACGATCTCCAGTATGCGGTCGTGCAAAGCGACGCAACCGGCCACCCGCATCTTGTCGTCTAGGACATTGAATGCCTCGGTGCGAGTTCGGCGCTTCCAGTGCAGTTCCCACCATCGGTGCTGCTTGAAATTCGCTCCAGTCTTGGTCGGTGGATAGGTGAAGCCATCAGTGAAGACGTTGGGAGAGATCGTACCGAGGCCGCCCGGCTGCAGGCCCCCGACGTCTACAATGTGATTAAGTCCAACCGTCCACCCAATCAGTTCCCCCTTGTAGATGATTGGCACCCAGGTGTAGTTGTCGGCATTGTGGGGCGCACCGTACAGAGCATCGTTGGTAGCAAAGATGTCACCCACGTTGATCCCGGGGTCCTCTTCAAAACCCAAGTCGGCGATCGACCGGATGATGTACGGGAAGGACTGGAGATGTCCTGCCAATCCGTAAGAGGTCGAGGTGACATCCCCCTCCGGATTGGCCAGAAGAAACAGCAACTCGCCCTGGATGAGGGATGCAGGGTTGGCCGATATGAGCTTGGCCATTTCCCTGACGTTGATGCAGGCGGCCACCAACCTCATCTGGAACCTCATGAACTTGGCTGGATCCTGTTCAACCAGTTCCAGGTTCTTCAGCCCGTAGGCATACCCTGTCTTCTCGAAGAGCCTCTCCTTTTCGTCTATTGCCTCCTTGAGTGTCAGTCCTTTGTAGCATATACCCATGGCGCCTCCTCCTATAGAATCGTACCTTCCTTCTTGAGTGCAGCCAGATCTTCCCACTCGTATCCAAGTTCAAGGAGGATCTCTTCGGTATGCTGGCCCAGCTCCGGGGCGATCGAGCGTATCCTGGACTCGGACTCGCTGAACCTCACTGGGCTGTTGATCATCTTGAAAGTCTTGCCGGGAGCGTATTCCACTTCTTCAAAGAAGCCGTTCTCCCAGGCCTGCGGGTCCTGTGCCACCTCCATCGGCGTTTGGATGCGTCCTAGGACTAGGTCAAACTCCTGGGCAATTGACTCCCATTCCGCGGCAGTCCTCTGGCCGAGTATCTCATCGAGGGCCGCTATGAGGAACTTGTTTTGTTCAATCCGTTTGGCGAAGGAATCAAAGCGCGCATCCTTCTCCCATTCCGGCTTGCCTATGGCCTTGCAGAAAGCCGGCCAGTAACGGTCGGTCTGCGGCATCACCAGCATTATCCACTTGCCGTCCTTGGTGCGGTAGCAGTTCCACAGTGCGTTGGTGACTTCTCTGCGGTCTGTTTGCTTCAGGTTGACCCCTTGGTTCAGGGCGGTTCCAATGTCGAATGACATCCCCCACACTGCCATGTGATAGAGGTTTATCTCGACCTTCTGCGCCACGCCTGTTCTTTCACGGCAGAACAAGGCTGCGGCAATGGCTCCCGCGATAGCCGGCGAGGACAAGTTGTCTCCCAGACCGGCTCGCTGCGGACGCGGAGAAGCATCCGGAGCGGATATCCGGTCCATCATTCCACTGCGTGCCCACCATGCCGCGTAGTCGAAACCGGGTTTATGTCGGTCAGGGCCAAGACTGCCATACCCGCTACACTGACAGTAGATCAAGCGCGGGTTCACCTTCTTCAACGTGTCATAGTCAGCCTTTGCTTTCTCGATGGCACGCGGATCGAAGTTCGTGGCGAAAACGTCAGCGCGTTCGACCAGTTTGTAAAGAATCTCGCGACCATGATCGGTCATGACATTGAGGCCTATACCTCTCTTGTTTCTGTTGAAATAGTGAATCCACATGCTGGGCTTGATGAATGTCGGCGGAGGCTGACCCTCTATCGCTGAAGGAAACCGGACGGGGTCGCCTCCAGTCCTGAAGTTCTCTATCTTGACCACATCTGCTCCCCAATCAGCTAGGATAGCGGTGGCAGTGGGCACGAGCAGAAAGTGGCCAAACTCGACAACCTTGACACCATCTAAGGTTCCTTTTGCCATTTCGCCTGCCTCCCTGGCCTGCTTGGGCCGGAGTGCTGGCGGCCCAAGCAGGCACAATCTCTCTACGCCGCGACGGGCGTTCTTCTAGTCCAGCACAAGGGTGAGCCACTCAGGGACTTTCCTCACTATGTCCTGTTGCTGAGCGCTCCATTCGTATATGCCGGTGGCATTCCAGGTGTATCGCTTGGTAGCTGTGAAACCCCATTGTTCGTAGCCATCCCAGCTCGCAGTGAAGCTGACTGCAGTATCATAGAAGGCCTGACCATCAAAGTTCTTGGCGCCAACGTTTTCCACGGCTTTCTGCAGCACCTGGTAAAACGCGTACAACTGATGGATCGAACCAATGTACCCAATCCCACTGTGCCTAATTCCAGCAGCCTGCCCAGAGTGATTATCTTGGATGAGGGTGTTGGCCAACTTGACTATGTCGGAGGTCTCATTCCACCAGCGCGACGGCTGCGTTGTGAGCATGCCATCGACCCCTGCCCAACCGACCGCATCGATGGCCAGCCCTCTGTACGCGCAATGGGCGTCAGTCCCCAGAAACTTGGCTTGATACCCCTTGTCCCTGTATTCCTTCATGAAGGTAGACATTCCTACACCCGTTGATGGGGGTACTATGTAGTCACAAGCCTTGAGCGCCTCTACCTCCCCACTCCAAGTCATGACACCCATGGGAACCAGCATACCAGCGACCCACTCGAACTTGTCTGAGTGAGCTTGGGCATACTGCTTCACTGCGTCTCTTATCGAGATAGCGTAAGGCTCTTCCCAACCCACCGAACCTATCTTGGCCGGTCTGCCCGTTGGGAAATCGGTGTCGCTTTCACTGATCCATTTAAGCAAAGTGTCGATCAAAGCCGCGGTGGGAGCCTCGGCGCAGAACACCCATCCTGGAGGCTCTAGCTGAGGGTTGCTGGCCGTCAATGACCACAGAGGAATCTTGTCCGAAGCCGCAAAAGACTTCAACGTCTCCGCGGTTGTGGGCAAGGCAGTAACCATCACCTTTGCCCCTCTTTCTTTCAACGATTCCCAGGCGGGCACATCTTGTGCCGGATCGTACATGGCGTTGTAGTCCACCACTTTTATCACTGCCCCCGGGATTAGCCCCTTGTCGTTGAAATAGCCAGCGAGATCATGCATTGCATAGTTGATGGGAACCAATGCGCTGCTCGCCACTCCTGTCATGTCCGAGATGTTGCCCACCACGATAACCACCTTCTCTTTTTCGCCACCACCGCAGCCAAGGCACAATCCACTTGCCATGCCTAGAATCATGAGACAGGATGCCAGTACTGTCACCCACCTTTGCTTCATCTCCACTCCTCCTTATCCAACTGCTATCGCCACATCGGCGACTTTCGCCTCACAGAGGACTGACCTTTGTCTGCTGGAGCCTGCGCCCGCTTTCTGGTACCCCTCATCTTCTGTGTCGGGACCTCCTTGCCAGGCAACTTAAGCACGCCTGCCCTGAACCTCTCCTCACAGAGTGCCGCCAACTGACACGGTTGCCCTATTTCACGCGCAATTTCCAGCGCATAACCCAGATCCTTCAGTCCGTGATAGAAGGTTAGCGGCGGCGGTTCAACATTCATCGACTTCACCCACTCCCAATTCTGCACGACCCAGCTGTTTGCCGTGCCGGTCCGCATAAGCTCCACGAGGAGTCCCTCGTCAGCACCATTCCGTATTGCCCAAGATATAGCCTCGTATGTCCCCTGCACGTTAATCATCAGCGCCATGTTGCTCGCCAGCTTCACGATCTCACCCATACCCAGTTCACCGCAGTAGGTGATCTTGCCCATGGTCTCGAGAATGGGACGATACTTCTCCATGATCCTCCTGTCCCCACCCACCATGATCCCCAGCTCCCCGGTCGCCGCTCTCATCCGAGTCCCAGTCACTGGTGCATCAATGACATTCATGCCCTTGGATCGGGCTACGGATGCTATGCGGCGGCACAACGCAGGCGACAGGGTGCTCATCAGGATGATGCCGCATCCTTTTCTGCCGCCTCTGACTATCCCCTGATCGCCCAACACAACACTCTCGGTATCAGCGTCATCCCGCAGCATGGTGATAGTCACATCTGACTCCTGAGCCACCTCTTTGGGGCTGTTCACCTCGTTTGCCCCCAGCCTCTTCATCTCTTCAACAGGCTCCCGCCTGACATGCCCACATACGGTGACCCGGTACCCATGGGTGATCACCCTCTTCGCCATAGGCAAGCCGACTTCGCCTAGACCAATGAAGCCAACGTTCTCTGCCATGGTTACAACCCGATGCTCATCCGCCCCGGCATAGATGGGCATCACCTCCCCCAAAACATGCTAGTTGAAGGCCGTCTTGGTTTGAATCCATCAAGAGGCGCATTGCGGTGGGTGAGAAGGCTTACTCCAATGTGCTACTTATGCCTACTGGCAATCAGCCTATTGTGAAAGCGGATCATGAGAGACCTGCGAATGTGTCAAGCGCCGAAAGACAAGCTGGACAGCCATTGACAACACTCTTGGCCGCGGGCTATTATTGCCGCGCGGGCGGGTATCCGCATGGTGGGGCGGGAGATGCCAGACAAGGCAACCCCTAGAGCAACCGGGAAGAAGATCACCCTCGTCCTTGCTGATGATCACCCAGCGTTCCGCGAGGGTCTGAGTCTGATTCTTGCCGAAGAAGACGACTTTGAGATCGTCGCGAAGGTCGGAGACGGGTGGGAGGCAGTAAAGGCAGCTCAAAGACTCTTGCCGGACGTAGTCATAGTCGATGTCGCCATGCCGGGCCTGGATGGCATTCAGGCGATCAAGCAGATCAGAGTGAAGAGCCCCAAGACCGCCATCGTCGTGTTGAGCGCCTATGACTACGAGTCATATGTGGTACCTGCCGTGGAAGCCGGCGCTGCGGCCTACCTCCTGAAGAGTGCACTGGTCGACGATGTCGTCTCGGCCATCAGGTCGGTGCACAAGGGACATTCAGTGTTCGGCGCCGGCGCATCTGGCAAGATTGCCGCCCGGCTATCCGAAACTGGCGGCAGATCCAGAGAATTGACGGGCCAGCGGCTTCACGGACGCGAACTGGAAGTACTGAGGCTGGCGGCTGGCGGCCTCACCAACAAGGCAATCGCCGCCAAATTGGTCATCAGCACCCGCACTGTGCAGGCCCATTTCCACAATATCCTGCGCAAGTTGGGAGCTTCTTCTCGCACCGAAGCCGTCCTTCGTGCATTGAGAGAAGGCTGGATAACCTTTGACAGCCTGTCATAGCTTTCGCCCTGGAGGCTTCCTGGGGATGGATACGCCCGAAGAGAAGATGACAGTGCCTGACTCCAATCATGCGGCGCATTCTTTTGCGCAACGCTACTGCGATTTCTTCGACTGCATGAACGATGCCGTGGCTGTGCTGCAACTCGACGGCACGATTGTCGCTGCCAATGCAGGCATGGCGACGCTGACGGGCCGCAGCCTGGGAGAAATGCGGGGTATGAATATCGCCAGCTTCCTTTCTACAGAGGATTTCCGCAGATTCGTTGATCGGCAGAATCAGCAGATCAAAGGGGAAGCTGTAACCCAGCGCTACGAAGTCGAGTGGATCAGGAGGGACGGCACGAAGGTTGTTGGCGAGTCGGTCACCAGACTGCTCGGCGAATGGGGCCGTCCTGTGGGTGTTCTCACCATTACCAAGAATATCACTGAACAGAAGCGGATAGAGGAGGCGCTGCGAGAGGAGAGAGACAAAGCACAGAGGTACCTTGACGTTGCAGGGGTCTCCATAGAAATCATCGATGCCAATCAGATAGCCATCCTGATGAACAAGAAGTGCTGCGAGATGTTGGGATACACAGAGAGTGAACTGTTAGGCAGGAACTGGTTCGATATGCTCACGCCTGAAAGACATAGAGCCAAGGCAAAGGCGATCTTCGCGGGAATGATCTCGGGAAGGACCCGACTGGACAGATGCATTGAGAGTCCTGTGGTGACAAAGAGCGGCCAGGAGAGGCTTATCGCCTGGTACAACCCCACCTTGTTGAAGGACAAGTCCGGCAACGTGGTCGCGGTCCTTGGCTCTGGACTGGATATCACTGAGCGAAGGCGGATGGAGAAAGCACTGCTGGAAAGTGAGGAGAGATATCGGACATTATTTGAGGACTCCAGGGATGCTATTTTCATCCTGGACCGGAGTGGCAGGGTCATGCATGCCAACCGCGCTGGCCTGGAGTTGTTTGGATACACCGAGGAGGAGATCGCCGACGTGCATCTCCTGCGGAGAGCCGTCGATCCAACTCAAAGCGATGACTTCCGGGAGCGAGCAGTGCGGGAAGGGTATGTGAGAGACTATGAAATGAAGCTGCGCAAGAAGAACGGCTCTGAGATTGATTGCCTCTTGACGTTCACGGTTGAGCGTGACGCAGATGGCAATGCTCTGGGATACGAGGGCATCGTGCGCGACGTCACGGACGATAAGAGGATGCAGCGCAACCTCTCGCTGTACATCACACAGGTCACCCGGGCACAGGAAGAAGAGCGGAAGCGAATCGCCCGAGAACTCCATGACGAGACCGTCCAGTCTCTTTCTGCGCTGTCACTCGATATTCAACGGTTGGCCAAGGGCCGGAAACGATTACCTGAGGAAATCATCCGCGAACTGGACCAGATCCGGCAGAAAGTCACCAACATAGCGGACGAGTTGAGCCGACTCAGCCACGCGCTCAGACCAAACGTGATCGATCATCTGGGTCTCATACCTGCGCTCAGATTACTTGTCAGCGATTTCTCAAAGAAGAGTGGAGTGACCGCCCGTCTCGAAGTCGTTGGCGCTGAACAGCGGCTGTCACCTGAGACCGAATTGGGCTTGTACAGGATCGTACAAGAGGCGACCAGGAACATAAGAAAGCACGCGGAGGCGACGGAGGTAGTGATTTCGGTCGGGTTCAATGACGGCCGGGTCACTGTAACTATCACCGACAATGGCAAGGGGTTTAGTACACCGGTCAGACTGGAAGACTTCGCCACAATGGGCCGGTTGGGGTTGATTGGCATGCAGGAACGAGCACAGTTACTGAATGGTGAGTTTTCGATCCACTCGGAGCCGGGGGTTGGAACAACGATCAAAGTCGAGACCAGGTAGCGCGAGCAGGACCTCGGGTCGATTTGCGTCCACATCGACCCTGGTCAGCCTGCTCCGCAGTGTTCCGAGATCCCTCCCTCGCATGATCCTTCTATGCTCAGGACAGAAGCTCTGCCTTCCGAGCATGGAACTCGATTGTCCAAGCACAGGACTTCCGTCTCTGACCTTCTGAGTTGTGTCCTTGTTCAGGCCACCCAAGCCATGGTTGTGCTCACTTGACGTCATATGGGGACGACCCCACCCCATTGACATGAGGATTTTACTTTGACAGAATGCCCCCGAAAGTAGCCGGAAGGGGTGCACAGTCATGGAACTGAGAAACCTGAGCAACGAGGACGTGTTCGAACGCTGGCGGCGGGAACTCGGCTTCCGCTACCGCACCGACAAACCCCGCAAGGAAGCGATCCGTTTCATAGGCCTGTTCGAGAAGTTCCTCGCAGGCCGTCCCCCCTGCGCGGACTTTGCCAAGGAGTTCCTGTCTCATTATGCCCACAGGAAGCAGAATACCCGGGCCGGGTACTCCGCCCAGCTCGCCATGTTCATGAAGTGGTACGGCGATCCTATCGATGACTGCAGGGTGAGCCCGGCCGAGGACATGCCGGAGCTTGTTGATGCCAGAGACCTCGACAAGGTGGAGGAAGCCATCCGAAACCGCAAGACGCATAAGAAGCTCGTCCAGCGGGACATCCTGTTGGTGCGGACACTGCGGTACACGGGCATACGCCGGGCGGAGGCCGCTCACCTCCGCGTATGTGACATCGATGTCGCCAGCAGGATGCTGATGGTGCGGGGCGGCAAGGGGTGCAAAGACCGGGCGATTCCGATGCTGGACTCTCTCATGACCGAAATGCAGACCTACTGCGCCGCAAAGCAACGGGGAGACCTGGTCTTCGGCCTCAAAGATGTCTCGGTCAGCGGATTGGTCAGCATCTGGGCACGCAAGGCTGGCGTGCCCCATATTCACGCTCACTCGTACAGGCATTTCTTCGGCACGGAATTGGCCAGAAGAGGGGTAACTGCCAGAGAGATTCAGAGGCTGATGGGCCACAGGCACATGTCGACAAGCCAATGCTACATCGACCTAGCGGCCAGCGACCTGCGCAGTGCCATAGATCGGCTTGGCGAGTCCCCGCCAAAGCATGAATTCACAGGCGTTCCGGCTCCGTCTTGCAGATCTCTCCTTGACAACGTACTCTGGGCGTGTCAGAAATACGTTCAAAGCCAATTGGATCAACTGCTGCACCCGCCGAGGCACAAGTTCTGTTGGGAACTGGAGGAAGGCGAGCAGCCAAGCATGGAGGGACTGGTCGCGGTCATCAGCCGAAGTTACTAGTGCCTGGTATCAAGAGAACGCGTCATGTTCGATCATCAGGGTAGGCACGAAACGAACCGAAGCCAGATAGCGCTGACTTATGACACGAGGTACTAGCTCAGGTCGTGTGTAGTAGGTGTCGGTAGATTTCCGCTCCATTCCTTCGCTGAGCACGAACTCCGGCTTGCCATCGCGCTGCTGGATGATGGGGTGGAAATCCAGGAGACTCTCGTAGACCGAGCCGATTTCCTCCACATCGAGATGGCTGCAGTTGATAGCCCGCACGATGCTGCCTTCTCTGAACAACGAAATCTGGGCGAACCCGCGCAGCAGGTCACGATTGTAGAGCTTGGCTCGTCCCAGATCCGGCATAGCCACGCTGCTGAAGAGGCCGCCGTTGAGGGGCACCATGCCTAACTTGTCAGCCGTGCTGGGGCTGGAGTAGAAGCAGAAGGTCTGCTTCAGACCCTCCCAGATGTCCCAGTGTCGGTCGTGGCGGTTGAAGGGGTGGGCCACCCTCTGGCGCAGATGATGGATGCTGTAGTAGGACTCATAAATGCGGTGGCGCGACTCGTCCTTTGGATCGGGGCCAACCAGCTTTCGCTCTTCCGATACCATGAGGAAAAGGAAGCGGTAGACGAGATGAAGGAGCTGGTTGTAGTAGTCCGCCTCGGTGATCTTACCGTCCCTGATCTTCTCGAACAACTCTGTGTTGGCGGGATGCTGCAGGAAACCGTTGCCGAATATCGTGAGTGCTCCTTCCACCTCCTTGCGAAGATCCTCTCGTACTCTGCCGCCCTCTTCGATGCTCTGCTGGTAATACTTCTCTATCAGGCACGCCGGCGCGTCTTCTACGCTGCGCGGCCATCGAGAACGGTGCAGCAGCCGGTAGAATATCTGGAACTCGGCGAAGTGCTCGCCCTGCATCATCTGCTGCAGATCGAATTCCAGATAGGTGGGACGGCTCATGCGGGAAGAATCGCGTAGTACCCTGAAACGATAGCCATTAGTGACGATGGCCCAGAGGTGGTCGGCACGGTTCAGGTACTCCTGGAGCAGGGCCTGAGGTGAGATGCGGGGGGTGCCGGAGGGGGGACGGGCGTCAAGATCGGTCCGGACGCCTTCTATATGGACGGGCACGCCATTCTCATCTCCATCGCGATGTGAAATGGCATAGGTGCGGCCGGCTATCTGAGCAGCTGACTTCTGGTAAGACAGATTCTCCCAGCCCAAGGTGCGGAGAAGCGGCAGTATCCACTGCTCTCTGGTGGGTGTGACGCCTGATTCACTGTCCTTTAGGCGGGAGAGGGAACGCTGCAGGGCGCCCCAATAGGCGACGGCATCAGACCAGCGGCTGGCGATTTCATCGGTCAGGCGGGTTCGCGGCGGGAGCCCGAAGTCTGCAGATTTCTGGCCTTCTGTCCCACCTGCAGCGATCTTCTCCAGGATCTCCGGAGAGATCAGGATGCCCTCTGAGTGAATAGTAGTGAAGCCCATGATGGTGTTGACCGGGTTCTACCTGATGGCGACAAGCTGTACTGGACTATCGGGCGGACTCCGGAATAGTGAACGTGCTTGTCGAACCCTTGTATAGGTTAAACTTCGTCCTGCAGCTTGAACACTGCAGGCGCGAGACATACCATGATCGGAACCGCCATTTGTCACCGGTGCGGATGAGACCTGACGCTTGCATTTTGGGCATTTCGCTTCCACTGCCATGCCGTTTGCCT
This sequence comes from Dehalococcoidia bacterium, assembly GCA_030372995.1. Taxonomy (GTDB): domain Bacteria; phylum Chloroflexota; class Dehalococcoidia; order UBA2247; family RBG-13-53-26; genus JAFGCL01. The sequence continues at coordinate 20,926 of JAUCPZ010000218.1, forward strand.
CCTTCACCACCAACGATGGTATTCTGGAAAGACGGAGCAGTCACCGCGGCTTCACAAGTGGTGCGGCATTCGCCTCGGACATTAGCACTGGGGAACTGCGGATGTCAACCTCAGCTCGGAAACAGAGGACCGTCTGTACCGAAGGTCAGGCAGAGACAACACCGAGGACATCACTTCCCCTTGTCGGGTCTGATTGTGAATTGCGATGAGGCGAAAGGCCAACCGCACAGTCACCTTTGCGGAGATGGATAGTGACCTGTCCCCCGGAAACGGAACCAGTCTCAGTGTCAGACTGGACACCCAACGACAAAGGGGGAGGAAATGGTCAGGAAGGCATTCAAACCCGGACAGATCATCAACCAATGGGGACAGGCCACAGAGGCTCGACAACAAAGAGCGATCCACGCGGCATGGATTCAGATTCCGCAAGCAGGTGATTATTGTCATCAGATCGTGTCGTCGAGGCCTATTGCCAGCTCTCCCACCGTGTGGTGGGCAATATCGTGCCGTGCTATGAGCGTTTCCTCGAGTCGCAGGACCGCTGCAATGATTCTGCCCGGGCTGCGCTTCAGCCCCGCCGCGCAGTAATCAAGTGCGCGGCCGAAATCGCCCGAGCGCCTCAGCAGATCGGCTAGCAGGGCTTCCTCAGCACCAACCTGAGACGAGAACGACAGTCCTTCTTCGCGCGCCTTTTCGAACATTGCGACCGCCTTGAGTCGGCAATTGCGGGCTCCCTCAGCGAGAGAGACGTCATCGCACGCCCAGGCAGCCTCGAGACAGGCGAAAGCAGCCCCTACCAAGTCCCCCTGGTTTCCGTTGATGAACGACCAGCACAGATGACTGTTGGCTTCCTCAGGGAAGTCCGGGTTAGTAAGTCGCGACCGGTAGGATTCGCTGTTGACTACGTCTTGTAGCGTGTGCTCTCCGTTCTCGATACGGGGAGCACAGTAGCCGCAATGCGGGCATCTCTCAACGTGAGGCTCGTGAAGTTCCGCCGGCCGGCAATCAAGCCCCGGAGCACCCCCGAAAGTCGTTGAGAGCAGCGTCCACTGTTTGCTTCTGCGACCGCAGATGGCACATTTGGGGCTATATTCGCCGTAGCTTGGCATCGGCTACCTGACCGAGAATCGCGATGGGCAGTCCATGTCCGCATCAAGTCACTTTGCCACGAACGACCCTTGATCAGTCGGTCCTTCCTGGACGTCGTATCATAGCATCCCTTGATGCTCACTGAGCAAGGGTGATCACCTCCTGAAGTCTCGGACGACCATATTCTGCGCCGCCTGTCTTCACGTGGAGATTTGGCAGGATGAAAGCTTCTCCCTGTCCATGAGTATGACCACAGAGGACAGTCAGAAGGCATTGCGGATGTGATTCTGCCGCTCGAATGATCTCGTCTCCAACAGCCTTGCACGCAAAGTGGGGCAGGTACTCGTCTCCAGAGATGTGGCCCTCATACCAGCACGATTCCCTAAATGGCGGAACGTGGGTTAGCAGTATGAGGTTGGGAAAACCCTCCAGCGCGGGTGGCAGCATTTTCCGGAAGTAGTCAGCGGCTTCGTCCCCTAACTGGTTGAGTTTCTGGAAACGCTCCCCTGCTGAGAGACCTATGAATTCCTCAATGAGCGAATAGTCGCTCAGATAGATCTCCGAGTCGGCTCCTTTTCCCAGGCGCCCGTCCCCCCACCCGTCATGGCCGAGGAGTCCTGTGTGCGGAGTGAGCTCAACTACGCCTGCCGCCGGCAGCCAATGCAACCGTGCGTGATCTCTGGTGAGATCATTCGCCAGACGGCGCACTTGGCGGATTGAGCTGTAGTAGAAGTCGTGGTTGCCCAGCACGAAATAGACAGGAATAGAAAGCCGATCCTCCAGCATGAGTAGAATCTCTGCCAGGTCAGTCGCAATGCTCGTGTCTCCACCAAGGAGAACGCAGTCTGGCTTGGCGGCCATGACGCGGCCCAGGAAGCGATCTACCTCCTCCGGCGAATGGACGAATTCCAGATGGATGTCCGTAAGCCAAACAGCGTCCTTCATCAGTGCCTTCTGATGCCTGGCGGGGATATGATAATGGTCATGATAGCAGCCCGGGCATCGGCATACCGTTTGGTCCGCGTTTGAGGCCCTACCGACCTGCTCCCAGTGTTGGTACCACCTACAGAGTTAGAGTCTCGATCAATCTGGCCTCAGGAGCTGGCGGCCTGTAGCTGAGAGAGCTGTGGGGCCGCACAGGATTGTATTCCTCTCTCCATTGGGCAATCAACACCATGGCTTCAGTCAGCGTGGTGAAGACCTCCCGGTTGAGCAGTTCGTCCCGCAGTTTGCTGTTGAACGACTCGATGTACGCGTTTTCCCGGGGGCTGCCCGGCTCGATGAAGAGCGTCTTCACACCCAGGTGGCTTAGCCATCTTCTGATCTCTCTGGCCGTGAACTCGGGGCCATTGTCCGAGCGAATGTGCTCCGGAATGCATCTCAGGACCAGCAGGTCGAACAGGTGGTCGATGACATCCTGAGAGGTGATCCGGCGCTCGACAGCTATGGCCAGACACTCCTGGGTGTACTCGTCCAGTATGGTGAGCAGCTTGAAGGCCCGGCCGTCAGCCGTTCTCGACACCACAAAGTCGTAGCTCCACACGTGGTCCTTATGCTGCGGCCTCAGGCGGACACACAAACCGTCGTTCAGCCATAGCCTTCCCCCTCCTGGGTTGTCTCTTTGGCACCTTCAGGAAGGCCTAAGGTTGCCGTGCGGTTCCATCGGCCCGTTTCCCTAGCCGCAGCTCTTGATAGCCTTGTTCTGTTGTTAATCTACCGCAAGCCTATTCTATCACTAGTGGACGAGTACACACCGTTTACAGACCATCTATCCCGTGGTATAATCGCGCAAGCGACGCACATCTCCGAGCAGCAATTTCCGGCGCCAAATCGCGGGGGTACCATAGGCAGCAACACCACAGAATTTCGCACTGTTGTCCTTGCCGCTCTTCTGCACGACATCGGCAAGTTCCTGCAGCGTGGTTCGTTTCCCTGGCTGAAGGATCGGGTCAAGCACCCTGCGCGATCTGGGGAATTCGTCGGGGCATTTCAGAGCTTGTTCGCAGATGTTGCGGACGGGTCTTTGCTTAGAGTTCTGGTTGAGCATCACCATGAGCATCCGTCCTTTGGCGATCTCTGTGTTCAGCAGGTGAATGGAGACCATGAACGCGCCCTCGCCTACCTGGTAAGCGAAGCAGACAATCTGTCTTCGGCAGAACGGGGTGAGGCGGCTGAAGAGTATCAAGACTACAAGACGACTCCGCTTGCACCGGTCTTTGGCCGGATCAAGCTGCAGGGAAGAGAGAAGGCTACTGCTCTCCGCTATCACGCCCGGCCGCTCGGCGGTCCCGCCACCCTGGATGTGATCTTCCCGGAGGTGTTGACCGAGTTCGCGCCAGGAGAGATGAACAGTCTTCTCAAGGCATTTGGCGAGGAGTTCAACAGGTTGTCCAAGGAAGTCAAGAAGACCGATTTTGACTGTCTCCTAACCCACCTTATGGGCATCTTGCAGAAGCATATGTGGTGCGTCCCATCTAACACCCAGGAACCTCAGCCGGATGTCTCCCTATACGACCATCTGAAGACCACGTCGGCCATCGCCGCATGTCTCTACCGCTATCACGAGGCGAGAAACACCCTGGATGAGAAGCACATCAAGACAAGTGCCAAGAAATTCCTGATGGTGGTGGGTGACCTGTCGGGAATCCAAAACTACATCTTTGACATAGCCACTGCCGGTGTAGGAGGGGTGGCTCGTCGTCTTCGGTCTCGCTCACTGTTCATTCAGCTCATCACGGAGGTGGCCGCGCATCGCATTCTGCGGGATCTTGCACTGCCTCCCACCAACATGGTGATGCAGTCAGGAGGGAAGTTCTACCTTCTGCTGCCCAACTTGAAGGAGACTGAGGAGACCGTCAAGAGGGTTCAGAGGGAAGTGGATGAATGGCTCCTGAAAGAACTAGGGGGTGAGATCGCTCTGAATCTGGCGACGGTGGAATTCGGGCACGACGGTTTCAAATCCGAAGGCTCCAAAGGAGCAGGGTTTGGCTGGGTGCTTGGCGAAATCAACTCCCGCTTGCAGGCACGCAAGAGACAACCTTTCAAGGAGGCTCTCCAGAATTCAGGGGCATGGAAGGAGCATGACTTCCTCCGCCCTACCAGTTTTGAGGGTAAGCAGCCGTGTGCGTCCTGCCACAGGTCTCCTGGCCAAGTAGGTGAAGCGCCAGAACTGCTGTGTGAACGCTGCCACAGGGATATGAAGTGGGGCAGGGAGATTCCTTCGGCGAAGTACATCGCCTTCTTTGCCAACGAAACGACGGGCGATCTCTCCGTCCTCGGATATTCAGCATCGCTTTGGCCGAAGCCGGTGTCTGGGGCCTCGCCGTATCTGGTTCTCAAGCTGAATGATTTTGACATGAGGGACCTATACGGATTCCCGGCGTTGCCTCGGTATCTCGCCAACCATATACCCAGGGCCAATGACTTCGAATGCGAGACGTGCCGGCTGAGTGACACCTGTGAGGAACGGCACGACAGGGGCGAGACGGATCCCGCCACTTTCAGATGCCTCGCCGCTTATTCAAACGGAAGGCCGCTGCTTGGGTTCTTAAAAGCCGACGTCGATAACCTCGGCAAAGTGTTCACTTTTGGACTCAAGCGAGACCAGCAGGATAGCGACGGAAGAAGCTATGACACAATCTCACGTCTCACTACGCTGAGCCGCTTGCTGGATACGTTCTTTAGCGGATGGGTGGAGCATTTGACACAGGGTGAGTTCAGACACTGCTACACGATTTTCTCTGGCGGGGATGATCTCTTTCTAGTGGGGCCATGGGATGAGATTCTGCGTCTGGCGGAGAGGGTGCGGGACGACTTTGCGCACTATGTTGGGAATCCGGAGATCACGCTCTCCGCCGGCACTTTCATGAATAAGGACCGTTTTCCAGTATCCAGGGCCGCCGCAGAGGTAGACGACGCTGTGGAAGAAGCCAAGCAGAGTGGCCGAAACGCCGTCACGGTGTTGGGGCAGGCACTCCCCTGGTCTGAATGGCCGCGAGCCAGGGATGAGTGGAGGAGACTAGCAGACACTCAGGAGGACGTCTCATCACGCTTCCTGCACAACCTTCTGCTCTACGCGGAGATGTGGCAGGACTACAAGAAGCGAGGAAACGTCCTGGGTCTGCGCTTCCAACCACTCTTGGCCTATGACGTCGGCCGGAATGTTGACCGCAAGAAATCGCCCCAGCTGAGCAGTTGGTCCGACAAGCTCCTACGGATACCTATCGATGCGGAAGCCGAGACCGTTTTGAACAACCTCAAATTGAGCACCACACCTGTCTCTTATACACATCTCCGAGCCCACGAGA
>JAUCPZ010000219.1 GCA_030372995.1 Dehalococcoidia bacterium
GCCCCTACGCCCAGCACCACGACCCCAAAATCGCCATCACGAACGATCGGTTCCATCGCCCGGGGGTTCAAGATCGGCGTGACCAAATGGTTCCGCGTGAACACCGACGTCTATTCCGTCTGGCAACGCGGGTATTACGAACACGTTGTTCGTAACGAGACCGAACTGATGGCGATCCGCGAATACATCGCGGCCAATCCCGCCCGATGGGCCGAGGACGAGAATAACCCGGCGTTGTTGGAATGACATCCCCACCCATTCGCCCCACGCGACATCGGGCGCATCCGTGGTGATGCCAAACAACATTCACTTTATTATCGTGGTTCGTGGTAGGGGCACTTTGCAACGGCCCCCTACTTGTCCATGCGCACGCCCGTGCAGTCGCCGGCAAACGGATACGGGCGATCACCAGAATCGCCCCCGCGGAACGGCGGGTGGGATCACGGGACGTACCGCCCCCGCATACGGATCCGTGACTTCCCCCGAACACGCGTGCAGAAGGCCCGCCAATCTGCTACCATACACCACACCGACGTGACTCCGCCTTTGCACGGAGCACCGGGTGACTGGCCGAAAGGAGCGACTATGTCTCATACGGAAATCAGTTGGCTGGCCGGCGGTATCCTCAGCATCGTCGTGGGCGTCGCCGTCATCGTCTGGCCGCGCATCCTCGCCTACATGGTCGGCATCTATCTCATACTCGTCGGGATCATCGCCATCGTCGCTGCCCTGAGGTGAAAAGGAACGCAGCCGGCCCCGCCGCCACAGAGGCGGCGGGAGGCGCCGGATACTGCGGGGTGACACAACCGGCTTGCGGCTTGTTGGGCGACAGGGCTGCGACAGGACAGGCATCCGCCTGAATACCAGCACTGCGGAGCGGCACGCCCACCTTCCGCGGGCTGATCACAAAGGGGGGCAAATGGTCAGATACGATGTCATCGTCGTTGGCGCCGGTCCGGGAGGCATAACCTGCGCCGCTCTGCTCGCCAAGTGGGGACTGAAAACGCTCCTGGTGGATAAGAACTCGCGCGTCGGCGGCAAGGCCATGACCGTCTCCAAGAAGGGATTCCGCTTCGAATACTGGCCCATCGCCGCCTGCCCATCCACCGGGACCCGTTTCCACGAGGTAGTCAGAATGCTGGGCCTGGACAACGAGGTGGAACTCATAGTGCCCGACCCGCTGGGCCTCATGCACTATGAGACGCCGTCTGGCGAGATACGGACCATAGTGATGCCCGGGGCCGGCAAGCCCCTGGACCCCATGGCATTGTTCAACATGCTCGGCATCACCGAGTCCCAGCTGCCGGAAGTCATGCGGCTCTTCACTGACATTCTGGGAATGACCCCCCATGCCTTGGACGAACTGGACGGAGTGGGCCTGCTGGACTTCCTGGACCGGTACCAGGTGCCCAAGTCCATCTACTCCATGCTGGCCACCCTGCAGTGCGAGGGTACTCTCGAGTTACCCAATGACATCGCCTGCGCCTCCGAGTTCATCCGGGTCTTCACCCAGAACAACACCCGTGGCGGAGGCCTATACCCTGCTGGCGGATTCGGCCGCCTTTACGAAGCGATGGCAGGGACGATCAAGGCCAATGGCGGAGATATCCTTCTTCGCACCAGAGTCCGGCAGATCACAGTCGATAACGGGCGGGTCGGTGGAGTCGTCACTGACAAAGGCTCCTTCCGGGCGCCGATTGTGATCAGCAACGCCGGCATCCAGCCTACGGTACTCAAGCTGGTCGGCGAGAAGCACTTCGACAAGAGCTACGTGAACTACGTCAGGGACCTGGTTCCCAGCCTGGGCTTCGCCGGAGCGAGGTACTTCCTGAGCCGGCCGGTGCTCAAGTATCCCCTCTACGTCTACTTCTCGGACAATACGGTATCGACCATGGAGAAGCATGTGACCGCCGAAGAGGGCGTGATGCCCGAGCAGATCTACGTCTTCATGTCCACGAACTCGTACTACCCGGGGATGGCGCCTGCCGGTAAGCAGCTCGTGTACACCGGCATCTCGTGCCCTGCCGATCCCAAGACCAAGATCAGGCCCTGGATAGACAAGGTGGAGGCGGAGGTGGCCCGCCTCTGGCCGGACGTCTTCAAGTTCATCGAGTACAAGGAGTACTATGGGCCGGCAGAGATATCGCGCCTGTCGCGGGATCCGGTGGTGGCCGGTGCGGGCGGGGAATGCATCGGGCTCGGCCAGATAGCCGGGCAGTGCGGCAAGCTGAAGCCAAGCGCCAGAGCGCCGGTAGGAGGCCTCTACTACGTCGGAGCCGACGCGGGCGGTTCAGGTTTCGGGAACCACATGTGCGTCGAGTCCGGCCTCAACGTCGCCAGAATGGCGCGTGACTACTGGCTGACACATCCGGCCCTGCGGAAGGCGTGACGGCGCGCAAGGCACAAGCCCGGCCGACGATTTTCAACGGTCAACGCTGAGCACCCTTCCGCAACATACGAATACGAGCTTCACCGCCACTTTGGCTTTCTGAAGCCCCAGCATCCTGGCCAACGCAGTGCGGTAGATATCCATCTGGGAGCGGTACTGGGCGGCCAGCGCCTTCAACGCCCCCTCGTCAGTGACCTCATCGGTCTTGAAATCGAACACCGTGGCTCCCACAGCCTTGCCCTTCTGGTTGCGGACGATGGCGACGCGGTCGAACGCCCCGCTCACCCACCGCCGGTCGATGACGATCTCGAAGCGCTTCTCCCGCCACAGGGCTACACTCTCCGCCGGCCGGGTCAGGATGGCACGTATCTCATCGGCTGCAACCGCCTGGCGGAAGATGTCAATGGCCTTCAGCTTCAGGTCTTCCCGCAGGGCCGATGCCGCGCTCCACCCGGTGGTCAACTCCTCCAAGCCAGCTTCCCCGATCCAGGTCAACTTCTCGAACAACTGGTGAACGGCCGTGCCGAGGTCGCGCGCGTCGTGGGCATCCGGGGCAAAGAGCGAGCCTGCCGGCTGCGCGGTCTCCGGCCGCCGCGATGGCTGAACGCGGACCAGGCGCGGGCGCAACGAGGGCCGCCGGCTGAAATCCGGCGGAAGTTCCGCCGCTGCGGCGCGCGGCGGCGGGGCCACCTCCGGCCCTCTGATATACCACCCCGGGTTCCCGGTCTCGTAGAGACACACCGCCCTTTCATCACCAATCCGCACCGAACTGCCCGTGACCGGCTTTGGATCGCCAGTGAGCTGCCGCTTCACAAAAGCCGCAGGGGTGACTACTTGGGCACCCTTGCCCGGAAAGCTTGTTATTATGTAAAGTCCCTGCCTCGCCCGCGTCATGGCGACATACAGCAGGCAAAGAGCATCGAAAGCAGCAGTCTCATCGGCCGCCTTCACCTGCCCCCGCAACACGTCGTCGCTCTCGGCCACGATCCGCCGCGGCATCTGCAGGGCCCACAGCGGCCTGCCGAGCTCCGGGTCGCGGGCGAGGACTAAGCCTGGCTGGCCGCCCCCGGTCATGTTGCCATCCTGCAGGTCGGGAAGGATCACGACGTCGAATCCCAGTCCCTTGGACTGGTGGATGGTCATCACCCGCACGGCCTCGCTGGCGGCCAGATCATGAATTTCGTACTCCTCCATGAATCTCAGGAATGCATTACAGTCGCGGCTGCCCGTCCGGTCGAACTCGATGGCCGCGTTGGTCAACTCGGCGAGCCTCTTTCGGCCAAACCCGTCGAGAGGGCAGGCCGCGTCCAGCCTCGACCCCCATTGCCGCACCACGGCTTGGAAACCTCCGGACTGCAGCTCGCGCAGCAGCATGAGGGGCAGGTTGTTCCGGTTCAGCCCCTGGCTGATGAAATAGCGCCGAAGAGGGCTCATCTCCAGGTGGCGCCAGGCATACGTGTCGCCTGGGTGTGCCGCGAACTGCACCAGCGCGAGCAGCACGGAGACAACGGGGTTGTCCCTGATGAAAGCGCGCCCTTCGTGGATAATGCGCATCCCGGGACATTCCCGCCTCAGGTAGTCGGCAATCTCTTCTCCACTCTTGTTGCTGCGCACCAGCACCGCGGCCGAAAGCCCCCTGCTCAGCGGGTCGATCTCCTGCAGAATTCGGGCTACCACGCGGTAGCGGTCCTCCGGCTCCGGCTTCACGTTCCCGCCGTCGCTGTCCGGCTCGATGACCGCCGCATAACCATCCGCGGGCACCGCGCCCATCTCGCATTCGTGCTGCTCCCAGGACCTCTGCCACTGCGCCACTGCCCCGGCGGGCAGGTCGGCCGGCATCCTCCCGAAGACAGCGTTGACCATGTCAATCACCGCCTGGCACGAACGGAACGAGGTGTTCAGGCGGCTCACCTCGATCGACTGTCCATAGCGGTCGAGAATCTGACTGAAGAGTCGGGCATTGCCCCCGCGCCAGCCGTATATGGCCTGCTTGGTGTCCCCGACATAGAAGAAGCTGCGGCGGCCGCTGGGGTCCTGCAGGATCTCGTCGGCCAGGTTGCGCAGGACCTCCCACTGCAGGTCGCTGGTATCCTGGAACTCATCCAGCAGCCAGTGATCCAGCTTGCAGTCTAGACGGTAATCGATATACAGCCGGGCCTCGGCCGACGGCCGGCGGCTGATGAGCGCACCCCTGCTGGCCCGGTTGCCCGCAGTGAGGAGGTACTGGACATCGGTGAATGTCAGGCGGCCCTGGCTCCGCATCATCGCGTCGTAGAAACCCTCATAGAAGTCCAGCACTGCGTAGATGCCCTGCGTCCTCTGAAGCGCCACGCCGATCTCGGTTTGCACCACGTGCGCCATCAAGGTGAGCGCCAGTTCACATTCCTCCCGCGACAGGTCCTGCGAAACCCTGTCCATCTTCAACGACAGGTTCCCGGCCCTCAGCGGTCCTATATTCTGCGACAGCCTATCGAAGAGATAGTTGATGGCCGGCGACCACGTGGAGCCGGCACCGTACCGGCGCACTGCCTCGACGAAGGTCCGCCAGCGCTGCATGATATTGTCCGGAGGCGCGTCACTTTCCACCAGGCTGAGAAGGCGCTCCGCCGCTGCCTTTACATCGCCACGGCCTTTCCACCAAGGCGAACTATCCTTCCAGATGCGTTCCCCTCGGCCCCACGCCTCCGCCTCTGGGAGAACCTGATAGCAGCCGCGTTTCTGAGCGATCAGCTCGTCCAGTTGCGCCTCCAGCCCCTTTTCCTCGCGCCCGAAGGTGGCCTGCTTATACGCCTGAAGGAAGCTGTCCGGCCCAGCACGGTCCGACCCACGGTGGCTGAATGCCCTTCGCAACACCTCCTGCCGCACTCCGCCGGCAGCCCCTTCCTCTCCCAGCAACTCGAAGTGCGGCGGGATCCCCAGCTCCAGCGGAAAAGTCTTCGCTATGCCCACTGTAAAGCTGTCCAGGGTGCCTATGTGCAGCCGGTGCAGGCTCTCCAGCAGCCCGCGCAGAATTTGCAGAAATTCACGCTCGCCGGTGCCCGGCTTCCGGATCAACTCCGCGGTCCGGGTTGCGGCCTCCGGGGACGAAGCCGCCTGGCAGAGATACCTCACCACCGAATCGAAGATCTCGCCCGCGGCCTTGCGCGAGAAGGTCAGGGCAATGATGCGGTCCGGCTCAACGCCGCGGGCCATCAGCTCGATATAGCGGTGCGCCAGTTGGAACGTCTTCCCCGAGCCGGCGGAGGCTGAAATGGCCTTGTGCCGAATCTGCACCGTCATGCCGTCTTTCCCTCGTCCAGGAACGCCTGGAAGCCCTCCGCGTTGACACACAGGATTGGATCGGTGGGCAAGAGGCTCGCGAAGTCGTCGTACCTCGTCTTCCGCGCCGGCGGCCAGAAGCGGCGATTCTTGATATCGGCGATGACGCCTGCGGCACACGTGCGAGCCGATTCCAGCAGCGCCGGCGACGGGTCCACCCAGAGAACCACCCCCGTGTCTTCCAGCGCCTTCGGCAGATTGAAATAGCCTAGCTCGAAAGGCCCCTCCAGTTCCGCCTTGGACGGGAGGAGAATGGCATAGAGCGGCAGCTGCAGGTCAATCCAGCGTCTTCTCTTGCCAGCGATATCAATCCGGGCGTAATCCGGCCATTCTCCATCTGAGGAGAGTGAGCCAAAGTGAGCCGCCTCGGGCGTGCCGCCCCGGTCCGTCGTCTTGTAGTCCAGGAGCCTGATCCTGCCGGTCTGGCGGTGGCGGTCGATCCGGTCTATCTTCCCCCGTATCTGCACGCCTTCCATCTCACCTTCGATCTGCATCTCGGCATGCACGATGTCCCATCCTTCCCGCACTAGACGCGCCTGGATTCTCGCAGCCTGCGAGAGCCGTTGCCTGGCCGCCTCAAGCTGCACCTCGACCTGCAGCGTCGGCTTACGCCCGAACCGCCGCTTCACCCATTCCACCGCCTTGTCAGCCAGAAACTCCCGCAACCGGTCGACGTCCTCGCACTGTCGCATTTCCTCGTTCAAGGCCGTCTGGTGCAGCGCGTCGTGTACGAGCGAGCCAAAGTCCATGGCGTCGAGCTCCGTCTTATCGTCATCGAGCGCTTCCATGCCCAGGACATGCTTCAGGTAGTAGCGGAAGGGGCAGTCGAGGTAGTCACGGAAGTCGGTGACGGAGATCTTCTTCAGATCCAGATTCTCCAAGGGCACGTCCGGCGGGGGTACAGCCTCCAGCCGGAAGGAGACGCTTGAGGGGTGGCCCACCCGCGTCTCGGGCGGGGGGCCGAACAACTGCGCGGCGCGGCGCGGCAGCTCGGCATCACGGCACCGGAAAAGCAGCCGAGAGGGCTTCAGCACGTCGCCGGACGCACCCGTCTTGCCCACGATGAAGCACACCCGCCCGTCCTTCCGCCGGGATTCTATGAGCACGGCCATTAGATATGCGTCCCGTGCCAGCCTGTGTCCATCGTGCCGCAGGTTCAACTGCCGCCGCAACGTGTCGGGCAGGAAGACATCTGCGGGCCGGCTGTCGGGCACCTTGCCGTCGTTCATGCCCGTCACGATGAGGAATCGGGCGTCGTTCCACGGCAATTCCAGCCAGCCTTCCAGGTCGATGATGGCGTCATCCGGCTCGGGGTAGTAGGACTCCCGGCCCAGTGACCAGAGGAGCAGTTCCAGCGCGTTGCGCTTGTCTAGCCCGAGCTCCGCCAGCGGACCCTGGGCCAGCCGGCGCAGCGCAGTGTCGGTGGCCTCCGCCACGGCCGCGAACTCGCTGTCGCCGGGCTTCCTCGCGCTCAGTATGCGCGACTCGTACACTGCTTGAAGAAACGAGCGCAGCGTGGGTTCCATGCCAGCAGTTTCAAAGGCGCGCACCTGGTCCGTTATAACGCCGACCGCTTTCGCCAAGCCGGGGAACTTCGTCCGCCGCGCGGCCTTCCACATCCGCCCCCTGACCGCCCGAACAAGATCATCCAGCGACTGCGGCAGATGCTCGTTCTGGCACCGGTCCAGCTCTTCCAGCACCCGGCCAGGAGGTATGCGGTGCTTCTTCTGCAGATAATCCAGAAAATCGCTGTTGCGCAGCAGGGCGCTTACTGAACGGTAGTCGCCCTCAGTGTTCACATCCAGAAAGGCCTGCAGAAGCTGGGCTATGGGGTGCCGGGCCGCAGCCTTTCCGGCGGGATTGAATGGAACCAGGCCCGCGCTCGCCAGGTCGGCCTCCAGAAAGGGCACGACTTCGTCATCGGGGACGCCCAGCGCCACGTCGGCCGGGCCGAAGCGTCCGGCCTCCTGCGCCATGAGTTCCAGCACCTTCTGGCTCTGCGACCAGGGTGGGCCGCTGAGCAATATGTTGTCGTCAGGGTCAGGAATATCGATGTAGCGTTCGCGCCACTTCGCCGGTAGAGGACGCCCCCAGCCATCGAAGCAGTCTGCCAGTGATTCCGGCGCGTGGACCAGGACCGCAATGGGGATTCGATCCGCGAGGCGTTCCAGCTTCCGCACGACCAGCGGGGTGGGGTCGGGGACCGCCGCCAGCACGATGCGTTCTGCTCCGGCCGGCGGCTCAGAGCTCTCTGCGCTCTGGAGCTCCCGCACCTTCGGGTCATGGAGGCCGACCTCGCCGAGGCGCTCCAGATAGGCCGTCTCCAGCTCGGCGAGGTTATGCCACCGTTCCTTCTCCTCGAGGATCCCGCCGAATTGCCGGTAAACGTCGGCGATGCGGTAGCCGCCGTCCGCGAGGGTCCTCCGCAGCCCTTCGATCATCTCGCCGGTACGCAATGCCCACCGGAAGTCCTGGGAGGGGACCCGGGCGGGGAAAAGGCCGCTGTACCGGCCGAGGTCGGCCCTCATCAGCACATCAGCCCACACGGCGGCCGCCTCCAGTGGCGAGGCAAGGTTGGCCGCATCGTTTTCTGGCCGCAGGAAGAAGGATGGCGTAACGACGCGAAGCGAAAGCAGGGCCGTCTTCCGTGAAGAGCAGTGCAGGGCCAGTGCCTCGCGCAGCCGCCTTCCCGCCTGGTTGGTCGGCACGACTACGAGATCTGTCCCCAGGTCAAACGGGCCGGCCTCCTGACGCGGAAGCAGGAATTCGCGCACCTTAACACTGGCCGGTGCGTCCCAGCCAAGAAAGTGGAGTTCAACACTCATCGGAGTACAGCGGCACGGCACCAGCCCGCTTCTGGCATGCCGCAGGCCGTATTATATCGCAGGAGCGCGGCCAGCTGCCTCAGGTCCTTCACCGGGACGAGCTCTTGCAGCGGGGCGGACTGGGTGGGAGGGCACGCCCGCGTGCTTGCGCCCGCCACTGCACTGGGGGGCAAGCTTAAGCGAATGCCCGGCAACGTCAGCTACTCGCCGCCGTTCGACGTGCCGCGCGGCGGCGTTTCGTCCTCTGGCAGGTCGAGCTGAAGCGATTCGTCCAGGCCCAGCAGAGCAGAGGACTCCGCGCCCGGGAGCTGTTCCACCTCCCGCAGCTTGCGCGCCATGGCCCGGGTGCGCACCTCCGTCTGATCGATTGTGTTGGCGGCTGCACTGAGCTGCCTCTTGACCTTGGCCAGGACTTCCCCGAACTTGCCGAACTCAGTCTTCACCGCCGCAAGAACCATCCAGACCTCGTGGGACCTTCTTTCCAGGGCCAGCGTCTGGAACCCCATGCGCAGGCTGCTTAGTATGGCGGTGAGGGTTGTGGGGCCAGCCACTACCACACGGTATTTCCGTTGCAGCTCCTCCACCTGGCCCGGCTGGCGCAGCACTTCGGCATACAGGCCCTCCGTGGGGAGGAACATGATGGCGAAGTCAGTGGTCTTCGGGGGATCAATATACTTCTCGTTGATATCCTTGGCCGACGTCTGCACGGCGCGCAAGAGGGCGGCGACCGCCCGCTGTACTGCCTCGGGGTCACCAGCCTCCGAAGCATCCAGAAGCCGCAGGTAGTCCTCTTGGGGAAACTTGGAGTCTATCGGCAGCCACACGCACGAGTCCGGCCTTTCGTCCGGCCCGGGCAGACGGACGGCATACTCGACCACATCACGGGAGTATTCGCGCACCTGCACGTTCCTGGCGTATTGCTCCGGCGTCAGCGTCTGCTCCAGGATAGCACCGAGCTGGACCTCAGCCCACGTTCCCCGGGCTTTCACGTTGCTGAGAACACGCTTGAGATCACCGACCCCTGCCGCCAGGCTCCTCATCTCCCCCAGCCCGCTCTGCACCGCTTCCAGCCGCTCACTTACGAGCTTGAACGATTCACCCAGCCGCCTCTCTAAGGTGCTCTGCAGCTTCTCGTCCACCGTCTGCCGCATCTGCTCCAGCTTCTTCTCGTTGCTCTCCTGAAGCTGGCGCATCTGGTTCTCCAAGGTGGTGCGCACCCCCTCCAGCCGGGACTCGTTCTTGTCCGTCATCTCTTTGAATTGTTTTCTCACCTGCTCCAGTTGCTCAGCCTGCGTCTTAGTCAACTCGCTCACCGTTTTGACCATGGACTCGGTGGCATTCTGCAGCTTCGCTTCGACCGTTTGCCGCATCTCCTCCAGTTTCTTCTCATTGCCGTCCTGAAACTGCCGTATCTGAGTGTCGACCGTCGCGCGCACGTGATCCAATCTGGCTTCATTGGAGTCGGTCAGCGCCTTCAACTGCCGGGCGAACTGGTCAAGCTGGGCCGTCTGCGCACTGCCCATCTCGCCGATGGTCTTCACCAGAGCCTCTATCGAGGCTTTCTGACCGGCTGAGACTTCCTCGCGGAGATCCCTTGCCGCTCTCGCAGATTCCTCCCGTGCGTTCCGGAGGTCATCCCGGACCGTGGCCTCGAGCTGGCGGCTCTGATCGCCCGGCTTTCTCATCAGGAGGGCGATCAGAAGCACAACCGCGATGATGGAAGCGACCAGCACCACCACCAGAATCACTGTTTCCATGCCGCTAACCCCCTTCGCGTGTGATCCGATCAGGGTGTCATTCTAGCACGGTCGTCTCTGGATGGTAAACGGATGCCTGAATGAGCCTTTAAGCGTTTGTTGCCCCGCGGACGCCGCCACAGTATCATATTCGCCATAGACTATGCGTGATCTAGTGCAGCGCAAGGGTGGGCTCATCGTCAAGCTGGCCCTCATGTGCCTGCTGGCCATCAGTTTCTTGCCCGCAGGCTGTAGCCAGGGGGGACTGGTTGAGGGCGAGGTCCGTTACAAGTACGTGACGGGAATGCAGGACCGCCGCTATTACATCATCGTCCGCAATGAGCCCGGGGATGGGCTGCCGTCCATCATTCTCGACAAGGAGGCTCCGGCAGAAGTCAGGCAGTGCTTCGCCCCGCAAGGCAACCTGATAGTAGACAACGCCACCGAAGATCAGATCGAGGTCTTCTACGACCGCCTGTACTACATGGTCACCCTCCACATCACTTCAGGAAGCCACTACTACAACCAGGCCTACCGCACTGAGCGCGACATATTCAACAGGATGGAGCTGGGCGCCAAGGTGAAGGTCGATACGGAAGCTTCCGACATCGGCCCCAGGATATTGCGCATCATCGAGTGAGCGGCGGGGATCGACCGGCCTGCAGCCTCTCACCCCGGGGCGAAGTTCCGCTAGAGGGCGCATTCGGTGCTCTCACACAGTATTTAGAATCAGCATCTTGCTCGCATCGGTTCGAGCGCACATCTCCCCTGGCCTATTGCCTTGGGCTGCGCAGGAGTCTAATATGGCTGGAGAGCACTAGAGAACCGCCGCGCTCGGCATCCACCAGGGCTGGCCTTCAAATCCGCAACTGTAGTCTCTGCTACGGCGCCTGCAGTCAGCACCGCCGGGCACAGCAGCAACCCAGAGTGAATTCGGGAGGTGGGTCATGACAACAGAAATCAACATCATGATCGGCGGCGAGGCCGGCCAGGGAGTACAGGCTGCCGGCTCCATCATCGCCAAGGCGCTGGCGCGCCACGGACTGAGCGTCTTCGCTGATCAGGATTACGAGTCGAGAGTCCGCGGCGGCCACAATTTCTTCCGGGTACGCGCCAGCGACGGCGAAGTGGGCACCATCTCAGAGGATTTAGATGTCCTGCTGGCGTTGGATCAACAGAGCATCGACCTTCACCGCCGGGAGCTGTCCGCGTTCGGTGTCCTCATCTTCGACTCAGATAGCGCACACGCTGCAGGCGATAGCACCGGCCTGCTGGGCCTGCCACTGGAGCGCCTTGCTGTGGAGAGCGCGAAAAGCAAACAGGCCGCCAACGTGGTGGCCATCGGCGCCGCCATGGCTCTGATCGGCTATGACAGCGCGGCGCTGAGGAATGTGCTGGTGGACCATTTCGGCACAGCAGAAACGGGCCAGGCCAATGCCCTGGCAGCCGCCCGTGGCTACGAAGCTGGGAAGACTGCCTTCAAAGGCAGGTTCGACAAACAGACTGGACCGGGCAGCCCACGGAAGAGAATGCTGCTCAATGGCAATGAAGCCGTCGCCCTCGGCGCTATAGCCGCTGGGTGCAAGTTCGTCTCGGCCTACCCCATGACCCCATCCACTCCCATCATGGAGTACATGGCGGCCAAGGCCGATGATCTGGGTATCGTCGTGGTCCAGCCCGAAGATGAGATATCCGCCGTCAACATGATCATCGGCGCGGCGTTCGCCGGGGTCCGCTCCATGACGGCGACCTCGGGGGGCGGCTTCTGCCTGATGGTGGAAGGGCTGGGCCTGGCCGGGATGACGGAGACGCCCATCGTGGTAGTGGACGGCCAGCGCGCCGGCCCCGCCATCGGCCTCCCCACGAGAACAGAGCAGGGTGACCTCCGGTTCGTCATCCACGCTGCGCACGGCGACTTCCCCCGGGCCGTGCTGGCGCCGGCGAACGTGGAGGACGCCTTCTGGTTGACCGTGAAAGCCTTCAATCTCGCTGAGGAATACCAGATACCGGTGATCATCCTGACCGACCAGTATCTGGCCAGTTCTTATGCCACAACTGAGAGGTTCGACCTCTCGCGGGTGCAAATCAGGCGCGGACAACTGCTGGATGAGAATGATCCGTCAAAGGCGGGGCGATACAGGAGGTACGAGATCACGGCTTCCGGCGTTTCGCCACGCGCGTTCCCCATGCAATCGGAGGCGCTTGTGGTAGCCGATTCCGACGAGCACGACGAAGAGGGACACCTGATCGAGGACGCCGCAACGCGGACAGCCATGATGCTGAAGCGGCAGCGCAAGATCGAAGGGCTCAGGAAGGAGATAGCCGGGCCAAGGACTCACGGCCCGCCTGGGGCGGACATCACGCTGATCGGCTGGGGCAGCAGCCTCGGTGCCCTCATCGAAGCCACCGACTCGGCCGTGCACCACGGCCTCAACATCAACATGATCCATTTCTCCGAGGTCTGGCCGTTTCCGGCGGAAGCTGCAGACGAGGCTCTGAGAGGAGCCAAGAAGACAGTCTCCGTGGAGAGCAACGCCACCGCCCAATTTGCGCAATTGCTGCGCGCCGAGACTGGACATCAGGTCTCGGGATCCATCCTCAGGTTCGACGGCCGCCCGTTGACGCCAGCTTACATCCTCGAACAACTTCGGAAGGAGGTGGCCTGATCATGGTGCAGATTGCTGACTACGCCGGAGGCCAGCCGGCCTGGTGCCCGGGCTGCGGCAACTTCGGCATCCTCAACGCACTGAAGCGGGCCCTTGTGGAGTTGGCCCTTGAACCCCACAAGGTATTGATGGTCTCCGGCATCGGCCAGGCCGGGAAGCTGCCGCACTACACTAAGGGCAACGTACTCAACGTCCTCCACGGCCGCACCCTCCCCGCCGCCTCCGGAGCCAAGATCGCCAACCCCGGACTGACCGTCATCGCCATCGGGGGCGACGGCGACGGCTACGGAGAGGGTGGAAACCACTTCATTCACTCCGTGCGGCGCAACCACGACATCACCTACCTCGTTCATAACAATCAGGTCTACGCCCTCACCAAGGGCCAGACTTCACCCACCAGCGACGCGGGATTCATCACCAAGACGACGCCGCACGGCGCCCCGGCGCCGCTCAACGCTCTCGCGGTAGCCATAGCCGCCGGAGGCACCTTCGTGGCCCGCGGCTTCGCCGGAGATCAGGACCACCTGACCGCCCTAATCAAGAGCGGCATCCGCCACCGCGGGTTCGCCCTCATCGATATCCTTCAGCCATGCGTTTCCTTCAACCACCGGAACACGTTCGCCTGGTACAAGGAGCGGGTCTACAGGCTGGAAGGAACCGGTCACGATCCGCGGGACCGGACGGCTGCCATGGCGAAAGCTCAGGAGTGGGGCGAAAGGATACCGATCGGCATCATCTACCAGCAGGAAAGGCCGGTGTTCGAAGATCAGTTGCCGGTTCTGGCAAGAGGGGCACTGGTCAGACAACTTATGGAGCCCGCAAAGATGGCGGCTCTGCTGAACGAGTTCATGTAGGAGGGCAGGCCCGGAACACCCTTATGACACGGCGGAGCAGGCAGCGAGCCGCGCTCACTTGAACTGGGCGATGCGCGGGTTGACCCGGCATTTCTCTGCGGTGACGATGGCCTTGATCTGCTCCACCGCCGCATCGAGCTCGCCCTCGCGGTTCACCACCACGTAGTCGAAGATAAGCATGCTCCGCAGCTCTTCATTTACTTTGCCCAAACGTACCTTCAGGTCGGTGTCAGACTCGGTCTTCCGCTGCCTCAGCCTCCGTTCGTACTCCTCCAGAGACGGAAGAGTCAGGAAAACGAGGACGGCCCCTGGAACCAGGTTTCTGATAGTGGCGGCTCCCTGGACATCGATCTTCAAGACAACGTCTTTCCCTGCGTCCAGCGCCTGCTTCACTTCGTGCTTGGGCACTCCATACCAGTATCCGTAGACCTTGGCCGACTCGATGAGGTCCCCGCGCTGCAGCATCTCCTGAAACTCGGATTCGGACACAAAGCTGTACTCCACACCGTCCTTCTCCCCGCTCCGCGGCGGGCGCGTCGTCGAAGTCACAACGTAGTGGAAGGGGATACCCAGCTCTTTCATTCGGCTCAGCAGGGCGTCCTTGCCTGCGCCGGAAGGGCCTGACAAGACGATCAGCAGAGGCATCGGACCTACTCCGCCTGCTCCGCCTCTTCGAACTGTCCTTTGAGCCCCGACTTCCGCATGCTGATGACTCTTCCGGCAATCGTCTCAGGAGTAATGGCCGCCAGCACGATATGGCCGTTGTCCATGATGAGAACAGCCTTGGTTCTTCGTCCGTTGGTCATGTCGATGACATGCCCCTTGCCCTTGGCATCATGAATGAGGCGCTTCGAGGGCGCCGAATTGGGCGAGATAATGGCAATCACCTTGTCTATTGCCGCCATGTTGCTGAAACCGAGGTGTATCAGCTCAGTAGTCATTTCCCTCCTCCATCAGCAAAGCTGACTGCTGACCAGTCTGTCGAAATCCTGCCAGAAACCGGGATACGAGACTTCCACCGCCTCAGCACCCTCAATCAGCGTTTCGCCATCCGCGACGGCGCCGGCTACCCCCAATGCCATGGCCATCCGGTGATCGCCATGGCTGGAGCACCTTGCGCCGCGCAGCTCCCCACCTCCCCTAATGATAATGCCATCAGGCAATTCCTGAACATCTGCCCCCATCTTGGAAAGCTCCGCCACCAGGAAAGCGATGCGGTCCGTCTCCTTGACCCGCAGCTCTGAAGCGTCCTTGATGACTGTCGTGCCTTTGGCCAGGCAGGCCGCCACTGCCAGAACAGGCACCTCGTCGATCAATCGCGGGATCAGCTCCCCTCCTATGTCAGTGGCGGTCAACTCGCTCGATTCAACCACCAGGTCGGCCACCGGCTCGTTGTTGAAAACCCGCTCGTTCTCCACTCTCAGCCGGGCCCCCATCCTCAGCAGGACATCAATGATACCCGTTCGGGTGGGGTTGACGCCAGTCGCCCTGACTTCCACCCTGGCGTTCCGGTGAAGAGCCCCCAGGACCAGCCAGTAGGCCGCGGAGCTGATGTCGCCCGGCACCCGGACATCGATCGCCTTCGGCGGTCCCGCGGGGGGCATCAGCGTAACCACCGCCCCTTCGACCGTGACCTTCACCCCCATGGCCTGAAGCATTCTCTCCGTATGATCGCGGGACACCGCAGGCTCTCGGACCACCGTCCTTCCCTTCTGTTGGCTGAAGAGGCCGGCGATCAGCATCGCCGACTTGATCTGAGCGCTGGCGACCGGCAGTGTGTAGTCCAGGCCGTGCAGCTCCTGCCCCTTGATGGCCAGAGGCGCCAGCGTGTCGCGGTTCCTTCCATAGATCCTGCCGCCCATCAGGCGCAGCGGGTGTATCACCCGGCCCATCGGGCGGGAACGGAGCGAAGCGTCGCCGGTGATCACTGCGAAGAAGCCCTGCCCTGCCAGGAGCCCTGTCAGCAGCCGCATCGTCGTAGCGCTGTTGCCGGCATCGAGGACCGTGTCCGGCTCACTGAATCCCCTCGCCCCTACTCCCTGCACTTCGATGGTCGGCGGACTAGCCGCGATGGGGGTGATCTTCACCCCCAGGGCACGCAGACAGGACAGCGTAGAAGCGCAATCAGCGCCGGGTGCATAGTTAGTTACCTTCGCCGTGCCCTCGGCCAGGCTGTTCAGAATGGCGGCCCGGTGTGAGATCGACTTGTCCCCCGGGGGTGTCACCTCGCCCCTGACTGAAGGTGGCCGCCTAACTCTTCTTTCCATGTTCCTCAATCCAGGCGGTCCGCGCCTGCCGGGCTTTCTCAAAGGCCTCTTCCAGGCTCACGTCACGCTCAGCCACGAGACGGCGGAACCTTTCCAGTTCCCTAGCGAATTCATCGATCCACGCAATGATGTTGGACCTGTTGGTGAAGCATATGTCACGGTTCATCCGCGGGTGCTGAGAGGCGAGACGGGTCGCACTCTGATAGCCCGTCGCCGCCAGCGCGGACATCTTGGACCACTGTGGGCTCTGAGTAGTCGCCATCACCAGGGCTGAGGCCAGGATGAGAGGCAAGTGGCTGATTCCGGCCACCAGCCAGTCGTGTTCCGCTGCGTCCAGCAGAACGTGGCGAGCGCCGATCCTGTGGGCTAGGTCAATGACCTCTGCCATCGCAGCCTCAGACGCATTCCGCCCGGGAACAACGCAGTAAGTGCAGCCTTTGAAGAGATCACCATCGGCCGCTTCAATTCCCGAGAGCTCTTTGCCCGCCATGGGATGCCCACCTACGAAGCTGACGTTCTGCGGCAGACTCTCCTCGGCCCACCTCATGACGTCCACTTTCGTGCTGGCCACATCAGTGACGGCACAGCCATCCGGCAGGTGCGGACCGATCTGGGGCAAGATCTCCTTGATGGACATGGTGGGAGTAGCCAGCACGACCAGATCGGCGTTGCCTACGGCCGAGGGAAGTGATCCCTCCACCCGGTCAATTGCTCCCATCTGCCGCGCCCGTTCCGCAGTCTCCATCCGGCGGGCATAGCCCACCAGCTCCACTGCTTCGGGCCCGGCCTTCTTGAGAGCCAAGCCTATCGAGCCGCCAATGAGACCCAGTCCGATGATTGTGATGCGTCTAGCCATCGATGACTCCGCCGGACATGCTTGAGACTCTCTGACGCCGGATCGTCCGGCAGGGACAACCCTTGACTGGATGCCACCGGACCGGCATCACAGGGTCTTCCCCCGGACACCATGCGAGAACGGGGCAATTTATCTGAGATCGGGGCGCCTATTCCTGGTCCAGCTGGAACGCCTTGTGCAGAGACCTGACCGCATCGGCCACCTTGGTCTCATTGACGATGCACGTAATCCTGATCTCAGAAGTGGTGATGAGCTCGATGTTTATCCCGGCCTCGTAAAGGGCCCGGAACATTCGAGCGGCGTATCCCGGTGTATTCTGCATCCCCGTCCCCACAATGCTTACCTTCCCCAGTTTGGCATCACTGATACAGCTCGTGGCGCCGATCGACTTGGCTATAGGCTCCACCACCTTCATCGCTTTGTTCAAGTCATTCCGAGTGACGGTGAAAGTCAGATCAGCCAGCCCATCAACGCTGGAGTTCTGAACTATGGTGTCAACGCTGATATTGGCCGCAGCCAGGGGCTCGAAGATCGTGGCCGCTATGCCCGGCTTGTCCGGCACGCCCCGAATCGTTACCTTGGCTACGTTCAGATCATGGGCAATTCCTCGAGCCTTGTTACGCACTTCCATCGGAATCCCTCCCCGGATAACCGTCCCAGGCTTGTCGTTGAAGCTGCACGCTACCAGTATCGGCAGATTGTGTATCTGGGCGATCTCGACCGCTCTGGGATGCATCACCTTGGCCCCGTACGTGGCCAGTTCCACCATCTCCTCGTAGTCGATCTCCGGTATCCTCCGTGCCTCAGGCACGATCCGGGGGTCGGCCGTGAACACACCCTCCACATCAGTGTAGATCTCGCACGCATCCGCCTTCAGGCTGACTGCGAGGGCCACCGCGGTAGTATCGGAGCCGCCACGGCCCAGCGTGGTGACCTCCATGTCCTCCGTCACCCCCTGGAACCCCGCCACCACCACGATATTGCCTGCTTTCAACTCGCTTTGCACCCGCTGCGGGCTGATAGACCGGATCCGGGCCTGGCTGTAGACGCGGTCCGTCTGAATACCCGCCTGGGCGCCAGTCAGGCTGATGGCCTTCTGCCCGAGAGACTTAATGGCCATGGACAAGAGAGTGCTGGAGACGATCTCGCCGGTCGAAAGCAGGATATCCATCTCACGCTCATCCGGGTGATCCGTGATCTGGTGGGCAAGGGCTATCAGATCGTCGGTCGAATCTCCCATAGCGGAGATTACCACGACGACATCGCTGCCCTTATCTTTTGCCGCTATAGCCCGGCGGGCGACGTGCTTGATCTTCTCAGCGTCGGCTACTGAAGTCCCGCCGTATTTCTGCACTATCAAAGGCATGGCGTCTATTCTACCAACTTTTCCGCGCCAGTTAAACGCCCCATCAACGTGTGGCCCTCCTCCACACGAAGGCCACTGCTGGCTGCCGCACGCTCACTGAAATCCGGCACACCACTGGCGGGGATGCCGTGGCCGCACCAGGCAAAGGGCACCGGGTCATCCGTGTGCGTGCGGACACGGATCGGGGTGGGGTGGTCGGGAAGAACCATCAGGCGTGAGCGCGGCGTTTCACCCAACTTCCTCATAATGGGACCCACTACGAGGCGGTCCAAGTTCTCCATGGCCCTGATCTTCTGCTCAATGTCACCGTTGTGGCCGGCCTCATCGGGAGCCTCCACGTGCACCAGAACGAAGTCCCTGCTCTCGAGGCTCCTTATCGCGTAGGCACCTTTGCCCTCGTAGTTCGTGTCATAGTAGCCGGTGGCCCCTGGTACGTCGATCACATTCAGGCCCACCAGCCTGGCTATCCCGTTCAGGAGGTCCACGGCGGATATGACGCTTCCCTCGATGCCGAAGCGGTCTCTGAAGTTCGGCATCCGCGGCGTGACGCCCTGCCCCCAAAGCCAGATCATGTTCGCCGGGCGCAGTCCCCGCCGAAGGCGGGCTTTGTTGACTTCGTGGGACTGCAGCAGCCCGCGGGACCCCTCCATCAAATCAATAAGCAGCCGCGCGCCATCTCCCCGGGGCAGATGGTCTTTCACCGGCTGCCCGATCACGTCGTGCGGAGGAGTGCAGTCAACGCGCGCCATGCCCTCTCCCTTCACGACACAGATATGGCGGTACCCCACCCCGGCGTAGAACCTGACCCCCGGTCTGGACATCTGGCGGCTCAGTGAATCGACCAGTTCTCTAGCCTCCTCAGTGGTGATGTGGCCGCCGGCATAGTCCGCTATGGAATCGTCCTCAATCGTGATCAGGTTGCAGCGGAAGGCCACCTCTTCCGGGCCCAGCTCTATGCCCAGCCTGGCCGCTTCCAGCGGCGCCCGTCCGCTGTAGTACTTCTTGGGATCGTAGCCCAGGACGGACATCGTAGCCACGTCCGAGCCCGGCGGCATGCCGCGCGGTATCGTCCGGACCAGGCCCGTCTGGCCTTTCCGTGCGATCTCCCTCATGTTCGGGATGTCCGCCACTTCCAGAGGAGTGCGCCCTCCGAGCCCTTCCAGCGGCTCATCAGCCATGCCGTCGCCGATGATGATGGCGTACTTCATCGTTCCTTGAGTTCTCTCTGCTGAGGTCATATAATGCCTCTGTCGGGGTGTAGCGCAGTTGGTTTAGCGCGCAGCGTTCGGGACGCTGAGGTCGGAGGTTCAAATCCTCTCACCCCGACCATCACTCGCTGGCGATGATAGCCAGACCCAACGCATCTCTGGCCCCTCCCTCACTCCGAAAGCCTCTCTTTGGCTTGTTCCCAAAGCTTGTCCTGCTCTTCCAGCGGCAGACTGCTCAGGACAACGCCCCGCCTCAAACAGTCTTCCTCCATGAGGCGAAACCTCTTCCGGAACCTGGCCGCAGCCAGCTGCAGAGCCTCCTCGGACTCGACATCCAGCTTCCGCGCGACATTGACCAGGGCAAAGAGCACATCGCCGAATTCCCGCACCCGCTCTTCATGGCTGGTGCACCGGCGCAGTTCTTCCACCTCTTCGCCAAGCTTGTCTAGAACGCCTTCGATCTCTGCCCAGTCGAAGCCAACACGTGCGGCCCGCCGCTGCATAGCCTGGCTGTAGGCCAGCGCCGGCATCCCCTTGGGCAGCCCGTCCAGAACAGAGGCGGTCCCTTTTTCTTCCTGCTTGATGGCTTCCCAGTTCTGGATCACATCCTGGGAACCGCTGACCTTTGCCGTGCCAAAGACGTGCGGATGACGCCTTATCAACTTGGTGTTGATGCTCCGCAGTACATCCTCCACACTGAAGTGGCCATCCTCACGGCCGATCTGGGAGTGGAGCGCCACCTGCATCAGGATATCGCCCAGCTCCTCGCACAGCTTCTGGTCGTCGCCCTCGTCGATGGCCTCGAGCGCCTCGTAGCACTCTTCCACCAAGTTGGGCTTGAGAGAGAGATGGGTCTGTTCCCTGTCCCAGGGGCAACCGTCTGGAGCGCGCAGTCTGGCAATTATGTCAACTAGCGTGTTGAAGGTGTCGAGCTTCCGCTTGTAAGGCATAGGGTCACTTCGAGGTCTCGCTGTCCTTCTCGCTCTTGTCCAGGCAGTCGATGGAGACCACGCTGTTGCCTGCATCCACACTCATGACCCTGACCCCCTGCGTACTCCGGCCAAGGCGGGAGATGCTCTCTTTCGGCACGCGGATGATCGTGCCTTTGTCGGATATCAGCATCAGTTCACCTTCTGGCGTGGTCAGTCTCGCTGCCACCACGATGCCCACTTTCGGATTGACCCGATGAGCCAGCACACCCTTCCCGCCACGGTGCTGCACCGGGAAAGCGCTGATCGGGCTCATCTTGCCGTAGCCGTGGCTGGTCACCGTGAGAATATATGCATCGGGATCGACAACGTCCATGCTGACTACCTTGTCACCCGGGCTGAGGCGTATGCCTCTGACCCCCTGCGTGGCCCGCGACATGGCCCTGACATCGACAACGGCAAACCTTATGGACTTGCCCTGCTCCGTCACCATGATGATGTCGTCGTTCTCATTGGCCAGCCTCCCCGCCACCAGCTCATCCCCGGGCCGCAGCGACATGGCAATCAAACCCCGGCTCCTGACTGCCGCGAATTTCTCGATAGGCGTCCTCTTGATGCGGCCCTTGGCCGTCGCCAGCACCAGGAAATTGCCCGGCGTGAAATCCGCCTTCACGGCGATCAGCACCTGCTCTTCGCTCGTGATCGGCAGGAGGTTCACCAGCGGGGTTCCCTTCGCCGTGCGGGACGTGTCCTGAGGAATCTTATAGCACTTGAGAGAGAAGACCCGGCCGCGGTTGGTGAAGAAGAGGAGCGTGTCATGAGTGTCGGCTGACAGGAAGACCGCCGGGCTCTCAGCTTCCTTCATGGTCATGCCCCTGACGCCCTTCCCGCCACGATGCTGAAGCCTGAAGGTGTCCACGGGAATCCGCTTGATGTAGCCCCGGCTGCTCAACGTCACCACCACTTCCTGGTGCGATATCAGAGCCTCCTCGCTGATAGCCACCGCCTCCTCCTCGCTGATCTTCGTCCGGCGGCTGTCGCCATGCTTGAGTTTCAGCTCTTCGGTCTCCTGCTTGATCACCTGAAGTATCTTCCTCGGATTGGCGAGGAGGTCCTCCAGATAGCCGATGGTCTTGATCGTTTGCGTGTATTCATCGATGATCTTCTGCCGCTCGAGAGCCACCAGGCGCCGCAATTGCAGATCGAGTATGGCCTGCGCCTGTATCTGCGAGAGGCTCAACTGGCTCATGAGTTCGCTGCGCGCCGCCTCCGTGCTCTTGGAACGGCGGATGATATCCACCACGAGATCCAACTGGTCCAGCGCCGTCTTGAGTCCTTCCAGAATATGAGCCCTGTCCTTGGCCTGCTTCAGGTCGTACTTGGACCGCCGGGTGACTATCTCTTTCCGGAAGTCGATGTAGTATTGAACGGCTTCCCTCAGGCCGATGACCTTGGGCTCCCCGTCCACGAGGGCCAGCATGTTCACAAAGAACGTCGACTGCAGGGCAGTGTGCTTGTACAGGTTGTTCAGTACCCGCTCCGGCTGTGCGTCCTTCTTCAGCTCGATGACGATGCGCATCCCCTGACGGTCGGACTCATCGCGCAGGTCGCTGATGCCCTCAATCTTCTTGTCCTTCACCATGATAGCGATTCTCTCCACCAGCTCCGCCTTGTTCGTCTGATACGGAAGCTCGGTGATCACTATCCGGTGCCTCCCCTTAGCCATCTCCTCGACATCAGTGGCCCCGCGGACCACCACCTTACCCTGCCCGGTGGTGTAGGCTTTCCGGATCTCTTCGCGGCCCATGATGATGCCACCGGTCGGGAAGTCTGGCCCTGGCACCAGTTCTATCAGTTGATCGATCGACGCGTCCGGGTTGTCGATGAGGAAGATGGCCGCCTGGCAGATTTCGGTCAGGTTGTGGGGCGGGATGTTGGTGGCCATGCCTACCGCAATGCCCGAACTGCCATTGACCAGAAGGTTGGGAAGGCGGCTGGGCAGAACCGAAGGCTCCTTCAGAGAATCATCGAAATTGGGAACGAAGTCAACGGTCTCCTTCTCGATATCCAGCAGCATCTCCGCAGCTATCTGCGCTAGACGTGCTTCCGTATACCTCATCGCCGCCGGCGGGTCGTTGTCGATGCTGCCGAAGTTCCCTTGACCATCGATCAGTGGGTACCTCATGGAGAAGTCCTGCGCCATGCGCACCAAAGCCTCGTACACTGGTGCGTCGCCATGCGGATGGTACTTCCCCAGTACTTCGCCCACGATGCGGGCACACTTCTTGTACGGTGAGGTGTGGCGGATTCCCATGTCGTTCATGGCATAGAGAATGCGCCGGTGAACTGGCTTCAGGCCATCCCGGATATCGGGCAACGCCCGCGCCACGATGACGCTCATGGCGTAATCGAGATAGGAGGTGCGGACTTCGTCCTCGATCTTGACTGGTCTTACCGTTCCAGCTTCAGTCTCGCTCATTCCCCACGTGACCTGCCTTCATCTTCACTAACAGAGTGATCGTAGACATCTGTGACTGAGAATCCCTCCCTCTCCGCCTCCAAGGTTTCGTCACCTTCCTCCCCGAATTCCTCATCCTCCAGTCTGTGTCTCAAGAGGCTCTCCCGTACATAGGGGCGATATCCCTGCTTGTCCTTCAGCGGGAAGGAAGGGCGCCCCGCCTGCTTGGGATGCTGATAGGTCTCCCTGACGATGACCTTCATCTCCTTGTCGCCGACACTGTGCACGGCAGCGATGTAGCGGTTGCCGCCTCTGGCGAGCTTCGCCAGGCGCGCCCCGTACTTCGGCTCCACCTCGCCCAGGCAATCCCCCTCCTTGTTCTTCACTAGAAACCTCTGCCCTTCCACGTAGGGGAAAACCTCTTCGCCCGGTGCCATCTTGGCCAGAACCTCTCTAGGTGCTACGCCAACCAGTTTCACCACCCGCGCCTTGCCCGTTTCCTCGACGAATATGTCCGCCACAACTTTGTGAGTTTCGGCCTTGCGCACCGCCTTCTTCCGCGTGCCCGCCTTAGCCGCAGCGCGCTTCCCCATCAAGGACAGGCGGCTGAGGTTCTTCTTGGCAATGGTGTTGAACGCGTCCAGCTCCAGCGTTCGCTCGTAGGCCTTCTTCGCCTGCTCGTATTCCCCGATTTCCATGAGAGCCCGGCCCAGGCGATTGTAGGTCTCGACATCATCGGGGAAGCGCTCCAGAATGCTCTCGTTGGCAGCCACGGCTTCGCGCCACTGGCCCTGCAGTGCCAACGCTACCGCTTCCCTAGCACGCTGCTCCAATTCTGCTCTGTCAGCTTGAGAAGTCACCATTTCCTCCGGGAGTCAAAGAGGGGAACCTTTCGCCCGCGGCGAACGTTTCTGAGGATTTTAGTGGTTGCCAGGGGAATTTGCAAGTACATCCTGTGTTCGACACATTACCTTCACACCAGGCCTGGCGGCTGCGGTCGCCAAAGGCTCAGAGGAGCCGCGCAATACCGCCCGTCATGTCTGGGTCTGGACGGCAACGGGACAACACGCCGGGACAACCCATGCCGGCCACTTGCGGCATGACTGAAGCCAAGAGGCCAGCGATGAATCACGGACGTCCGTTTCACCGCAAGCGAGGGCTGCGGGGCCAGGCGCCACGTGCCGGCCAAGGATGAACTCGTTCAGACAGATATGAGACAGTCATGCGCCGTGATAGAATAGCCCCTGCCCTTGTGGCAACGAAGCAACGGAGGTGAGCGCATGCCCATAGTGAGAGTAGAGATGTGGCCCGGGAGAACCCACGAGCAGAAAGCCGAGCTGGCCAGACGCATCACAGAAGCCGTGGTGTCCGTGGCCAAGACCACACCGGAAGCCACCATAGTCATCTTCGAGGACGTGGCCAAGGAGAACTGGGCTGTGGGAGGCATTCTGGCTTCGGACGCCAAGACATAGCAGGCATCCCGGAGGCAGCGGTCCGATTGCCGGCCTCCAGAATCCACCACCCACCACGCGTGGACGCGGCAGTAAAGTGAATGGCAGGTCTTGTGACCTGCCATTCCGGGACCCCTGCTGATCGTCTGCCGATTGTGGAGGACCGAGTCTAATCCCCCTTTTCTTTCTTGTCTTCCTTCTTGGACTCTTTGGCGCCACCCCTCGCTTCCTTGCCTTCCTTTGCCTCTTCGGCACCCTTCTCTTCCGCTTCGGCGCCTTCAGCCGCCTCGGCACCCTCCGCCACTTCCGCACCCTCCGCCACTTCCGCCACCACCTTCTTCTCAATCTTCTCTATCTCCAGCCTGGCCACCCTGACTACCACCTGCTCCGGGTTCTCCAGAACGGTGATGCCCTCACCCAACACCAGATCTTTGACCTGGATCGTCTGGTCTTCCTCGGCGAGAACACTCACGTCGACTTGTATCTTCTCCGGGATCCTGTCAGGCAGACACTCGATCTCGAGCGCTGACAGGTCCTGCGCGATGGTATTGGTCTTCACCCTCAGCGCTGGCGCCTCACCAACTAGGACCACGGGAACCTCAACCTTGATCTTTTCCTCCAAACTCACCTGGAAAAAGTCTACATGGATCAGCTCGCCCGACAGCGGATTCTTCTGGATCTCCCGCACTACTACATTCCTGGGCTTCTTCTGTCTGTCCAGCTTGAGTTCGACCAGCTTGGTCTTCCCTGCCTTCTTCAACACCTGTCTGAGCTGCGCCGTATCACACTGCAGTGCCATAGGCTCGGTGTCATGCCCGAACAAGTGCACCGGCGTTATGCCCTGCCGGCGGAGGAACCTCGACTTCTTCCCCAGCAGCTTCCGGGGACTGACATGCAACTCTATCTGCTCCACACCTCTCTCCTTGTTCGTCCCTGAAGCAGCAGGGACTTGCTCTAACTCATGGGCTTACCATGGGGCTTCTTGCGCAACTTCCTATGATACCTCAAGCCACGTCCGGCCAGCAAGAAAGCTGCCAGCCGGCTTGTACCCGCCGCAGATTGAGAGCCAACACCGCTTCCTGTGCCGCAACATGATGAGACGAAGAAGGCCTTCCTGAATGGCCCACGGAGACAAACGGGTGAGGCTAGGGCTCCGCCAGAAAAGCAGCCAGCAGGTTGTTGAAGCGGTCTCTCGCCGTCCGGTGGGGCGCATGGCCATAGCCCGGCATGATCTCCAGCCGTGCCTGGGGCAGAATCCTTTGAGCCCTAATGGCACCTTTAACCGTGTAGTACGGATCGCGCTGGTTCCAGACTATGAGAGTGGGCATCTTGAGCTCCGGCAGGCGATCCAGGCAGATCCAGTCCGGCATGGCGCCATTCTCCATCATGAACCTGGGGTAGGGCTGCGGCCGACCCATGACCTTGCGCACCCAGTAGGCCATAGTGCCCAGGAAGGCGCCCCAGCGGGCCAGCCGGCTGAACCCGGTTGTATCTATCAGCACCAGTTTGCGAACGCTGTCCGGTTGCCCAAAGGCTAGTTCGAGAGCGACTCTGCCGCCCAGCGAGTGGCCGACGATAGTTAGAGGAGACTTCAGCCCCAGCATGTGAACCAGGCTCCTGGTTGAGTCGGCGAAGTCGGAAAGATAGTACCCCTCCCGGTTCCTGTCACTCAACCCGTACCCCAGCAGGTCAGGTGCATAGAATGTGTAGGAACCCGACAAAGGCACCATCGTGTCCACCCAGTCGCTGGAGTCACAGGCGCCTCCATGGAGCAGCAGCACAGGCGGGCCCGTTCCGGCCTTCCTCACGAAGATGTTGTCATCCCCGACCTTGACAGTGAGGGTTTCGACGGCATTGGGGGATGATCCCGGGGTCTTCTGTTCGCTGACCACAGTCATGAAAAGCTAACCGCAATTCAATGATAGGCAACATGGGAACCAAACGCAAGACGGACAAGCCCATAGAGACGCAAAGCATTTGAGACTTGCAAAGCAAGTGCAGATGTGCCTATCATACGACCTGCGGTGTCGCTTCGACACTGACACGTGATGACTAGGGGGGTCTAATGTCAAAGAAGTACGACGTCATCGTCATCGGAGGCGGGCCAGGAGGAATCACCTGTGGGGCTCTTCTGGCCAAGTGGGGCGCCAAGACCCTGCTTATTGAGCAGAACGAAACAGTCGGCGGCAAGGCTGTAACGCCGACAAACAAGGATGGCTTCTCTTATGAACTCGGGCCGAAGCTTCAGGTGCCCGCTCAGGGACCAAGCTTCGCAGTGGTGTTCAAGGAACTCGGCATGGAATCGCAACTGAAGCCCATCCCGCTGGACAGGGCTGGCCTGGCCTACCGCGGTCCGTCTGGCAAGTACAAGAAAGGCACTCTGCCGGCCAGCACCGGCCTCTCGCCGCAACCGTTCTTCGAATTGTGGGACCTGGAACCATCCAAGCACGAGGTCGCCCTGAACTTCCTGATCAACATGGCCATGATGCCGCCTGAACAGGTGGCTGCTCTCGATGACCTGAACTCTGTGGAGTGGCTGGATCAATTCAAGGACCTCCCCGAGCAACTCCTGGACTACATGAGAATGCATGCCAACGCGTCGCTCGCCGAGCCCATCGATCTCGTCTCGGCCTCAGAGCAGGTAGTCATCATGCAGGACATCGCATTGCGTGGAGCTGCCGGCTACTACGTCGGCGGCTTTGGCCGCGTGCTGAACGACATCGCCAACGCCATGAAGGCCAACGGCGGCGAGATTAAGACCAAGACCAAGGTGCAGAAGATCAAGGTCAGCAACGGCCGCGTGACCGGAGTGACCACGGATAGCGAGACCTTTGATGCCCCGATCGTAGTCAGCGACGCCGGCATTCAGCCGACCGTGCTGAAGCTGGTCGGCGAGAAGGAATTCGACCATGGATACCTGAGCTGGGTCCGGGGGCTTGTCCCCAGTTGGGCCTTCACCGGGGTTAAGTACTTCCTGAACAAGAAGTTGCTTCCGGATCAGATGTACAATGTCTGGGCCAGCGACACGACTATGAACCTGCAGCGCTACCAGGACATGCGCGCCGGAAAGATAGCCGATGAAATCATGTTCTTCTCCACTGTTCCGTCCAATTTCGATCCCAACATGGCTCCGCCGGGCAAGCAGTGCATCGTTGCCGGGACTATTTGCTCCCCTGACCCCAAGGCCAAGGAGATACAGACCCTTCATGACCGGCTGGACAAGATGTGGGACAAGCTGTATCCGGGCTTCATGGACGCCCTCATGTACAAGGAGGTCGAAGGGCCGGCGGAGGTCTCCCAGTTCACGCGCGACAGTGTGATGCACGGACAGGGAGGCGAATGCGTCGGACTGGCTCAGATCGCCGGCCAGTGCGGCAAGCACACTCCATCACCCCAGGCCCCCATTGGAGGCTTGTTCTACACGGGATTCGATGTCGGGGTGCGGGGAATGGGAACCCACCGGGCATCGGGCGGAGGCATCAAGACGGCCCGCATGGTGCTGCGGTACAAGCGCATCCGCGGAGCCGTGCTTTAGACCAGCGGCAACGGGATCCCGCAGTCGTAGGACCGGTGCTTGTCGGGAGATTCCCGACAGACATGCCCTGCACTCCTTGTGTATAAACGTGCCGCTAGGGTCGTAAGGGAGCCGTGCTGTTACCCAACGCTTGGGGGCCAGATCGAAACCGCGCGTGCACCTTCACCGGAGACGATGCGTGGCAGCCGCGACGCCCCCCTTGGTCCTGGTTGACCAATGAGATCGCGAGACTGAATGCCGGGAGGACGGCTTTCCAGGAGATCCGAGCGCTACGGACAGGAAGGAAAGGTAGAAATGGGAGAAGACGCGCTGTACCAGGAACTGATAGATATGATCAACAGCTCCGATCCGCATGTCATCGGCCTGCCGAAGACGCCGGCCATGCTGAAGGTGGTGAGCCTTCAGTTCACACCGGAAGAGGCCAGATTAGCTCTCAAGGTCGGTACCGCCGGAGGGACTCTCGACGAGCTCTCGGCCAAGACCGGCATCGACAAGGGGCAGCTCAAGAAGAAGCTGGAAACAATGGCCACGAAGGGAACGGTATGGGTCGACCCCGACAAGGAGGACCCAGTGTACCGGGTTCTGGGGAGTTGCGCCCCGGGGCTAGTGGAGACGGGCGCCTGGGGTGGTATCAGATTCCCCTACGACTTCGAGTTGATCAAGAACCTTCACCCGGCATTGAAGGACTGGGCCAGAGAAAGACTCTGCCCTCTGGGCTTCCCATTCGCGCCGGTGTTCGCGCATCCGGACCATCTCCCCGCCGATGCCAAGCCCGGAGAAAACCTCTTCGAGACTCTGAAGAAGCAGGATTACATCGCCGTCTCTGACTGCCCGTGCCGTCTCTCGCACTGGCTGGCTGAGCCCGAGAACCATTGCAGCCATACTCTTCAGGCCTGTATCCACTACGGCAACGTGGCTAAATGGACCGTCAAGTACGGAATGGCCCGCCGGATCACCTACGACGAGGCTGTCGAGATCCTGAGACAATGTCATGCCGAAGGTCTCGTGCACAGCATTGACATCGACGGCTGCATATGCAACTGCTGTACCGACTGCTGCCCCAATTTCATTGGGATCCGGGAATTCAAGACCAGAACCCTCATTTCGTCGCCATTCATGCCGCAAGTGGACGCGGATAAGTGCAGCGCCTGTTCCTCATGCGTTGACGCCTGTCCCATGGGCGCGCTGACGGTCAACGACGTCGCCGAGCTCAACAAGGAGCTTTGCATAGGCTGCGCGGTCTGCATCCCCACCTGCAGCGTGGACGCTCTGAAGCTGGTCAGGCGCCAGTGAAACCCGGCATTCGGAGAGGGTCTTCCTCCAGAAACGGCAGCCGAGTGCGCTGATCCGGCCAACAACGCCGAACGTGATGGCGTGGCGTGATAGCACCCTTTCCTGTCCGCTATAATCAGGTTGCGTCTTCCAGCGAGTAGCCAAGTGCCAGAGAGAGCGAACCCGAAGCTCAGAGCGATTCAGGTGCAGCCCGCTGTTCATCAGGGCCAGCAGGGCGTTGTCCTCGCAGATCCGCTCGGCATCACAGAGGCGGGCCTCTTCGTACCCGCTGCGCTGGCACCCATTCTGCCCCTGATCGACGGCACCCGTGACCTCGGAACGCTGAGAACCGGTTTCGAACTGCGCACCGGGATCCCGCTCAGCCCCGGAGCGGTCCAGAGACTCATTTCTGAACTGGATGCCTCGATGTTCCTGGACAACGCCAACTTCGCCGATGCTCTTGAGGCCGCCACACGAGAATACAGGCAGGCCAAGTCCAGGACACCCGTCATGGCCGGAAGGTCTTGCCCCGGAGACCCGCAGGAACTGGCAGCGATGCTGCAGGGCTATCTGGACGCTGCTGGAGAGACGCCCGGCCCGCCTGCGGAGATCAAGGGCTTGATCAGCCCGCACATCGACTTCCCCAGGGGCGGCCCTGTTTACGGCGGGGCGTGGGCCGCGGCTGCGCCAGCGGTGAAATCGGCCGATCTCATCGTCATCTTGGGCACCGATCACAACGGGGGCGAAGGCGAGATTACCGTAACCAGGCAAAGCTATGAGACGCCCTGGGGCATAGTGCCCACCGACCAGGAGGCAGTGGACAGAATCGCTGTCCTGGCCGGGGAAGACACAGTCTTCAAAGGAGAACTGAGGCACCGAGGCGAACATTCCGTCGAGGCTGCGTTGATCTGGGCGCACTATCTGAGAAGAGAGAAACCGCCGCACGTGCTCCCCATTCTCTGCGGATCCTTTGAGTCCTTCATACGCCAGGGAGTCAGTCCGTCGGCGGCCGGGGCCATCCCCGCCATTGTTGAGGCGCTGCGTGAGACAGTCAACAGGCGCCGTACCATCGTGGTCGCTGCGGCCGATCTGGCCCACGTGGGCCCCGTGTTCGGCGACTTGCAGCCCCTCGATCTGGCCACGCGGGCCAGACTCGAAGCCCAAGACCGGCGCCTCCTCGATGTTCTCCAGCAGGCAGACCCGGAAGCCTTCCTCGCTGAAATCAAAGCCGATGGCGACCAGAGGCGGATCTGCGGTATACCGCCGATCTATATCTTGCTGGCGGTGCTGACAGGAACGAAAGGAAGTGTCACCGGATACGCCCAGTGCCCGGCCAGCCCAGACGGCGGGTCAATCGTGTCCATCTGCGGGATGGTGTATCACTAAGCGGTTCCATGTAACCTGCTGCGCCAGGATGTTCCGCAGGTTCCCGATGACGGCGGCTCGGTGAGGGGCCCACGTGAACCGGCTCTTCAGGTCCTTCCGGACACCCGAGTGGTCCCTGTACCCTTACGATTCCGCGCATCGCCCGGTCCCCATCCCGCGGTCCCCCAATCACGCCGGAGATGCGGCGTCTGCGGCAATCCCACTGCCGCCGCCTAATCGAAACCGTACCAGGTCACCAGGGTTTCCATGGGCTCGCGGCTGGACCGGAAGGTCGCTGCCGGCTTCGACGTGTCCGGATATCCCAGAGCTATCCCGAGCACCATCCGCTTCGACTCCGGAAGTCCCAGAATACTCCTTAGGACTTCTGGATAAGCCACGGCCGCAGCCAGGGCACAAGACCCCACCCCGTAGTGCCAGGCGGCGAGCATAAGGTTCTCCGCTGCAATGCCCATGTCAACCAGCGACCACTGGCTAAGCGAGGCATCCATGTACATCACTACCGCGTTGGGCGCATCAAAGAACGTCCGCATGGAGGTGCGCCACCTCCTAATGGCTTCCGGATCGCCTTTCGGGAGTCCTATCTCGCTCATCAGCCTCCTCCCATCCGCCCTGAGCCGAGCTAGATAGGGACCACTGAACTTAGGCCACGGGAAGTCGAGTTGGGGCTTCTCACCCGCCTGTCCCATGGCCGCAAGCGCCTCCTTCACGTCCTTCATGACGCCGCCGCCGAGCACGGCAAACTCCCAGGGCTGCGTGTTCTCCCAGGACGGTGCCCGCAGGGCAGCCTCTATGATAGCCTCCAGCACCTCTCTGGGCACGGGCTCGGGCTTGAAGGCACGTACACTTCTCCGGCTGTTGATCGCTTCGATGACATCCACGTGACAAACCTCACTCGCAGGCAGCGGCACCCCGGCCACCGTCCCCCTAGCCAAGACCCAGGACCACTGTAACACAGAGAAGGACCGCCGCTCAACCAACCCCACCCTAAGAGCCGTGGGGGCCCGCCCCCTCAGTCCGACAACCGGCTCTCGGGGCGTGAACCGGCACACCTCGGGGCAGGGGCAACCGCCGAGGCGAAAAGAAAGTGGCCCGACTGGGTCGGGCCCCTCCGAATATTCGCGCCGTCTAAGCCAACGGCTCGATACGGGTCACATTCCTTAGAAGAGACCCTTGGCGTCGTCAATGTCTATTCTCGCTGTCGCCTTCAGAAACAGCCCTTCCTGTGTGACCTGTGCGCCGTCAAACCGCTGATCCATGATGTCTTCAATGGTGTCCACAGCATCGTCAGCATCGTCCTCATCATTGAACTTGGCCACACCTGCGATCTTCAAGGTCTCGCTGTCTTGCTTCTTGGCCGATATGCCGTAGGCCTCGAATCCGGACGCCAGGATGCTGGTCCATTCCTTCGCCATTTCCACGTAGATCCCGCCGGGCAGGCGGTTTGCCACGTCATT
Source organism: Dehalococcoidia bacterium (assembly GCA_030372995.1). Lineage (GTDB taxonomy): Bacteria > Chloroflexota > Dehalococcoidia > UBA2247 > RBG-13-53-26 > JAFGCL01. The sequence goes on from JAUCPZ010000219.1 coordinate 31,971, forward strand.
GATGTCCACTTTGCTGAGCCAGGAGTCACCTCCAGCCTTGATGACCTTGATGCAAGCCTCAACCCCGGACTCGTCACCCATGATTATGAGGTCACCCATCAGGGCGACCTGGTTTTCCAGGTCTGAAGCCCATCCCGCCTCCCTGATCCACACCTCTACGCCCCTGTAATCGTCTTTCTCGTAGTGACGGTCCTCCAGCTCATCTCTGACCTCATCCAAATCAAAGGTGCCTGTGAGCAGTGTAAACCGCTTGCTAAGCGCCTCGTTTGAGGCGAAGATATTGACTTCGCTCGGGCTGATCCCGCGGTTCTGCAGCCTCGACTGGACCCTTTCCTTCCAGGCGTCATAGAGATCTTCCAGGTCAGCATCGTTTCTCAAAGCCTTGACGTTCACATACTTCAGCGACACGGTATCCGCTGGCACCTTCGCCAGCATGGCCATCAACCCGCTGCCTGAGGCACACCCGGTAGTGGCTACAGCCATCGTCGCCAGCAAGGCCCCCAGGCAGACCACTAACAAGACCCTTCTAAACATCCGACTCCTCCTAGATTTAATTGCGGACCCGGTCCGCAAGCCGGGTCTCACAGAGCAACACAGAGTCTAGGGGCTGAACATCACCGACAGGTCTCTGATAGGACCGACAGCATAACAAAACCATCTCAACCGACACAGCGCCATTCTACAAATACGGGCTGTGCCGGGTCAACCACCCCAGCGGGTCCGTAGCATAGTGCGACTAGCTCAGACCGACAATCGGCCGGTCTGCCGATGATTCTGTCTGCCGTTCCCCCAACAACATGAGGTCAGGCGGAGTATCCGCCTGACCTCATTGGCTGCCAAAGGCATCGCCGAGATCGCCCTCTTGTTAGTAGATCGCGCCCTCGCTCCGCAGCTTCTTAATCTCATCCTTCGAGTATCCCAGTCCCGACATTACTTCCTCGGTGTCGTGACCCAGTGGCACCGCGAGGCTGCGGATCGAGCCCGGCGTATCCGAGAGCTTGATGCTGATGCCGACCTGCTTCACCTTGCCAAACCTGGGATGAGGGATATCGACCACCATCTGTCTGGCCAGCGCCTGGGGGTCATTGAACACTTCATCTATGTCCAAGACCTTGCCTATCGGGACATCGGCCTTGATCAGCTCGTCGAACCACTCGTCCCTCGTCTTGGTCAGGAATATCTTCCGCAGGTCTGCCATTATCTCTTCCTTCTTCGGGCTGGGCGCAAACTCATGCGGAATCAGGTCTTCCCGTCCCAGCGCTTTGCACAGGTTGGCCCAAAAGCGGGGCTCAATCGGGCAGACGCTGAGGTACTTCTTGTCCTTCGTCTCGTAGACGGCGTAGAACGGATTGGTGCCGCTGGTCAGCGTGTCGCCGCGGATTGGCTTGACGCCGGTGTATGGATACTCGACGGCGCCCGGGACTCCCGCCAGCAACCCGACAACACCGTCCATCATAGAGATATCTACCATCTGGCCCTTGCCGGTTCTCTCCCGGGCGCATATGGCGAGTAGAATCCCGATCAGTGCCTTTAGATAAGCCACGGCCATGTCCGCCACTATGTTGAGCGCCATGACCGGCGGCCCATCGACGCGGTCACCTGTCAAACCCAGGATGCCGCCGAAGCCCGCATAGTTGCCATCGTGGCCGGGGTACATGCGGTAGGGCCCGGTCTGACCGTAGCCAGAGACGGCACAGTAGATGAGTCTGGGGTTGATCTTGGACAATGCCGCATAGCCCACATTCATGCGGTCCATCACACCGGGCCGGAACGCCTCCAAGACGACGTCCGAAGACTTGGCCAGCCTCTGGAACACTGCCTGCCCCGCCTCCGTGCGCATATTAATGGCGGTCTTCTTCTTGTTCCGGTCGACAGCTGCGAACGCCATCATCTTTGCCGCCTCTTCCTCCTTCTCGGGGAAGTAGGCCAGCCCATCGCCGACCCCCTTGTGCCCGCCCCCGGGCGGCATATCCACCTTGATCACATCTGCACCCATGTCGGCCATCGTCATGGCCGCCAGGGAAGCTGGTCCCAAGCCACAGGTGTCGATTACCCTGATCCCGCTAAGTGCTGATGCCAATCTGAACCTCCTCTTCGCCGGCCGAGTATCATGGCCGAATAGGCAACGTGGGTTTGGGCGGGTTGGGCCGCCCTGCCGATGCCGATCAAGACGTATGATACATCAAGCACGGCGCCACGGGCAAACCACGGGCAGCCCCTATCTGGCTTGCAGCGCCGCCAGCCCCGCTACGAGGCGTGCAGAGGAGCACAGCTCCTCTGCATCTCTTGCCCCGCCCCCTGAGAGGGCCAGGTGATCATAACGAGGCCCAATAGAATCATAACCACCCCCGGGATTGGGCACGGATCCCCCTGGAACCCATGCCTTTTCCGAATCGAGATGCTACAATGTACAGCCAAGGTCAAGAAGCGCTCCGGCATGAACATTATCCTCATTAGCGAGCCCTCCCAAAGCTCCGTAACCATCCCGAAGTGAGGCCCTGAATTGGACAGGAAAGCGCTGGACAGAGCCTTCAACCCTCGCTGTGTGGCAGTGGTGGGCGACAAGATGGCCACCGGCTACGTCTGGCTGCGAAACATGAGCACCTTTACGGGCAAGCTCTACTCGGTGCAAATCGACCCTAGCGAGCTGCCCGGCATAGAGAAGCTGGGCATCAAGAACTATCGGAGCCTGCTGGACATCCCGGAAGCGATTGACTACGTTCTGGTCGCCGTGCCTCGCGGGGTGGCCCCCCGCATCATCGCCGACTGCATTGAGAAGAGGGTGGGAGGAGTGTCTCTGTTCACGTCCGGCTTCGCCGAGACACACAGTGAAGAGGGCTCGGCCCTGCAGGAGACGCTGGTCCAGATGGCTTTGGCCGCCAAACTGAACCTCATCGGGCCTAACTGCATGGGCGTCTTCAACCCGAAGCTGGGAGTCCGTCAGGACGTCAACCAGTACCACGGCCGGAGCGGACCGGTCGGCTTCATTTCGCAGAGTGGCACCCACGCCATCTTCTTCAGCCAGGTTGGTGCCCGCCACGGTCTTCTGATTAGCAAGTCCGTCAGCTACGGCAACGGCGCGGTCCTGGACAGCGCCGATTACCTGGACTACCTCTCGGAGGATGACGACACAAAGGTGATAGGTCTTTACGTCGAAGGAGTCAAGGACGGGAGGAGATTCCTCAATAGCCTGCGGCAGGCCACCCGGAGGAAGCCGGTGCTGGTCTGGAAGGGCGGCCGGGGAGAGGAAGGCAACCGCGCCATCTCTTCTCACACTGCATCTTTGGCATCCAACCCCCTCCTCTGGGACAGCCTGATCAAGCAGTGCGGGGCCATGAATATCGACAACCTCGACGAGATGATCGACTGCATGAAGGTCATCCTTTATGTCAACCCACCCCAGGGAAAGAGGGTGGCCCTCGTAGCCCAGAGCGGAGGGCAGTCCGTCGTCATTGCTGACGCCTTCACCAGAGTGGGGCTAACAGCGCCTCTGCTTAGCCCAAGCTCCTATCAGCAATTCGCCGGTTTCTTCAACATAATAGGGGGCACCTACCTCAACCCGCTCGACACGTCATGGCATGCGCCTTCGATCAAGGATTCCGTGAGAATACTCGATATCGTGAGCACCGACGCCAACATCGACTCGGTGGTCGCTGAGCTCTCGCTGCCGTTCCTCTCTCAGATATGGGATTTCTATCCGCCCTATCTAGACGACTTGGTGGCTGCCCTGGCTGACTTCAAGGCGCGTTGCTCCAAGGCTTTCGTGGTCGTCATATCGGCCGGCCAGCTCGAAGAAGAGGGGTTGTCTCTCAGAGGCAAGCTGGCAGAAAGGGGGATCGCCAGCTTCCCCAGCTTCGACCGCGCCGCCCGGGCGCTGGCCAAGGTGGCGCATTACCGCCAGTCACATCTGGCATAGGGCAGGGCCGACGCCCCCAATCAACCCCGCTCCGATAGCAGACGCCGTTGCAAAATCGCGACGCCGCTTCGCGGCGCAGGTGCAGGCTTCATCCCGGCTCTTGGCCATTCCCGAGTGCCGCCGGGGTCTTCCCGAGGGCCAGTTACCGACGACAGCAAGAGCCCTCGTGGCACACAACTTCGCCCGGGCACCGGACTCTGGGCCATGCCTACCCCCTATTGACAACTGACCACCTTCATAATAATGTTTAGCAACATAAACAAATGCCCGAAATGAGCACGGAATTGACCCAGGATGTTAGCGCCGACTACGTCAGCAGCCCCCAGGCGGCCAAGATCCTCCGCATCACCTACGTCGGGGTAGCCCAGTTGGCGCGTCAGGGTAAGATACCGGCCGTGAAGATCGCCAACCGCTGGCTCATCCCCCGGGCCTTTCTCGAGGAGTTTGCCCGGACCTACGAGGGGCGGAGGGGCAGGCCCCGGAAGAAGACGCCATCTGGCGAGGGGTCAGGATGTCCAACTGCCATCCTGCCCGGACGGGAGGCAGCAGCCGGCCGGCCCCCCGCTGCTGGCCTCGGGGCTCCTGGCGATGAGCCAGTCGAGGTCTGCACCGCACCCACCCCGCCCGACTACCCGGAGGAGCCCGCGGCTCCCCTCGCCCAGCCGGTCGGAGCGCCCATCGCAGAGCCGCCCCCGGTATCCGAGACACTGTGCCCCATCGAACCTGCGGCTGTTTCAGCGGATTCAGCAGTGGATGCGGTCGAGCCGGCGCCCCAATTGGAGAGCCCGACCGTTGCTGTGGGCCCGCTGGGAACAGTTGAAGCCATGGAGACTACCGAGACTCCCGCGGCACCAGACCCGACGGCCAACGCCAGCGCGAGAGACGATACCTTTGCCGTAAGCGCCGAGGTCTACCACCTAGACAGCAACTACGACCTCGAGGTCTACGATAAGGGTCAGATCACGGAGCGGGCCCGTCTCATTGTGGCCCGGCTCAAACCGAAGATCCCATCCCTCCCTGGCTTTTCCTTCCGCTGGGACTACAGGTATCAGCACCTCAACGTGGACATACACGGCGTCGAGCCCGCCGTGGTGGACTGGTGGACGATGGGCGAGAACGGCTACACCGGCCATCTGCCAAGGAGGCTGCCCGGTCCGGGCCGCGTCTTCGAGGCTGTCATCTGGTTGCCCGTGACATTCGTTTTCCGCGGACGGATCACCCTTTCCCTGCGGGACGCGCCTCCGGACCAGGAGGAACAACCCGGCGTGGCGGCAACCACTGGGGGGTTGCGCAGGCTCTGGACCCGATGGGCCAAGACCCCTCAAGTTTAGCCCATTCTGCGCCAGTCTTCGGGCCTCCGAACCCGTGGCTAAGTGTGAGACTTCTGATCCACTTTGTGACCCTGATGTGAGGCGGTGCCTATATAATGGCCTGCGCAGAGTGAGGGCACGCCGCGCGCATCACGGTGGATCCTGAACCATCGCGGCAAGGGTGGCCTACGCCTAATTGATATGATGCGAAACACGTTGAAGGCATGCACCACCCAATGACTGTGAAACCGGCGGGATTAGGGTCGCAGGGCAAGATAAATCTTGGGTTGACTGCACGGCACTCCCATCCTGATTCAATCTGCTCTACCCAAGCATTAGGATCGTCAATGACTTGACATCACAGAGAACAGGAACCCGCAAGCCAAGCCTGCGGTGACCTGCGGAAGAGGCCGGAGATGCCACTGTTGTTGGAGAAGGCACAGACAGCCTGGACTGAGATGAGAGAATCCTGCGAGATCGTTCTGGAGATAGAAAAGGAGGGGTTGAAGCTTCTGCAGTCGGAAACCGAGCGGAGCTGCTGCTTAGTCATGAACAGACTTCTCCGAAGGAAGGACCAGGAGGTTTTCAGATGAATGACTGCCAGGGAAGAGGCAGAGTAACTCGCGACGGCAAGTGCGTGGCTACCGTCGAATACTCCGTCCAATCCGAACCGCACGCCGTGAACAATCCTGTACGTGGGCAGGTGGAAGTGGTAGAGGGTGAGAGGACTCTGTCCCCGAACGATCAGTATACCCTCCACATGGAGGGCAGCCTCGAGCTTGATTTTCAGGTCGAGCCTGCAGCCGATCAGGGCGAGGGGAAATACCTCCTGAAAGGCATCGGCGTCTTCAGGAAATCCTCATGATCCGTTGCCGTCGTCTTCAAGGCAGTACGCCCACCTCAGAATCATATTCACCGACGCGTCTCCTTCTGCAGGCGCCCCACCGACGAAAGCATCTTGTGCTTTTTGTGAGAATATGCCCGCTCTCTGAGACCGCCAAGATAGCGGCTGAGCCTAGACTCTAGTAGCCATGGAAAACCCGCAACTTGTGTCGGCGACCAACAGACAGTTCCGGAGGGCGGCCATAGTATGTCATGGGTGAAGCCGCAACGGCGCCTGGACGTTTCCGGAAAGCTGGATACGTTGCGCGACCGCATCAGCCGGGGACCGGGCTCCGTCCCCACCGTCCTGCCGCTCAGCGAGGCCGAGCAGGAAGGCCTGCTCAGAATCGCGGGGGACCACGTCCTCCGCCTCAGGCAGGAACCGGACGGCTCAGTGTCGGTGGCAGGCAACCGTCTTCGTTTGCATATGCCGGCCAGCGCGATACGGAATGTCGAGAAGCCGCAATCCGGCGGCCATGATCCCGCGGATCCGACAAGAGCGATCTACGAAGAGATCGCTCGTCATGCTGATGAGTTGCTGGCAGGTTTCCTGCAGACCGGGGAGGTACAGACGCTGGACCTCCGGCTTGACCGTGAAGGACAGACGTCCTACTACGAAGTCCGCGCTGTCATCTGCGCCAGTAGAGATATACTTGCCGTAGTCAGAGACGTGACGGCGCTTAGGGAAGCGGAAAATGCCATCGCGGCTGCGAGAGAAGAGATGGCTCGCCTGAGCGGCGTGCTCGAGCATGAGACGGCCCTGCGTCTGGAAGAAGAGGACATCCTCAAGAGGAGCTTCCACAGACTGGAGACGCTCCTCGAGGAGACCGTGGACGCCATAGCTCTGATCGTTCAGAAGAAGGACACCGTTGTCGCCCGGCACCAGGAGCGGGTCAGTCACCTGGCCTGCGCCATTGCCCGGGAAATGGGCCTAGATGCCGGCCGGGTGGACGTCATCGGCCTGGCGGCTCTCCTCCACGACCTCGGCATGATGTTCATCCCTGCGGACACCCTCGCAAAGCCGGGCACTCTGAGCGAATCGCAACTGCAGACGGTCAGGGCCCACGCCGAGGCGGAGTTCCAGATACTGAAGACTATTGACCTCTTCTTGCCGGTGGCCGAGATCGTGCGCCAGCATCACGAAAGGCTGGACGGATCCGGCTATCCTGCAGGGATGAGAGGGGACGAAATCCTTCTCGAGGCACGTATCATCGCCGTGGCTGATGTGGTGGAAGCCATGATGTCCGAGCGACCTCACCGCCCAGCCCTGAGTGTCGAGGCGGCAATGACCGAACTTGCCTCCGGAAAAGGCATCCTCTATGATCCGAACGCCGTGGACGCCTGCATCAGGCTCTTTAGGGAAGGAAGGTTCCGGTTCGACCATCCGAAGGCCGACTCATCAGCCGTTGCCTCTTCATAGGCGCACCCCCGCTCACGCGATTGAGCAGAGCAAGTTCTGAACATATACCTCCAGAGACTTCCCTATCTTTCGAACCCTCACCCGCTCTGCGCCCCTCGTCAACAACCATGGGCGACACCGACCGATCGCGGTGCTGCCTCTCCGAGAACCATCCCACTCACCTCGCGGTTTCGAAGTGACTTGCCACGAGGATATTCACCTGCCTATAAGGGACCAAGACAGCCACTCCAGTGGCCAGCACAAAGCCGCCCGTCCAACTACGGCAAATCCTTCTTGATGCGGTCGAATTCCTCTTTGCTGATCTCACCCCGGGCATACCGCTCACTGGCAATCGAAATAGCCCTTTCCGACTTCTTCGAATTGCCCGTCAGCTTCAAGAATGCCCAAACTCCGAGTCCGATAACTCCAGCCCAGAAGACTAGCATGACCGCCCATCCGACTACCATCCAGGTCCCTGACAATCCACTCCAGTAACACATCTTCTCACCTCCGTGTTGCCTCGATTCTAGGCACCAACCGGCACAGGGTATGCGACTCTGGTCACCCCGGGGGACATGCCGGGAACGGTTGGCAGTGGGACATCCGGAGGGATGAAGTCGGGTTAGAAGCGTACGAGCTGCGGATCAGGCCCACTGCCAGACAGGGCGTCTCTTGCCCGGCACTGGCCTGCGTACGAGATTGCCCTCAGAGACCAGCCGCTTGATCTCACGCCTGGCCCGGCCTTTGCTGACGCCGATCTTTTCTGCCACTGCTTGAGCCAGCTCAACTTCCGACGACCCCGAGTTGCCCAGCCGCTCAATCGCGCCCTCACTGAGAAGTTTCCAGACGAATTCCTGGCTCGCAGCCCGGTCTACTCGCGTCCGCAACACGGCGTCTCCGCATTTGGCTTGCCTTTGCATCTCCTGCCAGGCGTTGCTTATGCTGTTTTCGTAATCCTCCACGATCTTCATCATCTGCGCCGCGCTGAAGGTTGTCGTCTCAGCCACCGGCCGATTGGCGTTGTACCTGGACCAGTCATGAGTCAGTATCCGTATCCCGTACTCGGTCGCCTGCTCCCGCACCTCAGTGCCGGGCATGGGGGCCAGAAGGTGGAAACCATAGCTCACTTTGTATTTGTCGAACAGCTCCTTCGCCAGAGCCACTGTCTGTCCGGCTGTCTCCGGGTTCTCTCCCGGCAGACCTAGTATGAACGAAGCCAGCACGTTGAGCCCCGCCTCGGTGGCCATCCTTATGCCTTCCCTGGACTTGTCAGTGGTGATCCTCTTCTTGATGGTATCCAATATCTTCTGGGAACCGGACTCCAGTCCGAAGCAAACCCAGTTGCACCCCGCCTCCCTCATGGTTCGGAGCATGCGGGGATTTATGGTGTCCACCCGTGAGTATACGGACCAGGTGATCTTCAAGTTGCGGTCTCGCATCCCCTGGCAAATCGCCTCAACATGCGGTTCCTTCACGGTGAAGGTGTCATCCACTATGTTGATCTCCTGGAAGCCCAGCTCACGGTGAATCATCTCGATTTCGTCAACCACCAGCCTGGGATTGCGGTACCGCACGCCCCTGCCGAACATCTTAGGGGCGGAGCAGAATATGCACCCGAAGGGGCAGCCTCGGCTGGTTATGACCGTGCAGGGTACCTTGAGGGCCCGATATCTGGAGATCGGAAGCAGGTCCCGGGCCGGCAATGGCAGGCTGTCCAAGTCCTTGATCAGCGGCCGCGGCGCGTTCACCACGGCATTGCCATTCTTCCTGAAAGCAATACCGCTGACAGTGGTCAGATCCCTTCCATCCGCAAGAGCCTTGAGCAACTCTACGGCAGTCTCATCCCCTTCCCCCATCACAACGAAGTCGATCCACGGCATCTTCTCGAGAACGTCGCTCGCAGCGAAGCTGACGTGAGGGCCGCCGATTAGTGTGATCAGTCCCGGGTCAGCGTTCTTGCACACCTTGAGGATTCTGCAGGCGGCCTTGAAGTTCGCCGTATGACAGGAAGCCCCAACGACGTCCGGCTGAAACTCCTCCAGCTCCCTCCTCAGCATAACGGGGGAGTACGGCATCACCAGGAGATCGAGGATGCGGACTTCAGCCTTCTCCCGGCGCAGGATGCCAGCAAGATAGGACAAACCAAGAGGGGGTACGGGGCATTCTTCGTACGGATAGGGCGTATTGATCAGGAGAACGCGCTTTGACATCTGTACGTGATCGCTGACTGCCAGCAGACTCTTGAGATTGTGGGCCAAATTGGCCTCGATGTCAAGCTGGACCCTTCGTGCCCATTAGCCGGTAGAATCGAGCGTGCGGGTCGATTATAATGAGGCGACTCGAAGCTCTCGCGATGCCAGCGGTTGCGTCCGGAAGATACACTTGATGCGTCATATCGGTACGCACCGGCTCCTGTGCGGAGTCCTAAGACGGAGGCGATGAATGCAGGTACTCATCAACAAGACCAAACTTACTCTGATTCAAGGCGACATCACCAAGCAGGCCACAGATGCGATAGTGAACGCCGCGAACTCAAGCCTGATGGGCGGAGGCGGGGTCGACGGTGCCATTCACAGGGCCGGCGGTCCAGCCATACTTGAGGAGTGCAAGAAGATCGTGGCGCAACAGGGCCGGCTACCCACAGGGAAGGCCGTCATCACCACGGGCGGTGATCTGAAGGCCAAATACGTTATTCACACCGTGGGGCCGGTATGGCACGGCGGAAATCGCAGCGAGGCAGCACTCCTCGCAAGCGCCTACAAAGAGAGCCTGGCGCTGGCTGTGGCCCGGGGCCTGAAGACCGTCTCCTTCCCTTCAATAAGCACGGGAGCCTACGGCTACCCAGTGGACTCGGCCGCGGCCGTGGCGCTTCAGACAGTGGTCGAGTTTCTGAGGCAGAAGCCGCCTCTCCAAGAAGTCGTCTTCGTCCTCTTCGACAACAGGACTTGCGAGGTTTACATGGAGGCCTTGGAACGGCTCTTGTCCAAGAGCACGTAGAGCCGCCACGAAGACCCTGGCACTGATCGACACATGCGGCGGACGGGAATCTTCTTTCACTACCAGGATGGCGAGCGGCTGCGGGACTTCCCCCAGGCACTCTCGGGAATCCTGGACAAGAACAACGTGTTTCTGTTCGACGCCTTCTACCCTTCGAAGACGCCGTCTGATTTCGAGCTGGAACCCGTCTCAGAAGAGGTCCTCTCGCGGGTCCATACGCTCCAGATGATCAGGCAGGTGAAGGCCACTGGGGCTTTTGAGGGGGCCCTGTTTTCCGCTGCCGGAACGGTGGCCGCGGCCGCGAGGATATGGCGCCGGGAGATCGACAATGCGTTTGTCTTCACCGGCTATGGCGACCATCATGCAGGCAAGAACTTCTGGGGTGGCGGCTGCTATTTCAACGGCGCCGCCATCGCCATACACGAGTTGAGGCACACATTCGGCGTCAGGAAGGCGGCTATCATCGACACCGACGCCCACCATGGCAACGGCACGTGGCAGATATTCGAGAATGACGCCGACGTCCTGTACGTATGCTATTGCCCCAGCAGCTTTGTTGAGAGCAAGAACAAGGTCAATGTCGAGGTCCCCTGGACAACGGACGATGACCACTACCTTGACATCGTGCGGCAAAGCCTCCTCCCCCGCGCCACCGCTTTCCAGCCCGAGTGTCTCTTCTGGAACTGGGGCTACGATGGGACGCAGGGGGAATATGGAGACCTGGGGCTCACGCCCGATTGCCACGTCCGTCTGGCGCAGTTGCTGAGGCTGACGGCAGACGAGCTGTGCTCAGGCAGGCTCATCGTAGTTCTGTGCGGTGGCAGCCGGCGAGACCTGGCGCGTTCGCTCATCCCCAAGATCATCGGCGTGCTCTGTGACCTGCAAACGTAGGCGGTCACTGCAGCCGACGGAGCGCGACACCGCCCCTTTCCGCAGCACGCCATCGATCAGCGTTCATGTGCTATAATGAAGCGCGGATTTCTGGAGAGAATCCATGATCATAGAGTATACGCACCCGGAGCTGGGCGAGGACATACAGGGCCGGGCCGGTTTCTATACGGCAGTCGAGGAATTGACCATGCCGTACAAAGGACGGGAGATCTTGTACGTGATGGGTACTGCCCGGCTCGACAGGCCATGCTGTGGCGGGGCCTGCAGTTGGGGCTATGTCCAGGTGCCGGGATTCCTTGTCCGGAGGCACGTGCGGCGGGATGATAGCGGTCTGCCGGTTTCGGAAGTTGAGATAGTCGAGGATGAGGACGACCGTAACCGGATCAGGCAAGCGTTGATGGACAGGCATCCGGGTGCCCAGGTTGAGATCTGGGGCAAGCAGTACGCGCAGGAGGGCAGCGCTCAAACGAGCCCGAGGCCTGCGCCGTGATCCACCGGAGGGATCGCATAGTGGTCTAGTGCGGGCGCCTGCTAAGCGCTTACGGGGGGTTAAACCTCCGTCGTGGGTTCGAATCCCACTCCCTCCGCCAGCACAGCAATCCCTGCTAACGGTCATGACAAGCCCTGTCATACTCGGTTACCTTGCCGCCCAGCTCACAATACTCTCCCGGGAGCCGCGACTGCCATGAGACGCTACTATATCTGGACAATCGGCTGCCAGATGAACAAAGCCGACTCCCAGCAAGTGGCCAACTACCTTGAGCGGGCTGGTCTATCCGAGGCGCGGTCCGCAGGAGAGGCTGATCTCATTGTGCTCAACAGCTGCGTCGTCAGAGAGCATGCCGAAACGAAGGTAGTCAACAAGCTCAATTCGCTGAGAGGGCTCAAGAAGTCCCGTCCGGAGGTCACCATCGCACTAACGGGCTGCATGGTGGGTTCCCAACCCGATCATCTGAAGGGCCGCTTCCCATGGGTAGACCTCTTCTTCCGTCCCCAGCAATGGGAGGTGCTCTCGAAGTGGGGCGAGGCCTGGGGACTGCCAGGCATGGACGCCGAGGAAGATCTGATCCCGCACACTCCCTGTGTAACCGCATACGTCCCAGTGATCCACGGATGCGACAGCTTCTGTTCCTACTGCATCGTCCCATATCGCCGCGGCCGGGCGCGCAGCCGAAATCCCGACGAAATCCTACGCCACGTGCAGGAACTCGTCCAGCATGGCACCAAAGAGGTGATTCTACTAGGGCAGATCGTCGATGCATATGGACAGGATCTCCCCTCTGAAGTGGACCTCGCCGACCTGCTGGCCGCGTTGAACCGCATCGAGGGATTGCTCCGCATCCGCTTTCTGACTAGCCATCCCTCCTATATGAGCCGCAGGCTGATCAGCGCTGTGGCCGACTTGGACAAGGTGTGCGAGCATATCAGCCTGCCCATCCAGGCGGGCGATAACGGAATTCTGGCAGCCATGAAGCGCGGATACACGAGGGAGCAATACGGTGAACTCGTGAAGGAAATACGCTGCACCATCCCCGGCGTTGCGTTGAGCACTGATGTCATCGTTGGTTTCCCCGGGGAGACCAACGAGCAGTTCACCAGGACGTTGGAGGTGCTCGAGAGAACACGTTTCGACAAGGTTCACATCGCGGCCTACTCTCCGCGTCCGGAGACGACCGCAGCCAGAAACCTCAAAGACGATCTCCGCCCGGAGGAGAAGGAGGCGCGCCGCGCCCAGGCCGAATCGCTGCAGAACCGCATAGCCGCTCAGATTAACGCGGCGCTACTGGGGCAGACCGTAGAAGTCCTGGTGGAAGGTCAGCAGAAGGGCAAGTGGTGCGGTCGCACAAGAGGGGACAAACTCGTCTTCTTCACTGGGAACGCCGGGGTGATCGGAAGACTGGTGAACGTGAGGATAGAGAAGACAAGCGCTCACGCTCTCCAAGGGGTTGCGGATTAGCTACTGCTCGGCCGGTGGGACGAGATTGCGATTCAGCAGCTCATTCCAGCTTTCGAACCACTTCGCCTTCACCTCGTCAGGCCAGTCGGGATTGAGATTGGGGAACTTCTCCAGGAGTGCCATAGTCGTCTGCAAGGTGCGGTGATGGGCCAGCCACTCCTCCCTCACATCCTTGGGCCACGTCGGGTCGAAAGGCGGCAACTTCCCCGCCAGATGACTGGTGCCGGCTGCGATCCCCCTCCTGACAGGTCTGCTCCTCGCCAGGCCCGACGCTGTCTCTTATACACATCTCCGAGCCCACGAGACAGCGCTGTGTATCTCGTATGGCGTC
>JAUCPZ010000220.1 GCA_030372995.1 Dehalococcoidia bacterium
GTTTTTCTGCGGGCGTCAAGACGAGGGCGGGCGACGTTTTCGAGATCAGCGCGCCAGCCTTTGGCCGCCCGCTGAGGAACGAGATGGTGAAGTGGGAGAAGAAAGAGACGCTGGTGACGGTACGCGGGCTATAGGACCTTCTGCGGCGAATCCCCCCTTCATGAGCTGATTGGGGTAGGTTTTTCCTTGCGCCCTCACCCTGCCCTCTCCCGAAGTGAGACTGTTGCAGAAGTGCCACTTGCCAAGCGGGCAGGAATGCGAGAGAATGGCGGCAGACTGCAGAGGAGGGGATAAGGGGATGCCCGAACGTCCGTACACTCGTGACCAAGCGTGGTTGCTGCCGCCGAGCCTTGATGAGTTGATTCCTGCCGACCATGTCGTGCGTTTTATCGCCAGTTTCGTGGAAAGCTTGGATTTGTCTGCTTTGAAGCTGACCCCTGTGCAAGCGATGGGGGCGCCCGCCTATCCGGCAGAGGTCCTGCTGGCTGCTTGGATCTATGGCTTTATGCTGCGGGTGCGCTCCAGCCGCAAGATCGAGGTGGCTGCCCGTGAGCATCTGCCCCTGTTGTGGCTGCTCGGTGGGCATCGTCCCGATCATGCGACCTTGGCGCGCTTCGTGCGGGCCAATCGTGGGGCGATGAAGGCTCTGTTCCGGCAGACAGTGAAGACAGCAGTGCGGGTCGGCCTGGTTGATTTTGCCCTGCAGGCCGTCGACGGCACAAAGGTCAGTACCCTGTCGCGGGACAAGATCCTTAGTGGGCGTGATCTGGAGGCCCTGGGCCAGAAGACGGACGAGGCCATCGCGCGCCTGGAGCAAGGCATCGCGGCAGAAGAAGCCAGCGGCGAGGGTGGACAGGCGCCTCGTCTGCCCAAGGAGTTGACGGACGCGCGACGCCTGCGGGAACAGGTGCAGGCAGCCCGGCGCGAGGTCGAGAAGCGGGAGGCAGAGCGCACGGCCGCCCATGAGGGGGCCGTGGATGCCCAAACGGGTGAGCCGCGCGGGCCGCAGGTGCACCTGGCCGATCCGCAAGCGGTGCTGGTGAAAGGGCGGCATGGCTTCGTCGTGGGCTACAATGCCCAAGCCGTGGTGGACAGCAAGGCGCAGATTATGGTGGGGGCAGAGGTGGTGGCCAGCGCCACCGACACGGCCTCGTTGCTGCCGATGCTGCAGGAGGCAGAAGAGAGCAGCGGACGACGCGCCGAGGTGAGCGTAGCCGATGCAGGGTACCACTCGGCACAGAACGTGGCTGCGGTCGAGGGAACGGAGCGAGCGGTCTACATGGCCGATCCTGCTTTGCGGCGCACGGGGCGCTCGCCGGAGGACTGGGCGTATCACAAAGATCACTTCACGTATGATGCCGCCACAGACACCTACATCTGCCCACAGGGGCGGATGCTGCGTTATGCGTTTTCGATGAAGCAGAAGGGACACGCACAGGCCACCAAACGGGTGTATGAGTGCCATGCCTGTGCCGGCTGTCCCGCACGGGCAGTGTGTACGCGCGACCAATCGGGGCGTCGCATCCATATTGGGCCGCATGACGAGGAGCTGAAACGGCATCGGGCTGAGCTACGGAGTGCCGCGGTGAAGGAGCTTCTCAAGAGACGGAGCAGCATCGTCGAGCCGGTGTTTGCCATGCTACGTGAACATCAGGGGCTGATCCGCTTCCTGCGCCGTGGCTTGGACAACGTGCGCGCGGAATGGCATCTGCTGACTGCAGCCTACAACCTGCTGAAGGTGTGGCGCCTGCACTGGCGTCTGGTCATCAGGACAGCCTCGGCTTAGCCGGACGGCCGGGACTGGCAGTAGCCAAGCCTTCCCGAGGCCGCGGCCGGATCCGTCGCCACGACTGAGCGGCCCTTCTACTCTCCAAAGCATTCCTGACGCGTCGCCCAGTGCTTCCATGACACCTCCTTTGGACAACTAATGCAACAGTCTCAAAATCGGGGGAGGGCAGGGTGGGGGCAAGCCGTTGGCAGTGTGACGTTACTCAACACCCTCTCTATCAGGTCGACGGCTGCTTAGCCGGTGACGTCGAGTCACCGGCCGGCATCTGCCGGATGATCTTCATCGTCTCGACGCTGACCGTGGTCTGCATACATTATAGCACAGACCCTGTGGCGCTCATAGGCCAGAACGCTCCATGAACCACTGAACACCGATGTCACTGAATGTCAAGAGCTTTGTTTGTTGATCAGAGCTAGA
>JAUCPZ010000221.1 GCA_030372995.1 Dehalococcoidia bacterium
TCTCGTGGGCTCGGAGATGTGTATAAGAGACAGGGCTGTATCCCAGGAGTACTGGCTGAAGGCTTCCGCAGGCGCTTGTGCGGCTACTGTAAATCCGTCCACAGACAACGACCATCCGGTTACACCGCCCCCGTAGACCCTCCCTGTGACACTCACCAAGCCGCTAACGAACTGCGGGATGGCATCGAGGTGGGGTCCTTCCACGATCACGTCAAATGCGCGCGTCTCTACCCAGCGCTCCGGTCCCCAGCAACGTTGTACGTATACCGGCAAAGCACCGACGTGGACCTCCCCTGTTTTCGTGGACACCCTAAGCTGCCAGTCTGACGGCAAGCTGCCGCTCGTATTCCGCGGGAGAGACATACCCCAGGCTGGAGTGCAGCCGCTCCCGGTTGTAGAACACCTCGATGTATTCGAAGATCTCTCGCCGGGCTTCGGCCCGGGTCCGGAACCTCCGCTGATGGATCAACTCCTTCTTCAGGGTCGCGAAGAAGCTCTCCATCGGTGCATTGTCCCAGCAGTCTCCCTTGCGGCTCATGCTTGAGCGCATCCCGTACTCTCTCAGCAGAGCCTGGTAGTCCCTGCTCGCATACTGACATCCCCTGTCCGAATGATGGATCAGTCCATCTCCCGGCCTGCGCCGATCATACGCCATCCGCAGCGCATCCATCGCGAGTGTCCTGTCCAGACGCTCGCCCATACTCCAGCCCACCACCCCCTTCATCCCCAGGTCCAGAACGCCCGCCAGATACAGCCAGCCCTCATCCGTCGGAACATACGTGATGTCCGATGCCCACACACGGTCCGGCTCTCTCACCGCAAACTCCCGCCCAAGGAGATTCTCCGACACCGGCAGATCATGCCCCGAGTCCGTCGTCACCACGAACTTCCGCCTCTGCTGCGCACGGATCCCGTTGGCGCGCATCAGACGCTCCACCCGGCCACGGCTGCACCGCTCCCCCTCCGACACCAGCTTCTTGTGAACCCGCGGACTGCCATACATCTTCTTGCCCGACGTATGGGCAGCCTTGATCCGCCCAAGAAGACGACGGTTCTCTCGCTCCCGGCGGCTCTCCGGACGTAAACGCCACGCAAAGTAGCCGCTCCTGGATACCCCAAGAACACGGCACAGAACCCCCAGCGGGAACTCCGCCCTGTGAGCAGCAACAAAGGCGTACTTCACAGCTGCTCCTTCGCGAAGTACGCCGCCGCTTTTTTTAGGATCTCGCGCTCCTGACGCAAAACCGCATTCTCACGCCGAAGACGACGGTTCTCCTCCTCCAGCGTCTCAGGCCTGCGGGGCAAGGATGCCCTGTCGACCTCCCGCCTCTTCTGGATCCAACCCCGCAAGGTCCATACGCTCATCCCAAGATCCCGCGCAACCTCCGCAACCGTCTTCCCGCTCTCCAGAACCAGCCGCACTGACTCGTCCCGGAACTCCTCGCTGTACTTCGTCATCCTCTCGAACACCCTTTCTATAACTCACCTTTAGGGTGTCCACTTTTTCGGGGGAAGTCCAGCATTGGGTATGTGCGTTCCTCACTTGCGCAGAAGGTGTTCCGTGAATGGCGCTGCACAGGGCCTTGACATCACAGCACGCTTTTCCCCAACCCTTGCGCCGACAGGGGTCTCCGGCCGCACAATCGTACTCAGCAAGGTTGCCAACC
>JAUCPZ010000222.1 GCA_030372995.1 Dehalococcoidia bacterium
GGCCTGCAGGGGTCTTCAGGGCCCTGATCTTGTCCTCCAGCACCCTGACCTTCTGGCGGATCTCGATCGCCTTCGTGTCATGGAACCGGGTGTCGATCCGGCCTTCGAGCCTGTCCTCGTACAACACATCCTGGCGCCTCTTCAGAGAGGCGATCTCGTTCTCAAGGCCCCTGACCACCCCGGCCTTCGATTCCTCGTCCCTGGAGGCTCCCTTGCGCATCTCCTCGCGGAGGATCTCCCAGGCCTCGTCGTCGGGGGCAATCCGCTCCAGGTTCTGCCGGAAGGCCTCGTCGAGCACCTCTTCGCGCAGGTACGGCTCCCCGCAGTTGCCCTTGTAGCCCGAGCAGTGGTAGTGGACATATGGCGGGTGCCTCTGCGCTCCCACCGTGCAGCCGCAGTGCGAGCAGCGTATCAGGCCCTTGTACGTGTAGTCGTGCTTGGTCAGCCTGGGCAGCTCGGGCTTCGGCCCGTGGAGGACGTCCTGCACCTGCTCGAACAGCTCCCGCGAGACCAGCGGCTCGTGCTTCCCATGGTAGCGCGTGCCGTCCCAGATCATGTCGCCCATGTAGAGGGGGTTCTGCAGCAGCATGTGCACGGTCGCGCTGGGCAGCGCCCGGTACGACCTCTTGAACACAAGCCCTTCGGCCATGGCCATCCTCGTGATGTCCCTGAGTGTCTTCCTCCCCGTGGCATACCGCTCGAACAGCCTCCGGACGTGCGGGGCGGTAGCCGGGTCGGGCACTATGATCTTCTTCCCGTTCGGCCCGGGCACGTTCAGGTAGCCGAGCGGGGCGCAGGACGGCCACAGGCCGGCCCGTGCCTTCTCCAGCATGCCCTTCCTGGTCTCCTCCGCGAGGTTGTCCAGGAAGTGCTGGGCGGTCGCCGTGAGGATGGTGTTGACCAGCTTGTCGCTCGGCCTGGAATGCTCCGAGACGACCCGGCCCTCCTTGATGAAGTGGATCTCGACGCCCAGGTCGTTCAGGTCGACCATGTCCCGCGCGTTCCGGTACAGCCGGTCGGTCTTCTCGACCAGCACGGTCCTGCACCTGCCGGGGCCGCTCAACAACTTCATCATCCGCCCGAAGGCTTCGCGCCCGGTCTTCCCGGCAGTCTCCACCTCCGTGAACGTCTCGACTATCCTCAGGCCGTGCTGGGCTGCGTACTCTGTGATCAGCCTTAGCTGTGCAGGGATCGAGAAGCCCTCGTGCTCCTGGTCCTTCGTGGACACCCGCGCGTAGGCGACTGCATCGCTCGAACGCGCGGCATGGGCGTTCCGCCTGTTGCGCATCGCTCACCCCCGGCCCGCCTGGGCCGCTTGTTCGGCATGGACGTCCCCGTGGCCGTCCGTGTGCTTGTTCAGGATATCCCGCTGCCTGTTCAGCCCTGACTTCCCTGGCTTGCCTTGCGCCGCAATCCTGCGGGATGCCCGGCGAGGCGGCAAGGGCTGGATGTCCATGGCTGACCCCTGAGCAGCCATATGGATATCCATCTGGACGTCCTCGCCGGACGTCGCGGACGCCTCACGCATGGCTGCCTCGGCTGCCCAGCGCTGGGCCGTCCTCAGGTAGTCCACCAGGCTGTCCAGCCATTCCCGGGCTTCGGTACTGCTCACGGGTCTGCCCGCCTTCCGCTCGAAGTAGCGGCGTGCCCTTTCGAGGTTGTCCAGACCGTCCGGGTGCTGAACAGCTGTGCCGTCATCCCATGAGCGCTCCATGGCAGCGCTTCCTTCTCGACCGGTGTTCAGGATACTGAAATGCTGGCGCAAAGAAAAAGCTCATGGCTTCCTCCGGGTCTTCCCTTGAGGGGGAAGCGAGGTGCCCGGTGCCTCGGCCTGCAGCTCTTCTGACGATAGTTCTGTCTTAGGTTGATCGCTTCCGAATACTAGTCTTTGAAGGCCTTCCCACTGCTCCTGCGTCGGGCGGTTGCCTCGCAGTGTGATCTTGAGATGTCGAGGAGCATCTGCTCGGAGATCACGGGCAGGAGGGCCTTCCGGGTGCGGTCCGGCAGAGTGGCGAAGGCTTCATGGAGTTCCGCGACGAGATCGGGATTGCGGCGGAAGAGTTCGACCACCGTGAGATCTGTCAACCCGGCCAGTGATAGGAGCTCGCTGGGGTTGAGCCTGAGCTCGTTCGCCAGAGAAACGATGATCTCGGCCCGGGGGGGAGGGAAGATCGCTCGCTCGATCTGCGAGAGGTAGGCCGTGCTGATCCCGACTCGCTCTGCAAGGGCGCTCAGGTTGATGTCCAGCTCCTTGCGTGCTGATCTGACCCTGCTGCCGAAGGCGGGATCTATCTCCCGCTTCGGCAGCACATCTCCGGGCCTGATCTTCGAGTCGAGTCTGGGCATCGCTCCTCCGTTCTTCAGGATTCTAAAACCGTGCGGTATGGGTGTCAACCCTAGCAGTAGATTGTTGCCTGTTTCGATCGCATAGCTCATATCCAAGCGCAGAGTTCAGCTCAGAATGGAGCAGAGTGATATGGGAGATACAACGCCTAACGGACGCTATTTGGGCCAAATATCAGATGGACAGAGATCGCTTCAAGTCACCCTTGAAATAGATGGGTCGAATCTGCCGGAGTACTTGAAAGGGACTCTGTGGGGTTCTGCCGGTCAACAGGATGTCCTTCTTGAGATGGAAGACGGTCAGCAAATGAGCTTCGAAGGGTTCTTCGGTCCAGATCGCTTGACTTGTGACAAGATCTGGATTCAGAGAGCTCAACATTGGAGTGGATGCGGTGATGATGAAAGCAGCCTATCCTGCCCGCTCGCTGAGGTGGACATTGAGAGGATGAAGGTTGCTAATACTCTCATCAGGCGCGCTAATGGTCCCACGCTCTTCCACCTAACTGGCCCCTCTTGCTGTTGGCCTATCAATGTTAGTCAGAAAAGCTCATACGAAGGGTGGATCAAGCTTGACATTCATGGTGGATCACTACAATTACATGATAGCGTTGGTGTTAAGGCTTCGATTATACCATTCTGCTTCTCTGATGGCCACTTTTCCGATAAGGATGGGGTATGGCTTCGAGGTCATTACGCACTGAAGCTTGAGGAAGAGAAAAAG
>JAUCPZ010000223.1 GCA_030372995.1 Dehalococcoidia bacterium
AAGTATATTGAAAAGGGGACTTGAGAGCAAGGATTCCGTTCATCACCTGGCCCTCTCTCGGGCCGCACGAATAGATTAAAGAGGGGCTTCGCCCCTCTTAACGCCCCTTGCCTACAACAGGCCGCCGCTGGCCGTAACGAGCCGCGCCAGAGATCGTCACTTACACGAGCTTCGAGCCATCAGCCATGAGCTGGGAGCTACCCTTCATCACCTGGCCCTCTCTCGGGCCGCACGAGCGAATGAAAGAGGGGCTTCGCCCCTCTTAACGCCCCTTGCCTGAGACGGACTTTCAACGTGTGACGCGTGCGTATGACGCACATCTGCACGGCCGGTCGTATCGGAGAGGGTATAGCCCAAGGAAAAGAAGTGTGCCTGTGCCGTGCCGTAGGGGCGCATTGCGATGCGCCCGATGTCTGTCCCAGCATCATGTGGTTTGAATCACCTGGCCCTCTCTCGGGCCAGACAGGTAAACCAAGAGGGGCTCCGCCCCTCTTAACCCCCCTTGCCAAGAACGGGCCCAGCCGCCGGCTTTGACGAGCCGTGCCGGAGCTGGTGAGTGCCATGAGCTATCAGCCATGAGCTTTGAGCCTAGCGTTTCGTGCTTAGGATTTCGGATTTCGCACCGAAGGTGCGGGGCTTCGCCCCTCTTCGACGCCCCTTGCCTACACGGGTTCACTGGGCCTGGAGGACCGCAACCTCGGTTCTGGGACTTGGGATTGCCCACCGAAGGCGCGCGGCTCGGCTCCTCTCTGCCAGGGACGGACCCTCGGCTGACGCCCCTCGTCAGAGATGGGCAGCCGCCGGCTGCAACGAGCCGTGCCAGAGCGCGTCACTGCCATGGGCTATGAGCCATCAGCCATGAGCTTAGTGTCTAGGATTTCGGATTTGGGATTTGGACTGCAAGCCCCTCATCCCATGAGCTATGACCTGTGAGCTCGGTGCTTAGGCGACTGGATTTGCGATTCTCGCCCAGCCAAACGGCCACCGCTACTCGGCTATCCGGCTACACGCCGCCAGGCTTCCAGCAGCTTGGGCACAGTCTCGTGGCGGCCAATGTCGTCAGGGACGACCCACTTCGCTTCGGTGTGCTCCCAATCGATCCTCACCTTGTCCGGCCTGACGACTCTGAACCTGAAAGGATGGACAATCCACTTTCTGCCCAGATCAGAATCGACGACTTCCAGCGGCTGCCCTTCCCTCACCAATTCAACGTCATCCGAATCCACGCCACACTCTTCCCGTATCTCCGTCCAGGCTTGCTCAGGAGCGCTGGTGCCTTCCTCAATGTACCCGCTCACCCCCGCCCACCTGCCCCGATAGGTGCCCACCCTGCCACTCCGCCGGAGAATCATGATCTTCCCCCCGTGTTCCAGGAAGCAGGTCACCACATGGCGCTCATCCATCGGCATGTGCCCGCATTCCCCCATGCCGCCATTGTATCACCCCTCCCCCCAAGACAGGGCAAACCGGCGGATGCCTCCCAGCACCCGCACCATCGAGGCAGTGCACACCATCAGCCGCATAGTCGGGCACAACACAGGACCGGCCGATACGCTCCCTTACTCCGCGCAGAAGACTTCCCGCCAGGTTTGAGGCCTTCACACCACCGCACAGGCTCTCGCCCAGATGCCAGACGACAGGAGCCGCGCCACCTCAGTCTACAAAGCAGCGGTCTAGTCCGGTCTATTCCCAGTCACAACGCTGAGCCGCCAACCACCCGGCGTCTGCCGCTCAGTCATCACTGAGCGCAACAGCGACATCCGCTTGACAATCGCGTCACCGCATGGTACTATGCATCAATCACTATTGGGCACTAAGCACTAGTGTCAGGCTACTAATACTTGGGCTGGAGCTACCGCGACTCTAAAGACTGCAGAACGAAATCGAGGTCACTGAGTATGTGGGGAAAGAACACCAAACTTGACGAGACGGAATCGGCTGACAAGAAGTTTCAGAAGGAGCTCGTCTCTGGAGTAGCCGCACTGGTTCTCTTGACTATCCTTGAAAGGGCAGCGGAACCGATGTACGGCTACCAGATTGCCAAGGTTATCGACGGCCAGACGGAGGATTCCCCGGTGTTCAAACAGGGAGCGCTGTACCCGGTGCTTCGGTCTCTTGAAGCCAGCGGCCTTTTGCGCAGCCGGGTCGAGCCCTCCACCTCCGGACCACCCCGCCGATACTACCAGATAACTGAACTGGGCCGAAGCACCCTGGCGCGCTGGAAAGACATGTGGAATCAAATGAGAACCTTTGTCGACACCGTGATGGAAGGAGAGGTCAATGGTCAAGAGCGTTGACGAATACCTCGCGCTGCTGAAGAAGGAATTGGCTGGCAGCGACCCGGCCGTTATCCAGGACGCCCTCGCTGACGCCGAAGAACACCTCCGTATGGCGCTTGCACAGGCCGGCAGCGGCAACGCCAGCGCACCGCAGGCTGAGGTCTTTTCGGCGATCGCCGAGAAGTACGGATCCCCTCAGGAGATTGCCGCGGCCTACCGGCAAATGGAAGCCCGCCTGCCTGCCGGCTTGGGCAGAACGATGCATGCAAGCCATCGGTCCCTCCCACACCGCTTCTTCGGGGTGGTCGCCGATCCCAGGGCCTGGGGTGCTTTGCTCTTCCTGTTTCTCTCCCTCGTCACGGGGATAATCTACTTCTGGTGGACCGTCTTCGGCCTCTCCATCTCGGTCGCAACGCTGGTCCTTGTCATCGGTCTTCCGCTGCTCGTCCTGTTCCTGCTTTCTATCAGGGGCATCGCGTTTGTCGAGGGCCGTCTCGTCGAGGCGCTCCTCGGTGTGCGCATGCCACGGCGACGCATGTTCTTCGATGATACGACCGGATTCTGGAGGAAGATCAAGGAGCTTTTCACACAGCGGATCACGTGGACAGCCTTGCTTTACTGCATACTGAAGCTCGGGCTTGGCATCGCCTACGCGTTTGTCTTCGGTTTCTTGTTCGGGCTCTCAATCTACCTGATCGCCCTGCCGATCACAGTGTGGGCGTTTCAGATGCCTGCCTACGTGGTCCTGGGTGACACGGAGTATCTGGCGACGGACTGGTCCATACCCCTGTTCTTCATACTGGGTGTGCTCCTGCTGCCGGCGACCATGCACTTGGTGAGGTTGGTCGGAAGAGGGCATGGCGCTTTGGCTAAGGCCATGCTTGTTTCGAAGCATGACTGACGCCATCGCGAACCTTTCAACTGCCCGGATTGCTAGAGGAGGAAACCGATGAGGAAACGAGCCGCTGATGGTAGGGATGAAACCGCTCATGTTCACGGGAGACGCGAGAAGCCCTGGGTCCAGCATATCCGGACTCCAATGAGCCCCGTCTCCGTGCTGCTCACAGGCGTCATCCTCCTTGTGATTGGCGTCCTGTTACTGGCGTGCTCAGCATGCACCACGAAGTCTGCTGTGAGGACCGAGAGCAACGACTTTCCTGTCGGGGATTCCGTGACCCTTGTAGTGAAGAGCCTGGGTGGCAGGATTGAAGTCGAGGCCGGCACTGACAATGTGGTCTGCGTGCGGGCCGAACTCCGGGACATCCGCCGTATAAAGTATGAAGCCATTCAGAGCGGGGATGAAATCGTTGTGACTGCCGAGAAGACGGGAACGTGGTGGTTCCCTGCAGGCAACACCCGGGCCGACATCTATGTCACGGCCCCTGCTTCCACCTCTCTCAGGCTGGAGACCCGCAACGGAAGAATTGAAGTCCGTGGGACAACCAGGGGAGGGATACTCAACACGTCCAACGGTGCCATAGTCCTTGAGGACGTGAAAGGTGATTTTGAAGCCACGACGAGTAACGGCGCGGTGGAGATCGACACCATCGACGGCAGTGCCTTTGTCCGGAGTTCTAACGGCAAGATCACTCTGGAGCAGGCCGCAGGTGAGTTCAACGTCAAGACCACCAACGGGGATATATCATTCAGCGGCCACATGACGCCCGGCGGCAGCAACCGCCTCGTGACAACCAATGGTCGCGTTGAAGTTGAGCTGACCGGGGTCGCCAGCGTCAGCATCGATGCTTCCACCGGCAACGGGGAGATCAACCATAGGGATGTTCCCATCCTCACCACCACGGCGAAGACAGATCACGTCATCGGCACTGTTGGCGCCGGGGAAGCAGACCTGTACATCGAGACATCCAACGGCGATGTCATCATCAAGTGAAGCCTGGTAGTGTCAGTATCGGCAGACGGGTTGATACCAACGCCAGGCGTCCCAGCACAGAAGTGGGCAGATCCGGGATAGGTCTCATCAGGCAACCGTACCTGCGCGTCCAAGGCATAGTACTTGCCGTTCTGGCGAATCCTCTTCTCCAGGTACCTGTTGTTCTCCTGCTCCTCGTCCCTTTGATCGCCACCATCGGACAATATGTTCACACCGGTTTCATTCTGAAATGGACTCCCGTGAGTCTTCTCTTCTGGCCCGGGGTCGATGGCGAGGTGGCCCTCAGCATGCCCGTCTGGGTGGCTATCGGAGCGATGTTGACCGCATACGCCGCCGGGATTGTCTACCTTGCACGCCGGCGCAACCTGGGCAAGGCAGCGTTGCTCGGATTGACGTCCGCTTTGGTGGCTACGGGCTTGGCCGGCATCATCAACTCCCTCACCGGCTGGCAGGAGCACCAGACCATAGGGGACATGGACTTGGCCGGCAAAGCCAACTCCGCCATCTTCTCTCTTTGGCACAACCCAATCTGGGAAGAGATCGTCTTCAGAGGTTTTCCCTTCATCGTCTTGTTGGCCGTGCTCAGGCATACCAAGAGCCAGAAAGCCGCACTTTGGGCCAGAGCATGCTACTTCGTGATTCCGGCCCTGGCCTTCAGTCTCTATCACCTGCCCAATCATGGCGCTTCCAGGCTCATTGACACCTTCATTCTGGGTCTGGCTTTCGCCTGGATGACCCTCCGATTCTCCTTCTTTGCGCCGTTGGTTCTTCACTGCATATTCGATGCCATGATGATACCCAATCTGGGCGATCATGCCGATGTCCTGCCAGAGGAGATCACCTGGATTACCAGCCACCAGAACCTTCTGAACAACATGTCCAGTGTTGCCACGATCTCGCTGGTCGCGCTCATTCCACTCCTCTTGACCTGGTATTGGAGAAGGCATCGAAGTCCGAGGGCAACTGGACAATACGTAGATTCTCAGAGCCGAGGTGATCTCGTTCAGATAGATGTGAGACAAGAGGGGGTAGAATAGGGGGCCATTCTCCTGGGTGAGAAGGATGTAATGGAGGTGGTCTCCTATGCGGGTATTCGGTTTGCCCGGCGTGATAGGCCG
>JAUCPZ010000224.1 GCA_030372995.1 Dehalococcoidia bacterium
GCAGCGTCAGATGTGTATAAGAGACAGGAAGATGCTGGCAGGGCTGCTGCACCCCACGGCAGGCGAGGCGACTGTTCTGGGACACATTCCCTGGAAGCGGGAGAAGTCCTTCCTGAGGCGGATCACGCTGGTGATGGGCCAGCGCAATCAGCTTGTGTGGGACATCCCGGCCATTCACACCTTCGAGTTGAACCGGGTCATCTACCGCATTCCGCCCGAGGACTACCGCCGCACGTTGTCCGAACTCACCGAACTGCTGGACCTGGGGCCTCTGCTGCACAAGCCGGTGCGCAATCTGTCCCTGGGAGAGCGCATGAAATGCGAAATCGCGGCCGGGCTGCTACACCGTCCCAAAGTCGTCTTCCTTGATGAGCCGACGATAGGCCTGGACGTGACGATGCAGCGCCGGATACGGGCTTTCATCACGGAGTACAACCGGCGGTCGGGCGCCACCGTTCTGCTGACCAGCCACTATATGGCCGACGTGGAGGCTCTGTGCAAGCGGGTGATAGTCATCCACCATGGCCGCCTGGTCTTCGATGGTGACCTTTCCGGTCTGGTGGAGCAGTTCACGGAGCACAAGACCATCGTGGTGCAGCTAGGCGAATGCCGGGCGGATCTGAGGTGCTACGGTGAGGTGCTCGCCCGCTCCAACGGCCACATCACGCTCCGGGTGCCGAAGACTGAGACGGCGTTCATCGCCGAGCGGATACTGGCTGACCTGCCGGTCATCGACCTGCTCATAGAAGATCCCCCGATCGATGAAGTCATCGACAGGGTGTTCACCCAGGTGAAGGCATGAAGGGTCTGGTCCAGCTCTACGTCCAGCAGTTCCGCACGACTCTGGCCATGATGTTGCAGTACCGCGCCTCGCTGATCATCTGGATGATCGGGCACGTGCTGGAGCCGCTGGTCTATCTCATCGTGTGGTCGGTGGTAGCAGCCAGTGAGGGCGGCAGCGTGGGTGATTATGCCGCGAGAGACTTCGCTGCCTATTTCATCGTGCTGATGCTGGTGAATCATGCCACTTACACATGGGTGATGTACGATTTTGAGTACCGCGTGCGGCATGGGAGCCTGTCCTTTGCTCTGCTCAAACCGGTGCACCCGGTGCATTCGGATGTCGCCGATAACCTATCTTCGAAGCTGATAACTCTGCCATTCATGCTGGTGGTCGCTGGAGTGCTGGCGCTGATCTTTCATCCGGCCCTCCCTCTGGAACCGTGGACCATAGGCCTTTTCGTGCCTGCCATACTGTTAGCCTTCCTGGTGCGATTCCTGCTGGAGTGGACCCTCGCCCAAGCGGCATTCTGGACGACACGCGTTGATGCCATCAACCAGACCTATTTCGTGCTGTTGCTGTTCCTTTCCGGCCAGATCATGCCCATCACTCTGATGCCCCATCCCATCCGGGTCGTGGCGGAGATACTGCCCTTCCGGGCCATGGTCGGTTTTCCGGTGGAGTTGGTGCTAGGCCGACTCACCATGAACGAGGCGCTTCTGGGGCTGGGTATCCAGGTGGCCTGGGTGATCGTCGGACTCATCTTGCTGCGCGTGGTGTGGCGGGCGGGGGTACGGGTCTATTCGGCGGTGGGCTCATGAGCTATCTCAGGTTGCTGATGGCCTTCTTCCGTGTGAGCTTCAAGACCGAGCTGGCCTACCGGGTCAACTTCTTCGTCCAGCTCTTCCAGTCGCTGCTGAGCCTGGGGATGGCCCTTGGCGGCTTGGCGGTGATATTCTCCTTCACTGACACGCTGGGCGGATGGCGTCCTGACGAGGTGCTGGCCCTGGTGGGGGTCTATTTCCTCGTCGGGGGCATGATCAGGCTCATCATCCAGCCGAGTATGGAAGAGCTGATCGATTCGGTGCGCATGGGCACCCTGGACTTCACGCTGACCAAGCCCGAGGACGCGCAGTTCCTG
This sequence comes from Dehalococcoidia bacterium, assembly GCA_030372995.1. Classification (GTDB taxonomy): domain Bacteria; phylum Chloroflexota; class Dehalococcoidia; order UBA2247; family RBG-13-53-26; genus JAFGCL01. The sequence continues at coordinate 1,923 of JAUCPZ010000224.1, forward strand.
GTCAGCATCCGGAAGGTGCAGATCTGGGAGCTGATTGACATCGTCCTGGGCCTTGGCGTCCTGGGGGGTGCGCTGGTGCGGCTGGGCGGGGATCTGGGGGGAGGGGAAGCCGCTCTCTTCCTCATCATGCTGGTCGCGGGCGGGTTCATCATCTACAGCTTCTGGCTGATACTGGCTACCCTCTCGTTCTGGTTTGTGCGGGTGGAAAACATACTCTTCATCTTCCAGAGCATGTACGAAGCGGGGCGCTGGCCGGTGAGCCTGTACCCGGGGTGGCTCCGCTACGGGCTGACCTTTGTGGTGCCGGTGGCTTTTGCCACCACTATCCCGGCGGAAGCCCTGACCAGCCGGCTGAGCTGGGAGATGACGCTCGGGGCGGTGGCGCTGGCGGCGGGGCTGCTAATGGTGTCGCGGTTCTTCTGGAAGCTTGGCCTCCGGCGCTATGCCGGTGCATCAGCGTGAGGGCGGGCAGCTACCTGCTCTGCTGATCGGAACAGCACGATCTCGTGAAGCGCCGTCCCTGTTTCCCTGTCCATCTTTCCCTGGCGCGTCACACTTATCTCGAAATCTGAACGCAGCCTGAAGTAGCCCGGTCTCAGCCGCAGGAGATACCTGGCGGCGAGACGCATGAGGAGATTGAAACTCTCCAGCATATCCTGGCTTTCCAGGACATCTCTGACACTCAGTTTCAGGTCAAGCTCACCGGGGACCCTGATCACCAGATTCCTGGGGTAGCTGTGCTTGGCTTTCGAATTGTACTCGAAATCCGTCTTGATGAAATCGAACTCTCCGGTGCTGAGGACGACTTCTCTTCCGTCGGCCAACATCAGGACCTTGACCGCATGGTTCTCCATCTTCCTGTTGCACTGGATGAAGGCGAAGGACACCGTATAGCGGGGCGAATACACCCGCCCCCACATCCAGTAGTCGATTATCCTCGGGAATGCGAAATCCAGCCAGTTGTGATCGTGGTAGCCGACGCCTTTGACGGGTATTGTCCGGTCACCGTCCGTGATGGTTCCTTCCACAGAAGCCCGGGCAAAGGGGACCACCCAGGCAAAGTACCCCATGCTGCCGAAGTGAGAGATACCTTTCCCTGGTTTCCAGCCATTCACCTCCGCTTTGTAGGTGAGTCGGCAGCCAAGGTCCTTCTCGTTTACCTGCACTTCGTAGACCGGCAACCCTCCAGGCGCCTGTGTGACCGTGAGGCAGTTCCCCCCGACTTCGATGTCGGCCCTGTCGCGGGAGGCGCGAAACGCGGCCTTGGCGTATGGCACGAATCTCTGTACCCTCTTCCCATCCGGCCTGAGCACAACGATCTCGACTCCGGCCTTGCCTGCTGCCCCGGGGTTGGGGTTGGCCGCGTAGAAGAACACCACGACCGTGTGCCCGCTATCCATATGGGCATCGAAGTACCACCACTCATACATGCCCTTCTTGGCCATGTCGATATGGAGGCCATCCTCTTCTGCTTTCAGCGGTTCGATCGCACCGTCCCGCCTCCCGGGCCCTGTCCAGGCTTCCCGTACCAACGGACTAATCCTGTCAGTCATGACCACCGTCTCTTTCGCGTCGGATCTCCCTGGCTCTAAGATGGTTTTCAGTCACCCTCAGGCTCAGCATAGAAGAAGGGATCTGAGGCGGTATTGGGATCCAACGCCTTCTTGATTTTGCCCAAGTACCGGTGATAGTCACGGCAGGCGGGGCCAAACCGCTTGTTCATCTGGGTCCCGAAGGCCGCTATCGGGATTCCCATCGCCTGCTCAATCGCCGCGTTGCAGCCTTCTTCTATGATCTCCGCGGAGGCCTTCACTGCTTCAGGGTCCCCAGAGCCATACAGATAGATTCCTTCCAGATACCCCAAATGACAATTCTCGAAGGTTCCGCCGCAACCCAGGTCGCCGCCGTCGTCCAGAAATATTCCCTTCTCGATGTACTTCTTCTTTGCCTGGGCGATCCATTCCGACTGGGTCACTCCCATGTCCCACGTGTCGAAGGATCCCAGCATGGTGGACATCCCCTGGGAGGGGCGGAACGTGGCCTGGGTGTTGACGGCGTTCCGCACGAGTAGCCAGAAAAGCCTGGAGTCCTGCACCAGCTTCTGCTGCTTCCCGATGGGGATAGCGTGAATGACGTTCTGCAGGAAGGGGAACCGGCGCAGAGCCCAGAGCGGATCCTTGACGTGCTTCAGGAGAGGACTGGCGACACGCAGCACACCGGGCGTTATCTTGAGATACATGGGTATCCTGACGCCGCCCGTTTCCTTCATGATCTCCTTCATGGCGGCCATCTTCCACCGGAACTCCCCATCCGAGTAGCCGATGACGGAGTTGACCAGCACGTGGTGCATCACCTTCTGGAATACACCGCTTTCCAGGGCCAATTTCAGCTCCTCGTTGTTCTCGGTCATTCCCAGGGCGGTGAAGAACATGGGGGTACGGAAGCACGCGTATTCAATCTCCGCTTCGCCGAGTTTGTAGCCGGCATCCCTCATGGCCTGCGCCGACGGGAACGCATGTACGTTGAATGACACTCTTTCCGGCAGCTTGTCGAGCAGGTAGACAGGAGACTTGCCGTGGACTTCCCACTTCGCCGGCCCATTCCACTTGTACAGTTTCACGGCACACTTGGTGAACACCCCCAGCCCCCCGAAGGTCCCCTGGAAGCCCCGCATGATGCCGCGCAGCGACGGCCCGGGGCCGTCGGCGGTGAACCAGCCTGTGCCAACGCCGCCGCTGCCCAGCGTGAGCACCTCGCCGGTGGGCAGCACCCATTCGACGCCCAGCAGGTTGCGGCCGCTGTAGCTGGTGGACGGTCCGCTGGCGCCGTAGCCCCATGCGGCTGCCGTGGACGCCAGCAAGGAGTGATTGCCTCCTGAAGAGACGATGTGAACCGTCAGCCCATGCTTGAAGATCTCGGTCTGAAGATCAATGGCGCGCACATACGGCTCGACGATGGCGACCTGGTTCTTGGTGTCAATGTCGATGATCTTGCTCATGCGCTTCATATCGAGAATGATCACCCGGTCCCTGGAGGCGGCGCACACGGCATGGAATCCTGTGGACAGGGGTTTGGTCATGAGATGTGCTTTGTTGCAGAAGCGCATGATCTCCTGGACCTGCTGGGTGGTCTCGGGCAGGACCACAGCGACGGGGCGCGGGAGCCAGGTTGAGCCATCGGTCACCACGGTCTCCGGATTCATGTAGAGGGAATAGGTGTCCATCATGCAAGGCGCGGTGGATACCCACTCGGGACCAACGATGTCCTGAAGTGCTCTCGTCTCTTGTTCGGTGATCACGATGCCATCTTCTCCGTCACTCCCGTTTCCGCGAGCAGACTAAAGTCCCCACTTACCACGGTTCAATACCCTGTTGGGGTCAAATATGCCCTTGATCTTCTTCAATACCTCGTAGTTCATGGGATTCTGCTGAAACACCACGTCGCCAGCGGAACCATAGGGCCGGCTGAAGAAAGCCCCGCCCGCCGCCAGTCTCTTGACAGCCTCCCCTTCGAGCTTCCGCATTAACTCGACGTCCTCCGGTGCGGCGGGATCGAAGGGACACATAACCTCCACGTGGCAGGCATGGTTCTGAACCACCGGCTGGAGATACACTCCGATCGATTCCCGGTCGATGCCGAGGCTGCCGGCCAGTTCTATGAAGATATCGACCAGTCCCGGTGCGCGGTCGAGGGTGGTCAAGTAGAACACGCAAAGGCAGTGTCCTTTCAGCCGGTGGCGCCAGTCGGTTTCGCCGCACGGGCGCGTGGCCACTTCGAGCAGGGCCTTGCCCGAGACGGTGCCTTGGGACGCCGTGAGGGTCAGTTTGTGTTTCCGGGCGATGGACTCGATGTCGGTCCGCTGGTATTCCACGCGTCTCTTGGGCATTCTTTCGAAACCGGCAATATTCTGCAGGCAGACGTAGTGCGGCAGTGAACTGAAGGTGGCCTCGAATCCGCCGCTCTTCGGAGTCATGAGCATGGCGGCTGCGGTGCGGTTGAGGATGAATGACTGTTCGCCTAACCATTGCCTCTGCACGTCATACATGTACGGGATGATGGCTGTGAGCGAACCGGCGCCGATGAGGAAAGGTTCCTCGATGCTGGGTTTCAGTTCGGTGCGCACCGTAATCCAGGTGGCTATGCCCATTGTCCCCTGCGAGCCCTGGACTACGCGGTGGAAATCCGTCTGGGACGGCCCCAGTGGGGACTTGTGCGCCCCGCCCACCGCCCGCTGCTGCTCCAGAGTACCAGGCCCGCCCGCGGCGCCGGTGCGGAACAGGTGGCCGTTGCCGAAGATCAGCTCCGTACTGGCCACGGGGTCGCTGATGTCCCACTGCCTGTTGGGCCAGGTGGATGGCTCGCGGTCCATCACCGCGGCTATGACGCTCTTGCCGCTGCGGGGCGCCAGCGGCATGGGTACGGTCATGCCCTGTGGCTGAAGAGTCTGGAGCTCCCCGTAGGTGACACCGGGCTCGATCAGGCACACCCGGTTCCGCCGGTTGATCCAGGGGATCTGCTTCCACGCAGACAGGTCTATCAGGATGTTCTCCTCCGCGGCGGCGACACCGCCCTTGAGATGAGGGGCTCTCGAAGAAGCCACCGTCACGTTCAGCCCCAATGTGTTGGCCAGGCGCATGATCTCCTGCAGTTCTGCCACTCTGGCGGGCCGGACGATGTGTGACGGTGCGGCGGGCGGCGCCACGATAGGATTGGCCACAGCAGACGCGGCGATATCTCCGGGGTCGCTGGTCACGGCACCGTCACTCAGAACGGAGCGCAGGCGTTCGCCGACTTCAGAAGCTGGAATCACCCTGTTTCTCTCTCACTCGAGATCCGCGGCCTCGCAGACCAGGTCAATGATATCGACAACGGGAATCAGCGGCTGCTGCAACGAGTGCTGAGGTTTGGACAGGTTCGCCCGGCAGTGATGGCAGGCGGTGACCAGACATTCGGCCCCCACATCCTTCGCTTCTTCCAGCCGGTCGATGGCTGCAGAGAGCGCCAGGTCGGGATAGGCCAGAGGGACGCCGCCGCCCCCGCCGCAACAGTACGAGTACTCCCTGATGCGGTACATTTCCACGAAATCAAGGCCCTTGATGGCGCGGAGTATCTGGCGCGGCGGCTCATACACTCCATTCACGCCCCTGTTGATTTCCTTAGGCGGGTCGGTATATGTCATGCAGCCGTGGGTCACTTTGTACTCTCCCTCCCAGGTAAGGGGCGGTTCACTCTGGCGGCCCAGGTAGCACGGATCATGATAGGTCACCTTCCGTCTGACTGACTTGCTCAGGTGTAGACGGCCATCCTTGATCAGCTGTGCCAGGAACTCGGTGGCATGCAGCACCCGCGCTTTTGGAGCCCGGGCGTACTCGGGGTACTTTGAGCGCAGAGCCCCGAGGCAGGAACCAGACACGGTGACCACGGTCTGGGCCTTGGTGGCGTCGAGCAGATCGGCCACGCGGTTGGCCATCCTGGTGAAGACCTCACGGTGTCCCGTCCAGTAGGCTGGCAACCCGCAGCTTGTTTCACCGTCCCGCAGAACGCCGAAATCCACGCGCGATTGCTGCAGGAGCCGGGCCAGCTTGCGGGCGACATCGGCGGCGGTGGGGTCGCCGCACTGGAGACAGCCGGCGAAAAGCAGGACCGGTGCCGCCCGGTCCGGCAGCATCTTCAACCCCAGGTCTCTCGCCCAGTCTCTGGCGGCAACCCCGACTCTTCCTCTGGGAAGCCCGGTCTCCTCCAGGTTCTTGATCATCGCCCGATGGGCCGGTGGCGCGAAACCTTCTTCGACGATGTGCTCTCTCAGTGCCATGTTGACCGAGTGGCGTTCCGCCTCCATGATGAACTTGCAGGAGACGTCGCACAGCCCGCAGGCGGTGCAGGCAAAAGTGATGTCGGCCAGTGTCTGATCGACCTTGATGCGGCCGTCGACCAGCGAGAGTGCCATGATGTTCTTGCCGGAACCGGAGTAGCCGTGGAAATGGTATTGGCGGCTCGACGGGCAGCCGTCGGAGTACTTGGGATTCAGCACCGTGGGCAGCGGGACCATCTTGCACAGAGAGCAGCGGAAGCACTTCTGCATCTCCGGCGCGAGCTCTCTGAGCCGAGGCAAAGCCATCAGTTGCCCTTTCCGGGGTTGCGCATTTCGGTAGAACAGCCCGCGGACATCCGGATCATCTCTTCGGGCCGCCGGGACTTGTGTTGTATTGTGGCAGCACGTACGCGGGACTGCCCGGACTCCCGTGTAAGGCGGACTGTATCATATCCTTGCCCCATCGGCAAGCGCGTCTTCACGCGGTTGTTGAGGAATGGGGTTTCCCTGGCCGGGAACACCAGCCCTACTTCTCCAGGTCCTGCAGCACCCGGTGCGCCCCGTTCCAGCCCGGCACACAGGTGATGCCCGGACCGGGATGGCAGGCGGAACCGCACATGTACAGGCCTTTGACCGGTGTGGCGTATTTCCCCCAGCCGGGCACAGGCCGGTTGTCCCACATCTGGCCGGGGTGTATCAGGCCGTTGGCGTAGTCACCCTGAGTAGCCCCGTAGGTGCTCTCGAAGTACTGTTGCGTGAGGACGACCTTGTCCATAATGGCTGCCTTGAAGTTGGGGGCGTACTTCGCGATCCGGTCGATCGCCCGGTCGGCCATCACCCGGCTGAGCTCCTTGATCTTTCCGGGCGGTGCTGCGAACGGGAAGTACTGCGAAAACAGGGTGCAGGTGTAGTAGCCCTGGGGTGCCAGGCTGGGGTCCAGAACGCTGGGGAAGCCGCAGTAGGCTACCGGCTCATCCGGGACCTGGCCTTGCCGGTACTGCTCGTAACAGCGGGCCAGATACTCAGGAGACGGGATGTAGGCCATGATCCAGCGGATGTTGTTCTCGTTGGCGAAGGCAACATGGCCGGTGAACTCGGGCATCTCCTTGAGCGTCATGTGGACCTGGATGTACCCGTTCTGGTACTCGATCTCCTTGACCGCACGCACGAAGTCGGAAGGGAGATGGTCTTCACCGACCAGCCCCATGAAGGTGGCGTAGGCATCGAGATTCGACACGACGACCTTGGAAGAGACCCTCTCGCCGTTCTTGAGCTCAACGCCCACGGCCTTCCCTTTGTCGATCCACAGCCGTTTGACGGGAGATCCGTAGCGGATCCTGCCGCCATGGTCCTCAAACGCGCTGACCAGGGCTTGCGAGAAAGCCCCGATCCCGCCTTTGGGAGTGCGGAAGTCATAGGCGTCGCCCATGCAGTAGTGATACGCCAGCGAAAAGCCGCTGCCCGGTGAGAAAGGGCTCTTGAAGGTCCCATCTACGGCGGAGGCAGAGAGTGACGCCTGGATGATGCGGTGCTTGGTGGGATCAGGAAAGAACTGGCGGATGATGTCTATGGCCCGGCCCTGGAAGACCTTGAGCACGATGCTCCTTGTCTCGTCATCGGGAGCATCCGCGATCAGTCTGTCCAGTGGCACGGCCTCGGTGAAGAAATACTTGTCGAACACGGCCTTGAACTTCTGCAGGAAGTTGTACAGCCCGGCCAGCCCCTCCAGAGCATCCATGCCATGATCCTTCATCAGGTGGTTGGTTATCTCGCTGGTGTCCGTGTAGCCGACGAAAGGCACGTCCCCGGGTTCACCGAAGGTACAATAGGAACTGCGGGGCCGGTTGAGCTTCAGCCCGTACTTCTCGAGCTCCAGCTTCTTCAGCATCTCATCCCGGAAGACGAGCATGCCCCAGGCGCCGACGTTGTGCTTGAACCCCTTGAACAGCTCCTTGGTGGCCGCCATTCCTCCCGGCCAGCCGTTCTTTTCGACGCACAGCACGGAAAGCCCGTTCCGGGCCAGCACCGTGGCTGCCGTGAGACCGTTGTGTCCGGCGCCTACTACAATCGCATCGAAATCAGTAGCCATGTTCCCCCCTCACAAGATTCCTGCTCACCGGCCTTCTCCGAGCGACAGCCGCAAGTGGTTTGTGCGGTGTCTCTGTGTCTGCAGACGCCAGCCGACTCCTCCTGCAGGCTACATCCATCCGCTGGCCTATGCCGCTCCGGACGGCCCCATTATACCAGTGGTTCTGACGGGCGGCTGAAAACCAGCGCCGGGCGCTCGCGCGGCGGCTCGCCCCTGGGTCTCCTTGGTGGGGGCTGCTGTCTATTTGGGCTGCGCGTTCTTCATGCTGGCCGCGTGGCGGCCGGCGATCATCCCGAAGACCATGGCCGGCCCGATCGTCGATCCGGGCCCTGGGTAGGTGCGCCCCATGACCGAGGCGGTGTTGTTGCCGGCCGCGTAGAGACCGCGGATCACGGAGCCATCCTTGCGGAGCACGCGCGCGTGCTCGTCGATCAGCAGCCCGCCCATGGTGCCCAGATCGCCCGGCCAGACCTTCAGGGCATAGAAGGGCGGCTTCTCGATGGGCCCCAGGTTGGGATTAGGTTTCACCCTCGGGTCGGAGTAGTAGCGGTCATAGGCGCTGTCCCCGCGGTGGAAATCCTCATCCTTTCCCTTCCGGGCGAATTCCGAGAACCGCCTGGCGGTGGCCACCAGACCAGCTTCGTCTATGCCCATCTTGCGGGCGAGTTCGGGGAGTGAGTCAGCCCTGGTGATAATGCCCTTCTTGAGCGCCGACCTGGGGGTAACGTGCGGCATCATCTCCGACCCGATCATGTAGCTGTTGCGGTGCCGCGACTCCAGGATGAGATAGGCCGGGATGGCTGGCACAACCCGGTGGCGCTGGTACTGCTGGTGGCCGCAGTCAACATAGGACTGCGACTCGTTCATGAACCGCTGGCCGGAGCTGTCGACTATCATGCTGTATGGCATGGAGCGCTCGAAGAGCAGTGTCCAGGGGCCGCTCTTCAACAGAAGGGTTGGCATCCACCAGGCTTCGTCCATGAGAGCAACGGCGGCCCCCACTTCCATTCCGGCCTGAATGCCCCGCCCCACATTGCCCGGGGCGCCCACCGTCCACTCCGTGGATATGGGATGCTGCTGGTACTGCTGGCGCATGGCGTCATTGTGTTCAAAGCCGCCCGCGGCCAGTATGACACCGTGTCTGGCCCGGATGCGGATCTCCTGGCCATCTCTCCTGGCGGTGACGCCGACGACGGCATCGCCTTCGGTGATAAGGCTGACCAGCGGCGTCCTGAGCCACACCAGGACGGAGCGGTCGAGCAGGATCTTGAGCAACTGGCCGACCAGCGCGGCACCCATGGAGACGCGTTGCCGGCCCGCCAATCTCGATAACATGGTGCGGACGAGGATGATGCCCATCGTGGTCCTGAAGCTTCTCCAGGTGCAAAGGCAAAGGGGCAGGTTGCGGGCTTCCACGGCACGCATCGGCACCGGAATGGCCTGTATCTTGTTCCTCCACTGCTTCTCCAGCAAGCGCAGGTCAAACAGGTTGCTCTCCACGCAGCGCCCCTCGGCCAGGCCACCGGGGCGCTCCGGATAGTAATCGGGGTAGCCCCGCGCATAGACGGCCTTGAAACCCAGACCTTCCAGCCATTTCAGCATCTGCGGGCCATTCTTGAGATAGGCTTCACGAAGCTCCCTGGAGCTAGCCGGCCCCTTTTCCGGGATGACCTCATTCATGTAGGTCAGCGCCGCTTCGTAAGAGTCGTCAACCCCGCAGGCCTTCATCAGGTGGTTGTTGGGAATCCAGAAGCCACCCCCCGACTTGGCGGTCGACCCCCCGACCGTATCCATACTCTCGAGGACGATGACCTCGGCCCCGGCGTCGCGGGCCGCTGCTGCCGCCGTCAAACCTCCGGCGCCTGATCCGACGACGACAACGTCTGTTATGTGCTGGAATTCCATGTTCCAGCCTTTCTGTCTCCAGCACTGGCGTGCTGGCAGCCTATCATGACCCATATATTATCACAGCGATTCGTCAATCCTCTGTCTCACTTGACGGGGGTGAAGGCGCGCCGATGCTGCTGATGACATTCCCTTGAAGGCCAAGAGCAAGAAGCCGAAACAGATCTTGCCACCCTGAGTTGGCGCTCAATCACTCGGCCCTCGCTCGGAAATGCAGCAGCACAGCGACGAGCTTATCCCCTCTCGACACCCCATGTCCGGCGGGGACGAGGCGCAGCAATCTCACTGCCGTCATACCCGCCTAGGCAGGCATGGCCGCCGCTGGGTTACGCGGCCAAGACGGAGCGTAGCCCTACGACTGGACCCGCGTGGGAACGACTGGGTGATTGGGGCTTTCAGCGGCAGGCGTCCCCCTTGATCAATGCCGATTCCCTCAGCCTGGTGGAGATGAGGAGTCCCAGCGCCATAAGCACAATGAGGCCGATCAGCGGGACAGTCATCGAGCCCGTGCCCGTGTCCTTCAGGCCATCCATGGCGAAAATGAAGGCAATCCCCGATATCTGCCCCATGAGGAGGAGTAACCCGTTCGACGTGCCCTCCGGCGCCGGGTAGGCAGCCTCGGCACCGTACTGGAACCCGATCGGCCCCGCGCTCAGAAGGCCGAAGCCCATGACAAAGGCCGAAGCCAGCAGCAGCCAGTAGCTCTCGGCAAAGGCGATCCCCGCCAGCCCCATGGTGGCACCCGCAAAGGTCACGACTATGAACGGGACCCTCCGCCGCGCACGATCAGAGAGGGATGGCACGATCAGGGCGCCAGCAACGCCCCCCACAATCATGAGACCCCCGGCAAGGCCGGCCTGGTTGCTGGAGAATCCCCTCGGTGCCACGACATCCTCGATCCACGTCGTGACCGCGTTGAACATCCCCAAACCGATGAAGAAGACCATCATGAGCAGGACGAAGTCTTTCCGGCGCAAGGTCTGCTTGAGGCCGTCGAAGACCAGCGACCGGTCATCTGCCCCGGGTGGACACGGAGGCGTCGGCGGACGCTCCCTTGCGAGGAGAGAGAAGACCACCAAAGCAGCCATCGCCACCATTCCGTAGGCCACCAGCATGCCGGGGATGTCGAAGCGGTCTGTCAAGAACGGCGTAAGCGCCAGGCCCGCTGCCATGCCGAGGTACATCGCCAGAGTGCCGAGCCCGGAGGCGGTCGCCCGCTCCTGGAGCGGGAACCAGCGCGCAGCCACTTTGGTCACGGCATTGTTGATGAATGGCTGACCGATGGCAATGCCGACTTGGGCCACGAGCACCAGGGCGTAGCTCTCAGCCACCAGGCCGCGCATCAGCCCGAAGAGACCTGTCAGTGCTGCGCCTATCCCCACACCAACGCGGATCCCATAGGTGTCAATAGCCCATGAGGCCGGGATGCAAACGAAGATGTAGACGATCATGAAGCTCATTGAAAGGAGGCCGATGCTGAGGTCGGAGACCTCATAGTACTCGGTGGCTCTGCTGGTGATCGAGGCGAAAGTTATCCAGCAGAGCTGGTTGACAGCCACGACGCACATGAAGACCAGAAGCACAATCCAGCGATAGCCGTAGACTCTGAAGCTGGCCTCCTTCATTCGATGGCCTCTCGTCTGGGTACGAAGCGAGAAAGGATCGGCCCGCTAGCTGGGAAGCTGTGCCTCAATGAAACCCCTCTGGCCCCGAAGGAACTCGGCGGCATTCATGACGCGCTTCCCCTCGAGTTGCACCTGGATAAGGCCCAGGACTCCTTCGCCCGTGTGCACACCAACCGGAGCGCCTGACTCTTGGCTCATGGCCACTACCCGCCCCGGCGTCCCGCTCCCCGGGAGCGGCAGGGCTTCGATGATTTTTAGCACGCGCCCCTGCCACGTCGTGTAGCTCCCTGGCCAGGGCTGGAAGGCCCGCACCCGCCGCCAGAGCTCGACCGCTGGGCGGTGCCAGTCGATCAGGCCGTCCTCTTTGGTGATCATCCTGCAGTAGGTGGCCTTGTCGTTGTCCTGCGGCTGAGGAGCCAGTCTTCCTTCCAGCCACAGCGGCAGCGTTTCCATCAAGAGCTCAGCACCCAGCCCAGACAGCTTCTGGGACAGGGAGCCAGTGGTGTCATGGGGGAGGATGGGTATCTGGCATTGTGCCAGGATCGGGCCCGTATCCATCACCTTGGTGACCTTCATGATCGTCACGCCCGTGACTTCGTCCCCGGCCAGGATAGCCGCCGCGATTGGGGATGGGCCGCGGTGGCGGGGCAGGAGCGAGGCGTGGACGTTGAGGAACCCATGTGGAGGCACATGAAGGAAGCTCTCCGGCAGTATCTTGCCGTAGGCGGCGATCACGGCTACATCCGGCCGCAGGCTGGCCAGACGCTCCAGCTCGCAGGACCGGCGCAGGGAGGGGGGTTGGTGGACCGCCAGCCCGTGCTGCAGGGCCACTCTCTTCACCGGCGGGGACACGACACTCCGGCCGCGGCCCGCCGGCTCATCCGGCTGGCAGAACACGCCCACGACCTGGTGTTCGCTATGGATGAGGGCCTCAAGCACCGGGACAGCGAACTCCGGTGTGCCCATGAAGACGACCCGCATGGCGGGTCAATTCTATCACGGCGACTCAGACCAACGAAACAGGGACCAAGGTCTCAGGATGGTTTGGTGGCCGGCATCTAATACTCAACACGTGGACAAGCATTGCGGGTGAAGGGAGGCACAGCACGGCTAGGATTTCTGGCGGACCTGTCGGCTGGTGGGATGTCACACTATATCGAAGGGTGGGCAGTGCTGTCCACCCTTCTTGTTTGGGACCGACTGCAGAACTAAGGGAGACTAGCCCTTCCGTTTCGTGGTGAGTGTACCGACAACTATGACCAGGATACAAGCCACTATGAAGCCTGACAAGACATACAAACCAATCATGGGGTCAGCCTCCTTCGACTGATCCTAATCATACCGCATTTGGCCCCGCGTTTGAAATCGCAGCCGCCATCACGCCCGGACCGGGCCGTTCGCAGAGCAACGGAAGGCATTGGCTGCTGGGTTCACTCTGCTCCGTCGAGCGAACGAAACATATCCCTTCAATCCGGAACTGCCGGCTGCGGGCGGCGCCCGCTACCATCTGCCTGTTGCGGATCTGGACATCTGCTGATAGCGGGATACCACAATGTGTGTGGCATAGTCGAAAAGCAGTGTCACCCGGTTGATGCTGACGACCACTTCGCTCATATCCTCAGGGGTGACATATAGCGACTGCCGCTCGGAATGAAGCCAGATCTGTCTCCTCATGAGCACCAGAGCATAAACAACCTCATCCAGCGGGATGCCTCTGCCAAAGTGGTCTTCCGCAAGACCGGTGACATCCAGGCTGTGCGCGACCGCCTGGTAGGGATTCTCCGCCAGATACATCCGCCCCAGGTTCTTGTATATGTGAACCGCATGACGCTGACAAGCCTCCTTGTCGAGCGCCTTGTAAGACTTGGTCCTCGGATTGGCGATCAGGGCCTGATACCACTGCTCCGCCATCTGCTCAGCGTGGCGCGCACACAGGTCAATCAATCTGTCAGCCAGCACCATTACTCCATGCATTGTCGGCTCCTTCCGCTGTTCTGTTGACTCGCCTTCGTCCCAAAGAGATGCTCCTGTGGCATTTCCATTGAATCCTCGGTGTTTGTTGAAGGCAACAGGACTGAAGTCTCTGAGGGGTCTCTCTCGTCTGCGTGCGATCGTCCGCCGTTGGCGAACCTGCTGCCTGCAGAGTCACCACCCCCGACTACCACCCCCTTGTACCAGGGATTGGGAATGTTGATGCGGTACGCCTTGCACTGGGGACGGGCACCGCGAACGGCATGTCGCCGTGGCTTCCGGGGGGACCGGTTGGGCGGGGATCCAACTTGATCATAACACCGCTGTCAACGAACACCGGACTCACCTCCCCTTCCACTCGCGTCGAACCCAGGTCATTGCCCTCACATAGGGATCAAGGTCTCAGGACGGCGCGGAGGCCGGCGTGCGATACTGGATCTGCGAAGGAAGAGACAGGAGGCAGCATGGGCAGGATGTCGACGCTGGTGTTAGAAATTGCAGGCAGCGTTGTCGGCCTGTTCGCGGGCTGGCTAATGCTGGGGTGGCTCTTCTACTACATCATCTACTGGGCTACCAACGGATGGGAGTCGGAACACGGCGCCACTGCCCTGCTGGCAGCCATTCCCAGCTACCTGCTGGGCGCTGCACCGGGAGCAGCCGCAGGGGCATTCGCAGTGCAGCGGATCCTGCGGCAGAAGGCCCCATTTTGGCAGGCTCTCGCGGGAGCAACAGCCGGGCTAATCGTCGGAGGCATTCTGGCAGGAGGTTTGCTCATGTTGTCGAACTCCCTGGGCATGGACTGGTGGCAACAAGATGCGGAGATGCTTATCGCCCCAGCGGTCACATCCATCTTCGTGATTGCCGGAACGGTCATTGGCTCTCGCTGGAAGGCCAAGCCAAATCAGCCCCCGATTACCGGGAACTGAAGACACGGCCTTCTGTCTCCTTCGAGTCGGCCAGGAGCAGAGCGGTATTCCCTTCCCCCCTCGGCGCAGTGCCGTCTCGGGATCCAACCCAAGCAGTGGCGCTACCCGCCAGCCCCGCATCGCCCCAAGACTAGCGCTGAATGCACTGAGCCGGTAATTCCCGCCCGCCTGCCCGCCAGCCATCTTTTCCGCTGAACAGAGGAAAGGTGCGCAAAAGGAAGAAAGCCCATTTGTTTGGGCTTTCTTTTCTCAGAAGGGGGGTGTCTTCTGAGAGGGGATTTGATTGTGTCCTCATTCTAGTCTGCCAGCGGCAGCCGGTGAATCCGTACGTGTACGTATTTTCGGTGGCAAGAGTACGTATCCTGATGTGGTCCGGTGTGGGCTGATCTCTATCTCTTCGACGCGGCAAGAACGCTCCATCACCAACGCTTTGTTGTAGGAAATGCCCGATGCTATAATTCCGATATTGCAGAAAGAGAACGAACGACCGCCGAATCCAGCCGACGCTATTGTGATTGGATGCGTTATCCCCGATAATTGGCGGTCGGTGATTGCTCCAGACCTGCGGGGCGGGGAGAGATTAGCTTTTGCTAGGATCCCTGACACATTGGAGACCGATAGTTTCGTGCGGAGAGATGGGCCATGATAATCATCGGTGAGAACATCCATATCATCTCGAAGGCAGTGTCCAGGGCGATCAAGAGCCGGGACGCCAAGGTTATCCAGGATCTGGCGATGACGCAGTCCCAGGCCGGTGCGCACTACATTGATCTGAACCTCGGCCCGGCGACCAAAGACCCCATCGAGACCACTGAGTGGCTGGTGAAGACGGTGCAGGACGTCGTCGATCTGCCACTCTCCATCGACACCCTG
Source organism: Dehalococcoidia bacterium (assembly GCA_030372995.1). GTDB lineage: Bacteria > Chloroflexota > Dehalococcoidia > UBA2247 > RBG-13-53-26 > JAFGCL01. Next base: position 17,124 of record JAUCPZ010000224.1, read on the forward strand.
AGCCCGGTGGCCATGGACGTCGGGCTGAAGATGTGCAAGAGGAGACCCTTGCTCAACTCCGCGTCCGGCAAGGCCAACAGCAAGGAGCACATGCTGCCTCTCGCCAAGAAGTACAGCGCCGAAGTGGTCATCTCGGTACTCACGGACAAGGGGTGTCCGATGGACGTGGCTTCGCGGTCGGAAAGCATCATGGACACGGTGGCGTACGCCAACCGTCTTGGCATTCCCAATGAGGACATCTGGGTGGACCCCATCTTGCTCCCGGTGAGCGCCGATCAGAATCAGGCGAAGGAAGTGATGGAATTCATCAAGATACTCCCCGACATACTTCCGGGGGTGAAATCGACCCTGGGCTTGTCCAACCTCTCGAACGGTACGCCTCCGCAGCGCCGGGGAATACTCAATCGCACCTACATGATCATGCTGGCCCGGTGTGGCATGTACTCGGTGATCGCGGATGCCCTCGACCGGCAGCTTATGGCTCTGAACAGAGGAGAGTTGCCCGAGATCGTTAAGCTGGTTTACCAGGTGATGGACGGCGAGGACATCGACATGGCCTCGCTCCCGGCGGACGCGCGCGATTACGTGAAGACGGCCAAGGTCCTTACGGGTGAGAAGCTGTACTCACATTCCTGGCTGGAAGACTGAAGCGAGAGGGAGACAGAGTGCAGTACAGAGCGCCGGTCGAGGCGTACACCGGGACAGTGAGAGAGGTAACCATCGGGGCCGGTTCCAAGGTCTTGAAGATAGGGGGTGAAACCGCCCTCCCATTTCACTTCTTTGACCAGGGAGACATCCCCAACCCGCCCCGCCTCGCCCTCGAGGTTTGGGACATGCCCCCCAAGGACTGGGCAAGGTGGGTTATCGAGCCCTTTCAGGATGTCATCTCCGATCCGGTGAAATGGGCCGTCAGGAGTGCGAAGCACGGTGCAGATGCGGTATGCCTGCACTTGGCCAGCGCTGATCCGGCGGCCGCGGACACGGCGCCCGAGGCTGCGGCGCAGACCGTGAAAGACGTGGCCGAAGCCATCCCGGTGCCGCTCGTTGTCTACGGCCCGGATGACGAGAACAAGAGCGCCGCTGTCCTCGCCAGGGTGGCCGAAGTCTGCCGCGGAGAGAATCTACTGCTTGGCCCCGCAGTCAAGGAGAACTACGAGGCCATCGCCAAGGCGGCGCTCGATCACGGTCACTGCCTCATCGCCCAGACTTCGCTCGATATCAACCTGGCGAAAGAGCTGAACATCAAGATCTGCAAGTCCTTCCCGCCTGACAGGGTGGTGATTGACCCCGTCAGCTCAGCACTCGGCTACGGCATGGAGTACAGCTTCAGCATCATGGAGCGCATCAAACAGACCGGCGTCATCTTCAAGGACAACATGACCCAGATGCCGACCATCGCCAACTTGGCGGGCGAATGCTGGAAGACCAAGGAAGCCAAGGAGGACAAGACCCAGGGCATACTATGGGAAGGGATGACGGCTGTCTCTCTGCTCCTCGCCGGGGCAAATCTGGCAGTGCTGCGGCACCCGGAGACGCTGCGATATGTCAAAAAGTTGTTTGGGCTGAAGTGATCCGTGACTGATCCAAAAGCGAAGGAACCGAAGAAGACCCGCAAGCGGCAGCGGATCGAAGAGACCATCCGCGCCAGCGATCCATGGGAGCCCGTGGGCCAGACGCCGATGCCCGAGATCCCCGACCTGCGGAGCTGGGACATGAGGCTCATGAAGGCGTACCCACCGATGTACGCGCCTTTCTGCGATGTCTGCTGCTTCTGCACCTACGGCAAGTGTGACCTGACGTGCGGCAAGAAGGGTGGGTGTGGCATCGACATCGGCGGCCAGCAGGGACGGATCGTGCTGCTGGCCGCGTGTATGGGCCTGTCGGCCCATGGTGCCCATGCCCGGCATGTCATCGACCACCTCATCGAGCATCACGGCGAGGACCTCAAGATCGACCTCGGAGGAAACGTGGCTGTGGAGGCCCCCAATATCCGGCTGGTGCTGGGCCTGAAGCCTGAGACGCTGAAGGACCTGAGGACGGCTGTTGAGTACGTGGAGAGCGAATTGATACATCTCATTTCATCGCTCCACACGGGCCAGGAAGGAAGCAACCTGGACTATGAGTCCAAGGCCCTCCACGCCAGTATGCTGGACCATGTGGCCATGGAAGCCGCTGACATCGCCCAGATCATCGGCTTTAGGTTCCCTACCTCCACAGCCGAGACGCCGCTCGTAGACATGGGCTGCGCCGTTCTGGATGGGGAGAAGCCGACGATCATAGTCGTGGGCCATAACCCGGTCACCTCGACCACTATCATGGATTACCTGAGACAGAACGATCTGCGCGATAAGGTGGAGGTTGGCGGGCTCTGCTGCACCGCCCACGAGACCAGCCGGTACGATGACCACGTCAGGGTCATCGGCCCGCTTTCGCGGCAGCTCTTCTACATCAGAACGGGCATCGCCGATGTGGTGGTGACCGACGAGCAGTGCATCAGAACTGACCTGCTGGACGAAGCTAGAAAAGTGGGATCCGGGTTCATCGCTACTTCGGACAAGGCCTGCTATGGATTGGAGGATGCGACCGAAAAGGACGCCGACGAGATAGTGTGGGAGATGGTCGAACACGGAAAACAGTTCCTGATCCTGGATCCCCACAAAGCCGGACAGGTGGCAGTGAGGGTGGCCCTGGCACTCGCGCCCCGGAGAAGAAGCGAGATCATCAGCGATGCGGAAGCTCAAGAACTGGCCAAGAAGTGCGTGGAGTGCGACATGTGCGAGCGGGTCTGCCCGAACATGCTGGACATCAGCGTGGCTGTCAGCCAGGTGGCCAAGGGTAACATGGATCCCATGAAAGAACTATTCGATAAGTGTCTCGGTTGCGGCAAGTGCCAGGAGGAGTGCACCCATGGTGTGCCCGTGTTCAAGATCATGCAGACCGCCGCCAGGACCGAGGCCTACAAGATGAGGACTGGGCGCGGCCCGATCATGGACACCGAGATCCGCAATGTCGGCGCTCCCATCGTGCTGGGAACGATCCCCGGCGTGGTGGCGTTTGTCGGTTGCTCCAACTATCCGGATATGACCGATCTGGCCGAGATGGCCGAGGAGTTTGCCAAGAGGAAATACATCGTGGTGCTCAGCGGCTGTGCCGCCATGGCCGTGGGCATGAAGAAGGATGCCGAGGGGAAGACCATCTACGAGAAGTACCCTCCCAGCTTCGAGGCCGGCGGTGTGATCAATGTGGGTTCCTGTGTGGCCAATGCCCACATCACGGGAGCTGCCATCAAGATCGCCAACATCTTCGCCACGCTGCCGCTGCGCGGCAACTATGAAGTGATTGCGGACTACATCCTCAACCGCGTGGGGGCGGTCGGGGTGGCATGGGGCGCCTATTCGCAGAAGGCGGTCAGCATAGCCACCGGGTGCAACCGCCTGGGCATACCCGTGGTGCTGGGACCACATTCATCGAAATACCGCCGCCTCTTCCTTTCGCGGAAGGAAGAGGGCGACTGGACAGTCAGGGATGGCCGCAAGGGCGAGATGGTGGACACCGGTGAGCCTTCTCCGGAGCACCTGGCCTATGTCACGGAGACCAAAGAGAGAGCGATGATCACCATTGCCAAGCTCTGCATCCGGAAGAACGACACTCCGCAGGGCCGGGCCCTGAAGCTGAACCACTACATCTCGCTGTACAAGAAATACATGGGCGGTGGATTGCCACCGGACCTGCACCTCTTCGTCAGGACGGACAAGGACCTGCCCATCGTCTACAAGAAGGAAGCTTCGGCGTACCTGAAGGATGTCGGTTGGAAGCCGAAGCCCGTTCTGACCCTGCCGACACTGATTGGGACGTATCCCAGCAAAGTGCCGCCGGATGCGGTGATTCACTAGGAGGAAGGAACGGTATTTCGCGGCCATGACGGAGCATGGCCCCCCGAGGGCGAAGCGGCGCTTTGCCCCTACGGAAACGTGTTGGGGCGTGCAGAGGAGCCAAGCCCCTCTGCGTTTCTTCTCAATCCCCCAAGATTGGGGGATCGAGGGGGTTGAAGCCTCCCATCCAGGAGACCTGATTTGACCGGAGTGACAGCGCTCGTCAGCAAGGTGGTTGAGAGCCACCACCGAGACAAGGATCAACTGATCCAGGTCCTGCTGGATCTGCAGGGCAGACTCGGCTGGCTTCCGCAGGAAGCACTGACAGAAGTCGGCCGCCAACTGCGCGTGCCGGTCACGCGCATCTACCAGGTGGCCAGCTACTATAAGGCATTCAGTTTTGCGCCTAAAGGCCGCCACACCATCAAGGTCTGCCTGGGCACCGCCTGCCACGTCCGTGGCGCCGCCAGAGTGCTGGAGAAGATGGAGACGGACCTCGGCATCAAGCGCACTGAGACGACGCCCGATCTGAAGTACACCCTGGAGACGGTTAACTGCGTGGGCTGCTGCGCTCTGGGGCCGATGGTGATGGTCGATGGCCAGTATCACGGACAGATATCCAGCGACAAGGTCAGCCCGCTGCTGGAGAAGTACGAATAGAGATGCAGGTTCAGAAACAGGCACGCCGAATCAACTCTGGCCAAGAGCTTGAGGCCCTGCGGAAGTCCATTCTCAATGCGAAGGACCCTGCAAGGCCCTGCGTTGCACTGTGCGTCGGCACCGGCTGTCTGGCCTACGGGTGCATGGACATTCTCGGTGCGTTCAAGAGAGAGATAGCTGCGCACGGCCTGCAGGACAAGGTTGAAGTCAGGGCCACGGGCTGTCCGGGATTCTGCGAACGCGGCGCGCTGCTGACCATCTACCCGCAGGGCTTCTTCTACCAGCGGGTCAAGGTCGAGGACGTGCCTGAGATCATTTCGGAGACCATGCTCAAAGGCAAGGTCATCGAGCGTCTTCTCTATGTTGACCCGAACACAGGCGAGCGCTACGTGAAAGAAGCCGACGTGCCTTTCTACAAGAAGCAGCAGCGTCTGCTTCTCGGTAGCAACAGCCGGATCGACCCGACCTCGATCGAGGACTACCTGGCCATTGGCGGATATGCCGCCCTGGCGAAGGCGCTGCACCAGATGAGCCCGGAGCAGGTGCTGGCCGAGGTGAAGAAGGCGGACCTGCGAGGCCGGGGCGGTGGCGGCTTCCCCGCAGGCGCTAAATGGGAGGAGACCAGAAACGCCCCCGGCGACATCAAGTACGTCATCGTCAACTGCGATGAGGGCGACCCAGGTGCGTACATGGACCGGTCGCTGACCGAAGGCAATCCTCATGCGGTCCTGGAGGGTCTCATCATCGGAGCCTACGCCATAGGAGCTCACGAGGGTTTCATCTATGTCCGCCAGGAGTACCCGCTGGCATGCGATAACCTGAACATTGCCATCCGGCAGGCGCAGGAATACGGACTGCTGGGCGAGAACATCCTGGGATCAGGCTTCACCTTCACGGTGAAGGTCCACCGCGGCGCGGGTGCCTTTGTTTCGGGCGAGTCATCCGCGCTCATGAGCGCTATCGAGGGCAAGGTAGGCGAACCGCGCATGAAGTATGTTCACACTGCGGTCAGCGGCATCAAGGGACGGCCTTCGAACCTGAACAACGTGGAGACCTGGGCCAACGTCCCGCTGATCATCGACAAAGGCGCCGACTGGTTCCGCTCCATCGGCACTGAAGGGAGCAAGGGGACCAAGATCTTCTCGCTGGTCGGCAAGGTGAACAACACCGGCCTCGTGGAGATCCCCATGGGCATGACCCTGCGGGAGATCATCTACGGCATCGGGGGCGGGATCATTAAGGGCAAGCGGTTCAAGGGCGTGCAGACCGGCGGGCCTTCAGGCGGCATCCTGCCGGAGCAGTGTCTGGATACTCCCGTAGATTTCGACGAACTGGCCAAGCTGGGCTCGATGATGGGGTCGGGTGGCATGGTGGTGATGGATGAGGACACGTGCATGGTTGACGTGGCCCGGTATTTCGTCAGTTTCCTGTGCGAAGAATCGTGCGGGAAGTGCATACCGTGCCGCGAGGGATTAAGGGTGTTGCGGCAGATACTGACGGATATCTGCGAAGGACGCGGCCGGCCGGAGGACATCGGCGTGATCAAGGAGATCGCCGAGGTGATGGCGGATGCCTCGCTCTGCGCGCTGGGCACCACAGCCGCCAACCCGGTACTGACCACGCTGCGTTACTTCGGTGAGGAATATGAAGCGCACATCAGGGACAAGCGCTGCCCCGCCAGGTTCTGCAAGAGCCTGACGTCCTACTACATCGACCCGCAGAAGTGCAGCGCCTGCCTTATCTGTTTGAGGAACTGCCCGGCATCGGCGATCACTGGCGACAAGGGAATCGTCCACTGGATCGACCAGGAGAAATGCACCAGGTGCGGTGTGTGCTTCGAGGTCTGCCCGGACCGCTTCAGCGCCGTGCTGAGGATTTCGGGAGGGCCGGTACCACCTCCACCACCAGCTGGGACGAGAGTGAAACGCGAGTAGGGCGGCTTCTGGAATTGCAGCCATGAGAGTAGATAGAAATGATCCAAACAAGAGGTATAGAGACTTCTGGGCTTGGCTGTCTGACGATTGGCACATTATCTTCTTGCTCGCCTTGCTGATAGGCTATGCGTACTACCTGAACACCACCACGGAGATGTCGTGACAGAAGGCAATTCGGTGAAGAGACTGCTCAGACAACGCGTAAGAATGGCATGGGAGACACGATAGTACTCAAGATCGACGGCCGCGAGGTGAGCGCCAGGCCGGGCATGACCGTTCTGGAGGTTGCCAGAGAAGCCGGCATTGATATTCCGGCCCTCTGCTATCACCAGAAGATGAAGCCCTACGGCGCCTGCCGCATCTGCAGCGTGGAGGCTGAGAAGGACGGCAAGGTCAAGGTGGTGGCCTCATGTGGCTACCCGGCGGAGCCGGGCTTAATCATCCGGACGCGCTCGCCGCGCATCGACCGCATCCGGCGGACCGTCATCGAGCTGGTGGCGCCGCAGGCGAACACGGACGGGGATCTCGGCGGCGACCTGAAGAAGCTGGCCGATGAGTATGGCGCCGACATACATCGTTTCGACGCGCGATTGCAGACGAAGTCGCACCGGTGCACGCTGTGCGGGCTGTGCGTCCGTTATTGCGACGAGGTGGTGGGAGCGCATGCCATCGGATTCGTGGGGAGGGGCATAGACCGGCGGGTAGTCTTCTTCCCGGATAAGGCATCGAAGGTCTGCGCCAACTGCCTGGGCTGCTTCAAGATATGTCCCACCGGCAAGATCGGCGCCGAGTCGGACGGCACATATTTCGGGTTCACTGTGGAGGACTTCCTGGCAGGCAGGTTGTAGGGAATGGAGACGCCTTTCCACCGTGTGAACGTCTTGACCGGGGTCAAGTCGGCGATCATTCTGGACAATGCGGCCGAGTATGCCGCGCTGATCAAGCAGGCGAAACGGCCATTACTGGTGCTGGGGCCAAAATTGTTGGAGGAGTCGCTGGGTGGGAAGCTGCTGCTTGAGTGGGCGCTGGAGATCGCCAGGGCCGGCGGTCTGCCGATCTGTGCTACCGCACACGTCAAAGGCAAGATGGTGTCAATGGGCGCCACGCCGGACAGCGAGTACGACGCCGTGGAGATCGTCAATCATCTGAAGGATCCAAGTTGGCAGGGGGTAAAGAAAGAGGGAGGCCATGACCTGGTCCTTTTCTTCGGCTTCAGGACTGACCTAGGCAACCAGAGCCTGTCAGTGCTGAAGCACTTTGCCCCTCATCTCAGGACAATGACGCTGTGCAAGTATGTCTTCCCCAACGCCGACTACTCGCTCCCCAACTTCAGGAAGGATGAGGACTGGCAGGGGTTCCTGGAGGAACTGATTTCCCGTTTGAAGGAGAAGGACTAGCATGGATTTCCACGTAGATATCGGGCCCCAGTATGAAGGCGAAACGATACGCAAGGATGGCATGTACGTTGAGTTCGGCGGGCCCAACGTCAAGGCCAAGTTCGAACTGGTGACCCTGAAGAGCGCCGAAGAGGTGGAGCACGAGAAAGTGGAGCTAATCGGCCCGGACATCAAGGATATGAGAGAAGGCAGCAGTCAACCCTTGGCGATCATGGTGGATATCGCCGGGGAAGCCCTCGAGAAGGATATGGAGCCGGTCATCGAGCGAAGAATCCACATGTACGCCAATTACATCGAGGGCGTCTACCACATGAATCAAAGGAACGACATCTGGATCAGGCTCAGCAAGGAGTCTTTCAATAAGGGCTTCAATTCTCTTGTCGAATTCGGCCAGATACTGGTCTTTCTCTTCACCTCAGAGCTCTCTGCCATCGAGAAGATATCGGTCACTCTGATCACCGACAAGAGCAAGGTGGAGGAGCTGCTGCCGCAAGCGATGAAGGTCTATCAGGCGAGGGACGAGCGGCTGCGGGGGCTGAAAGAAGAAGACGTCGACGTGTTCTACGGTTGCATCCTGTGCCAGAGTTTTGCTCCTACGCATTGCTGCGTCATCACGCCAGAGAGGGTCGCCAACTGCGGCGCCATAAGCTGGTTCGATGGACGGGCGGCTTACAAACTCGACCCCGAGGGGCCGATCTTTGAGGTGCAGAAGGGTGAGCTCATCGATCCGGTCAAGGGTGAATACAGCGGCCTCAACCAGGAAGTGGCGGCGAGGTCCCTGGGGCAGTACGACCGTATGTACCTGCATAGCGCGTTCGAGCATCCTCACACGTCGTGCGGGTGCTTTCAGGCAGTTCTGTTCTACATACCGGAGGTGGACGGCTTCGGCATTGTGCACCGCGATTTCCAGGGCTATACCGTGATCGGGCAGACGTTCTCCCGGATCGCCGGCGCGACTTCCGGCGGAAAGCAGGTGGATGGCGCCTGCGGCATGGCGCTGGAGCTGATCCGGTCACCGAAATTCTTCCAGGCGGATGGGGGGTTGCGGCGGGTGGTGTGGATGCCGCAGGAGATCAAGGAGCGCTACAGGGACGCGATCCCAGCCGACCTCTATGACAAGATTGCCACGGAAAAGGATGTGAAGGACGTGGTTGAGCTCGGCCAGTTCCTGGACCGGGTAGGGCATCCGTGGCTGAAGGGGGAGGTCTCGCTCCCCTGAGGGAGTGAACGCAGGAGACGGGTAATGGCCCTCAAAGGCACCGATGTCGTCAAGAAGCTCCCCGAGTTAGGGAAGAAGAACTGCAAGGAGTGCGGCTTCCCTACGTGCTTCGCCTTCGCCATGAAGCTGGCCTCCGGGGGCGCTTCGCTGGACAAATGCCCTCATCTCTCGGCCGAGGCCAAGGCGGAGCTGGAGGATGCTCTGGCGCCAGCCATAAAGCTGGTGACCATCGGCACCGGAGAGAATGCTCTGCAGATCGGGAACGAAGAGGTGGTCTATCGACACGAGAAGACCTTCCTCCACCCCACAGGCGTGGCCCTTCTGATTTCGGACAGTGAGCCGGAAGTGGCAGTGGCGGCGAAGATCAGGAAGATCAGCGAACTCAAGTTCGAAAGGGTGGGTGTCCTGCTCAAGGCCAATCTGCTGGCCCTGCGGCATGATTCGGGCGACAGGTCGAAGTTCGTGGCGCTCGTCAGAGAAGTCTGCGCCCGCAGTGATGCCCCCGTGATGCTCATGTCCGAAGACACGGACGCCCTGTTCGCCGCGTGGGAAGTCTGCGCGGAGCGGCGTCCACTGGTCTATCCGCTGACGAAGGACAACGTCGACCGGTTCGTTCCGAAGCTGAGGGAGCGCCCGACGCCTGTCGGCGTGCGCGCCGGCGGCATTGAGGGACTCGTTCCCTTGACTGCCAAACTGAGGGAGGAGAAGCTGGACGACGTGGTGCTCGATCCCGGCTCCGGGAGCCTGATGGACGGTATCAGGGATCAGACGTTCATCCGCAGGGCGGCGATCAAGCAGAACTTCCGCTATCTGGGCTACCCCACCATCGCCTTCCCCTGCCTCATGACGAAGGACCTGCTGGAGGAAGCGCTCCTGGCGGCGGCCTTCATCGTCAAATACGCTGCTATCGTGGTCCTGTCGGACTTCGACAGGCATACCTTGCTGCCCCTGCTGACGCAGCGGCTGAATATCTACACGGACCCGCGCATGCCACTCTCAGTGAAGGAGGGAGTCTACGAGATCGGCGAGCCGGATCCTGATTCCCCGGTACTGGTGACCTCCAACTGGGCCCTGACGTACTTCATTGTCTCGTCAGAGGTGGAAGGCAGCAAAGTCCCCTCGTTCCTGTGCGTGAAGGACACCGAGGGGCTGGGGGTGCTGACTGGCTGGGCGGCGGGCAAGTTCACCGGCGACGCTGTGGCCGCTTTCATCAAGAAGAGCGGCATCGAACAGAAGGCGAAGACCAGAACGTTACTGATTCCTGGAATGGTGGGACGCATCAGAGGTGACCTGGAGGAGGCCCTGCCTGAGTGGAAGATTGTGGTCGGTCCGCGCGAGGCCAGCGAGATTCCTGCGTTTCTGCCGGTGTTCGCCGCGAAGTTGAAGCAGTGAGGCGCTGGCTGTGATCACCCTCTCCTTCATCCTCTCCCATCAAGGGAGGGGAGCCTCATTTCTGGACACCCCACCGCGAATCCGTCTCCTGGATTCCCGCCTTCGCGGGGATGACAGACGGCGGTGCACAGGGCGCATCGCAATGCGCCCCTACGTCACGGTGGCGGCGGATTTTGCTTTCGTCTGTTCTCCCTTCAGTGCTTACCAAGATGGTCCTAGACTTGCCCCTACGTATTCGACCACGGGGTGTGCAGAGGGCGGAAGGCCCTCTGCGTTCTTTCCCTTCCCCCAAGAGTGGGAGCCGGGGGTTGACTCATGACAACTACCATCGTCGTCGCCGGCAAAGGCGGCACGGGCAAGACCTCCATCTCCGCGCTGCTGGTGCAAACACTCTCCAGCAAGGGCGTCGTCCTGGCCATCGACGCCGACCCGGCCACCAACCTCAACCAGGCGCTCGGCGTCGAGGCGGGCAGCACCGTGGGCCGGATACGGGAGGACATGACCCGTGACATCCAGTCAGGGGCGCTCTCGCCGGGCATCTCCAAGCACGACTACCTGGAAGGGCAGATCCGCGCCGCGCTGGTGGAGGCGAAGGGATTCGACCTGCTGGCCATCGGCCGGCCCGAGGGGCCGGGCTGCTACTGTGCTGCCAACAACATGCTGCGCCTGGCCATCGACAAGCTGGGCCGGAGCTACCGCTACGTCGTCATCGACAGCGAGGCCGGCCTGGAGCACATCAGCCGCCAGACCACCCGGGATGTCGATATCCTGATCATTGTCTCCGACCCCACGCAACAGAGCATCAAGACCGCCGCCGCCATCAAGGGCCTGATCGGGGAGATGAGGACGCGGGTGGGGCAGATCGTGCTGGTGATCAACCGCTCCCCTGACGGCCTGCCGCCCGAGATCGCCCGGGCGGCGGAGGGATCGGGCTTCGGCAGCCCGGTGATCATAGGCCAGGACCCGAACCTCGCTGGCCTGGAGATCGAAGGGCGTCCGACGACGGAACTGCCACCGGACTCGCCGTTGCGACAGGGCGTGGTCAAGCTCGTCGCCATGATTGGGCTGTGAGGGCTGAATACCTCGGGACTTCTCCCGCTGCTGGCTTGACCGTCCTTCGAACCCCATCGTATGATTCGCCCAGGTATTCCGGCGTGGGCAGAGGGTTAACAAAGTTGTCTGGACTCCAAGGGTGAACCCTTCCAAGTACTTCCGCGCGGACAGCTCCGCAGCCATCCTGGTGCTCTCCAATCTGGTGACCATTGCCTTTGCTTTGGCGCTGAAATGGGACATCCGGGACGTCATGTGGATCTACTGGGGACAAAGCATCATCATTGGGCTCTTCGCTTTCCTCAGGATACTGGACCTGAAGCAGTTCTCGACAGAGGGCTTCCGCATCAACAACCAGCCTGCGAGGCCAACCAGGCAGACGCGATGGCAAGTTGCCGGTTTCTTCGCCCTCCACTACGGATTCTTCCACTTCGTGTACCTCATCTTTCTCCTGGCGCTAGCCACCCCTGATTCCAGTACGCCGTTTCTCGGCATCGGTCTGTGCCTCTTGGCATTCCTGCTCAGTCATGCGTTCTCGTTCTGGCATAACAGGCAGAGGGACCGGGACAAGAAGCCCAACATCGGCTGCGTCATGTTCTTCCCGTATGGCAGGATTATTCCCATGCATTTCGCCATAATCCTCGGGGGCTGGCTGGGACCGAAGTCAACCGGTGCTCTCTTGCTCTTTCTCGTCTTGAAGACACTGGCGGATGTCCTCATGCACATGGCAGAGCACGCCGACAGGGATGCCGCGTCTCTCCCTCCGTCAGACACGCCGAGAGCTGTTTGACTCTCCTCAAGGCCCCATCGTATGATTCGGCCATTCCTGCAGCAGTCGAGGAGGACAAGCGTGAGCAAGAAGTCAGCCCTGGCCCGCAAGCGCGAAGCGCAGGAAGCCAAGCAGCGCAAGAAGCGGTACCTGATAATCACGGCCATCTGCGTGGCCGCGGTGATTCTGGCGGCGGTGATCGCCGTTGTGCTGTATTTCGCGGTTCGGGATGACAAACCGACCAAGAAGCCAAAGATCACAGAGTTGGTCGTGGAGGACCTCGTAGTCGGTACCGGAGCAGAAGCCCGAAACGGCAACCTATTGAGTGTGTACTACACCCTCTGGCTATATGATGATGGAACGGAGATCCAGTCCAATGTCGGAGGTACCCCCTTTCAGTTCACCCTTGGAGCCGGTGGCGTGATCAAAGGCTGGGACCAGGGCATCGTGGGGATGAGGGTCGGAGGCACACGCAAGCTGACCATCCCGCCCGATTTGGCCTACGGCGCCAGCGGGCAAGGAGACATCCCGCCAAACGCCACCCTCGTATTTGAAGTAGAACTGCTGTCGGTGGAATAGGCGATCGGTTTGACCTGAAGAGCAAGGCCGGAAGGTTTCGCCCTGCTCCTCCACCCCACGTCTGGATTCCCGCCTCCGCGGGAATGACAGAACAGAAGTGTCCGCCCGAGGCGGACCGGGAGTCTGTCGGAGACTCCCCCCAGGATGAGAGGGTGTCCCTCAGAGACGTCTTTCTCTTCTCTCTTCCCCCATGAGTGGGGGACTCCAGGAGGGTTGACTCCCTATTCCAGCGGAGCCTATCATTTCGCCCAGTCACAACGAGTCCAAGGAAACGCTGCAGTATGGATGGCAAGCGAATGCGGATTCTCGTCATACTCGCCTTCCCCGTCGTGCTGGCCGTCGGCATTGTGCTCATCCCTGTAGTAGCCGACTACTCCGATCACCAGCTTGCCGAAAAAGCGGTGGCACAGACAGCTCGCTGGTTCTCCGGACACCTCATCGCGGCCATTGGATTTGCAGTCTCCATCCTGGCCGTCGTCTCGATTGACAGGCACCTCAGGCTCCTGTCCCGTTCTCTGCTGGCAATGACGCTGCCGTGCATCTCGCTCGGGGCCGGGTTGTACGCCGCGGGTCTGGGAGCCGACGGCATCGGGCCGGTGGCGGTGCGCGCGGCAGGGGAATCACCCACAGCCTTCTTCGATGGCAGCGGCATGTATGTGACCGGAGTCTTCGTCGCCGGGACGATCCTCTTCGGGATCGGGCTGCTGAGCCTGGTGATCGGTTCCATCCGGGCAGGTATCCTCAAGGGCCGGAGCCGCTACGTCGCTTCTGTCGGAGCGTTCGTGTTCATGGTTGCTCCGGCGATTCCCTCCGGGTGGGCGCTGTACGGGGTGGCCGTTGCGGTATTCGGCGTGTTCGTTCCAATCGCCCTCGCGTTGCGCCGAGAACTGTAGCGTTCTCCGATGAAATCGATGGTGGATCCGCTTCGCTTGATCCACCATACGTATCCGAATTGGCACGTGCTCGACCACGGGGCATGCAGGGGGACGCAGGGGGTTGACTCCCCATTCCAGCGGAGCCTATCATTTCGCCCGAACACGATGAGGGTGACGGCCATTCTCCGCTTCGCGCTGCTGGTGCTGGCGTCCCTCACTGTCGCCGTCAGCGCAGGCTGTTTGCCCGCCGACACCCCCGAGCCGGAGCCGGGTGATTTCGCCAACCCGCAGCGGGTGACCATCCAGGGTTACAACGACCACGCTATGGAACCCTTCGTCAGCCGGGACGGCCAGTACCTCTTCTTCAACAACTCCAACGATCCCTCGGTGGACACCAACCTGCACTGGGCGGAGCGCATCGACGATCTCACCTTCCAGTACAAGGGCGAGATCGGCGGGGTGAATACGACGAAGCTGGAAGGTGTGGCGTCGATGGATACCAATGGCGTCTTCTACTTCGTTTCGACGCGGAGCTACGACGAGACGTTCTCCACCATCTACCGTGGCACGTTCGCCAACGGCACTGTCTCCGGCATTGAGTTAGCCCCGGGCGTCTCCACGGCCGTGCCGCTCATCGTCAACTTCGATGCCGAGATCAGCTCCGATGGCCAGACTCTCTACTTTGTGGAAAGCCGGTTCAGCGCCTCCGGCCAGCCACAGACCGCCGATATCCTCATCGCGACATGGGACGGGTCGGCGTTTGTCCGGGACAGCAACAGCGCCGCGATCATGAAAGAGGTCAACACGTCCAAGAACCTGGAATACGCCCCGGCGATCTCGTCCTCGGGGCTTGAGTTGTTCTTCACGCGCCTGAACGGGACCGACGCGGCCCTGTATGTGGCCACCCGAACGGATACCTCGTCCCCGTTCGGGGCGCCCAAGAAGATCACGGCCGCCACCGGCTTTGTCGAGGGGCCGACGCTTTCGCCGGATGAGAACTCGCTCTACTACCACAAGCGAGAGGGCAGCCTCTTCGTCATCTACCGGGTGACGAGGCCATAAGGCCAGTGCTTCACCCCGCCGGCGGGGCGACCCGGAAAGACCGGTTTCACCAAACCGGAAGTGCCTCGGCGTCTCGTCAGGTCAAATAGTGGAATTGGGGACCAAGGTCCCAGGACAGCAGAGCAGATTCCGTGGGATACTGTGCACATGGCTGCCAAACCCTGACGAAGGAGGCATGGAAACGCCGAAGAAGCGACGGATCAAGATAGGTATATTGATAGCTGGGATTGTCATCGTTCTCCTGGGAAGTGCAGGCTGGGGCTGCAGCCGGACACTCGTCAACGAAGATGCTGACCTAGTGATGGAAGGCCCTGTTCGCCAATCCTGGGTCCAGCGCTACAAAGGGGACTACTCTGGGGAAGGCGATTACAGTGGAGCTCGGTGCGTGGTCGTTGCAGACGATGGCTCCGTATACGTCGCTGGCAAGGATGCCACTGAGGGAACTGGCAATTATTCATATGGATCTGACTACGTCACTATAAAGTACGACACGAAGGGACATAAGGTGTGGAGCGCTCGCTACGACGGAGCGAACGATGACGAGGCCACAGCTATAGCATTGGATCAATCAGGCAATGTCTACGTTACGGGCACAAGCGGAGACGACTGCCTCACCATCAAGTACGACGCCAGCGGGGGCCAACAATGGACTGCGAGACAAGATGGCGCCAGTCCGGTAGCGATCGTGTTGGACAGCAGCGGCAACCCACATATCGCTGCTGCCAGCGGCGGGAACTACCTCACCATCAAATACGACTCTAGCGGAAGTCAAATGTGGATAGCACGCTATGATGGAAAGGCAGGCTCGGACGAGCCCAAGGATATAGCGATCGACGATGCCGGAAACGTATATGTGACGGGAAAGAGCAAGGGCACGAAGAGCGATCAAGATACCGACTATGCCACCATAAAGTATGACAGCAGCGGGATCGAGCAGTGGGTCCAACGATACAACGGGCCGGCGAACCACGTGGATACCGCCAACGAGGTGGCCGTGGACAAGTCAGGCAACGTGTACGTGTCTGGCTACCTCATTGGAATGGGAGAGTCGAACGACTCCGGATATGCAACCGTGAAGTACGACAAGACAGGGAACCAGAAATGGATCACCCTGTATGAAGAAGGTGAAGGCGGCATCGCAGGTATGGCGATCGACGACGACGGCAACATCTATGTCGTGGGGAGTGGCGAATGGGCCTATGACTGTCTCTTATACACATCTGACGCTGCCGACGAGTTCCGAA
>JAUCPZ010000225.1 GCA_030372995.1 Dehalococcoidia bacterium
CAGCCGAATTGCCCCACAGTCTGTTCACGGTCCACCTGCCGCGGCGCGTGGCCGCGTTGTCTATGGTGTCGTCGTGCACCAGTGTGGCCGTATGCAACAACTCGAAGCCGAGAGCCATCGAGACGAGGGGTTCGGGGCTTCCAGGGTAGATGCTACCCGATAGCAGCACCAGGGCTGGTCGGAGTCTCTTGCCTCCTCCCTTCAGGGCGTGCGCCAGTCTGTCCGCCAGGTGAGCGGGCGCATTCTCGATCACCAGATCGACCTCAGCCTCCAGCTCGAGCATGCGGCTGCGTATCGGCCGATATATCGAGGCCAGACCGGCGCCGACGCCGGCTCCGGTCACGCCCGGCGTTTTCCCAGCCGCGGCCAGGATCTCCATATCCGGCAGTTGTCCGTGCCTCATCTACAGGTCCTCACCCCAAGTGTCGCCGCGCGATGGCGGAAGTATACCATGCCATGGCGCCACCGACTACAACCGGTTCAACAGAGCCTTCAATCAAGATTCAGCCTCACGCGTATCCATTCGATGCCGGCGCCCACCGTATGGGCGATGCCGGCGAACAGGCCACGCTTCTTAGGCTTTTCTCCGCCGACTGCCACGCGCGCGCCCTTGGACTCATCCGCAGCCGGCGTCGCTGCGGCGGTGGGTTCAGGAGTGGCAGCAACCCGGGGTTTAGGCTGCCTCACCATCGGCCGGCCCGGCTTCGCCGGCGCGCCCACCATCAGCCCCCAGAAGGAGCCCAACCACGAGCGCTTCGCGGCCTTGTCCCTTCTCCGTGCCGGGACACCGGCCGCAGGAGTCCTCTCGGAAACGCGGGGCTCAGTAGCCATGGTTGCCGCCGGTGTCTCGGACGGGCCCACGGTCTGCTCGGTCGTCTCCACTCTTGCCGGTCTTGCCTGTTGTCTCTTCGGTTGGGGCTTGCCCAGCATCAACGCCCAGAAGGTCCCGAACCACGAACGCTTCGCTGGCGCTCCCTCGGCGCCCGGCCGCGGCCCCGCGGTACTGGCTTCAACAGGCGCCGCTGGCTTCGCTGGTCCTGCCGGCTTTCCAAGCATCAGGGCCCAGAAGTAAGCCAGCATTGATCTCTTCCGGGGTGGGCGGCGCTGCGGCGCGAGTCCGGTGGGGGGCATGGGCTCGGTGGCCAGCCTGCCGCCGACTGATGCCCGAGGCGGCCGTGCGCTTGCCACACGCATCCTGCGGTGGCCACGCCCAAAGAGATAAGCGAACACGCCCCAGAGCCATCTTCGGTACATGGGCCAGAACCATTGATGGAACCAGAAGATCCATACGATCGCCGCAAAGAAGATACACACCAGTGTCACGATCGCATGCAGTACAAGGAGCGCTATCCACAGGACAGACGCCTGCGGCAGTATCAACCGCCACAGCAGCACCAGAATGACAAGGTACACCGTGCCAAGGATGGTCATGGGGAGGAAGTTCCGCCAGTCGGCCACCCACCTTCCCAAGTTGATGAAGTAGCGGCCTATGCGACCCCAACACCATATCAAGAGCGCCAGGGATATAAGCCCTATGAACAGGGCAAGCGGGATGGCTGCCACCAGCAGCCCTATTATTATGGTGCTAATCAAGTCCATACTGAAACCGCCACTAGTCCCTCAGGCATGATCCCTCCACTCCCTAGCGCTGAATGGGGGGCCATTCCTAGGTTAGGTAAAGTACGGCACCTGAATTACCTTTCTAATCTCCCTGAAGATTACCGCCACCTGTGTCAACACCGTACCTGCTAACTCCTTTATCTGATCACCATATACTGCCAGTTGGTCGCTCACCTTGTCGAACGCCAGCGCCATCTTTCGTATCGAGAATTCCACATTCTCCACGAAACTCCCTCGCTCACCCGACGGCACCTCTCTGTCGTCTGTCCTCAGCACGAAGATGTACGGCTTCGCGACATGATTCGGGAGGGGCACAGCCAGCCGTCCCTCGCACGCTACATAGTCCGTCTCGTCAAGCCAAGTTCCTTCAAA
Source organism: Dehalococcoidia bacterium (assembly GCA_030372995.1). Taxonomy (GTDB): domain Bacteria; phylum Chloroflexota; class Dehalococcoidia; order UBA2247; family RBG-13-53-26; genus JAFGCL01. The sequence goes on from JAUCPZ010000225.1 coordinate 1,993, forward strand.
CTCCGCTATGAGCGGGGCCTCCCCACCGGATACTTGTTTCAAAAAGAACACAGACCTGATCTTCGTGCCCCTCAGTTCCAGATCGTAGGTATCGGATATTTCATCCAAGTTGAATTGCAGGCTTCCGCTCAAGTAGATGTCACTGATATCGGGCGCTTCAGTCCTGGCGATCATCGTGCCCGTCAGATTAGCGGTCACATTGCCCACGTTCCTATAGGCCAGGCACCAACCCCATCCCGTCAACCGCACTGACACAGGCGTGTCCGCCCGACAGATGTGTGCAGGAATACATGCCATGATGACGATCCCGCAGAGTAGCACCAGGAGAATCACGCCCGTGCCGGAGCAGCGGCAAAGCGCATGGATGCCCCATCCGGCTCTCCCAGACATCATGCCGCGCATGCCCTTCTGGATCTTAGTCATTTCCTGACCTGCGGCCGCCCTTCTGGATTGCGGACAACCTCTGCTCTTTGCATATGATCGATCCCGTCAACGATTGTGCACCGGCGCGGTGCAGCTTACTCAGTGTAAGAGGCCAACCTTAGACCCTTGTTATACGATACTTAGACGGTGATTAGACTCGCTCGTTCGGTAATCGGCCTACCTCTAACCCCCGCAGGTTGACTTCGCCCCCTCCCGCAAGATCTCAACCTGGCCACCACGACTATGACTCCACGCTCCCATACTAGTACCCTGGGCTTTCACAGTCAAGCACGTTTGTTCGTCTGCAGCGTCCTCGGTTGAATCACCGCGCTCTTCTTAGCCCCCTCCGGAATGTCAAACGGACATGATCATGAAGCGCGCAGCTGTGTGGAGCCCACTCGCGGGATGAAGATAATGCGGATGCACCAGGTCAAAACAGTATCTCTAGCGCTTCTGCAACGACACTGGAGATCCCTAACGCCGCGCTAGCCAGCTCCCAGACCACGTTCTCCCCCGCGACTGTCAGCGTAATGCTGGGATCTGAGGGCCCGGTGGCATTCGCTGGAATCACGATCCAGTGGCTCATGATCTCATTGATCTGAGCCAGAAGCATTCCCAGGTTCTCGATCATCAACTGGATCATGTCCATCGGATTCTACACCACCAGTACCGAGAGCAACCGTACAATCGAAACAGACAGATCAGGTATGTCAACTATTGCCGCTAGGACAGAAGCATAACTCTCAACAATCTCCGCAGTCCGCCGGCCGAATTCGATCCCCACTGGAGACACCACAAATTCCAGGCGGCCCCCATCCTCGGCGGATGCGTTTGTGACAACGACCCAGTTGCCCAGGATATGGTGTCCTATTGCGGCCGCCTTGATTATTACGCCTGCGAGGGCCTCACCTACCGACAACTGCCATCGCCCCCTTCACAAATCCAGATTGAGTCTACGAGGTCAACCTTATACTGGCATTACAAGACCATTAGATGATGATTAGGGCTCCTTTCTTGGACTTTGACTTTCTCGCAACCCCATGCCCTCAGCCGACCGCAGCTGGCGCGCACGAGTGCACAAGTTCAAGCGCGGCCATCACGATCGACTCGCAACGTCCTCAGCCTCCAACTCTGCTTCTCCTGCTGAGAGACCTCACAACCGCTCCCTATGTCTGCGTGCCAGCCGCCCGCGTGCTGTACCCAATCAGCGAATGCGTCGGAACCTCCCACGGGCTGGTGCGCTCACACGTGGACAGCGGCGCAAAGGACGTGACGAGACGCCAACAGCGCAGCATGATAGGAATGTCGAATCTTGCGCAATTGCTCGCGATGACTCGCAAGCCGGCCGGGCCGCGTTACTGGCCACGTTCCCTCCCGCGTACGCCCAAGTGCTCGCCGACCCCAGGCCTCGCCTGCCAACATACGCACGGATGTGCCATCCCGATTCCTATGTGTCTCGCGAATGAGATGGATGGACCACCCTCCAGACCAATGTCGCCTCATCAGTCTAACGACTGGTCCAGAAGCGCCGCATCCATGACTCCGGGATCGCTGCGAGGGACCGGTAGAGATTTCTCTCGCCCCCACAAACAGCCAGCACCAATCCACAGCTGGCCGTCCCTTCGCCTAGGAAATCGCATTCCCTCGACTCGTGGAGCTCAAACCGTCCTGGTGCACCTGCCCATAATGGAGAAAGGAGGGCGCACCTTCGCTCCCTCCTTTCAGTTGCCCTCCCCAGGCTTGGGGCTACTCAGTACAAAGCCAGGACTCTTCCTCCCATGTTTCGCGCCCGTATCGGGCGCACGGCTCTAGACGGTGAAGAATACAGCGCAGAGCAGGTCTGGGATAACCTCGACAAGGCCGTAGGTGATGGCCATCACATTGTCGATCAAGCCAGCACCGCATGCGGTCATCTCGGCATTCATTACCTCGCATTCAAAGCCGCACTCTGCGTTGCCGACCGTGATTCCCGTCGGGGTCAGGACCACAAAGTAGTCCAATACATAGTTAACCAAACCGAGTGCTTTCGCGATAATCTCGCCTAACATAGCTTAGTGTCACCCCCCTTTCTAGAAGTACTCTTTCGGTCACAATGGTCGAAACTGAGAACTGATGGCTCCTGGGTCACATTGCTTTGTACTGAGTGTCACCCCCTCTCTTGCCTGGTGCAACATACGACGCAAGAACGCCGACGTAGAACTTATATCACACCTCCTGCCCATTGTCAAGTGTCGTCCCGACCTTCCTCGGAACTCTCGTACACGCTGGAATCGCTCTCCTCGGCACCCGTTGGTCCCACATCCTCGGAACCACTCTTAGGCCCACCGCCGATAGGCACACTTCGTACCCCTGCCAACCCCATCATGACAGACGGCACCAGATTGGCGCCGAAGACCGCGACGGCGAGAAGCCCAATCTGCCAGGTTTCGAACTGATGCGTAGCAAGACCAATGATCGCACCAATGAGGAAGACCACGTTCACTGCCGCCAGTATAAGAAGCAGGCAACCGCAACCTCGAGTGATTCTCATTGTACCGGAACCTCCTTGACAGGTGCTGCGTGACACTATACCATAACCACCAACTGGTCACAAACAGCCCCTCAATCGCGCTCTCCCGCATTCTTCTCGCGGAGAGACAGGAAATGTGACCATTCGGCAGTCAGACTGGCTTAAGTGACAAAGGCGAAGTCCAGGAAGCTCTGGAGACCCTCTAGACTCGTGCCTTGCGCATCCGCCCCCCCGCGCTGGCTTTCGATAGGCGCTCTCGTCGCCATCTGCGGCGTCGCATTCGGTCTGCGTTGTCTCCATCTTCTCGCGAACGACCACTACTTCCTTGTGACTCCCGACTCGTACTATTTTCATGGCATGGCCCGACTCCTTGTCAATGGGGAGACATACCTCTATCCCACCCACGGAGCCCATCTGCCCGTCCACGTGTTCGGCGGAATCATCTATCCGGTCGCCTACATCGCCAAGGCCTTCGCCTGCCTCACGCCGCTCTCAACGGCCCAGACACTACAGGTAGCTGCCAAGCTACTTGCACCCGGACTCGGGGTAGCTACCACGCTAGTACTGTACTTCGCCATATCGCGCCTCTACGGACGCACGATTGCGCTATTGTCCGCCTTCGCCTGGGCCATCGCACCGGTGGCCGTTTTCCACCAGGCGGCCGGATACCTCGACCGTGATTGTCTGTCCTTACTTGTCGTCACTGGCGGAGTGTTTCTCTTCTACCTTCTTAGTAGCCCCCAGATCCCCACGGGCGCTGGCAGGCTCAATTGGGTAGCCGGTGCACTGGTGGTGGGTGGCATCGAGGCGCTAATGTATGTCGAGTGGGGTTTCGTTGGCCCGGTCATCCTGTTGGCCATCGTTGTGGCCTTCTTCTTGCTGCAGACGCTCAGTAACCTGCTGGCCAGGGTATTACCCTCTGTACTGAGAGAAGAGTATCCTACTCGCATGCTGATCGCCTTCGGCAAAGGTGCTCTGAGATCGCTGCCAGGCGCCTTGGATCGTCTGTCCGGGCGCATTCTTGCCGCCGTGTTGGTGCTGAACCTCTTGGCTGCGGCCCTCCAACCCACGGCATTTTACTTGGCATGGAAGCACGTCATCGGCATTCTCACGCGCTCGACACAGGAAGCGAGAACTGTGGCGGAAGTCCAGCCATTGGGACTTCAGGACTTATCACAATACGGCTTCCTCCTCATTCCCACCATCATCGGCATCTACATCTGCGCCAGAAGAAGAAACCGGCCGGACATCCTGGTTCTCGCCTGGTTCAGCGTCTTGTTTGTGGGTGGTCTCTTTGCCGTGCGGTTGTTTCTTTACGCTGCACCTGCCACTTGTGTTCTGTCGGGCATCGGTCTTGCCGCCCTTCTCGATGTCAAAGGCCTTCGTCCTTCTCTGAACCATGTCTTCGCCATGTTATTCGTGAACTTGCGCGGCCTTGTCCCTTACCTGCGAATTGGGCTCGGCGTTGTCATCATCATCATCACAATAACCAGCTCGGTCTTGTTCGCCCGCTCATTTGCATCCAACCCGCCGGTGGCCGCTGACGATGAATGGTATGACGCGTTGATCTGGCTGAAAGAGAACGCCGAGCCGGAAGCCGTCATCATGACTTGGTGGGATTACGGGTACTGGATTTTCGACATCGCCCAGAGGGTACCTGTGGCCGACAATGGTCGCCACACGGATGACGCCGATGCAGATATCGCCCGCGTCTACTGTGCGTTTGACGACACTGAAGCCGTCAGCATAATGACACACTATCAGGCCGAATACCTTGTTTTCTCGAAGGTCGAGACGAGGGTTCTGCCACGGATCTCACTGCGAGTGTTTAATGTGGCTTACGGAGATGGCCACTCAATACCGCCCGAACTTCGAGAGTCTTTGTACAGCAGGAGTCTTGAGGATTCGTTCCATTCTGACACTAGCCTGCAACGCATGTACCGGTCACCGGGCTCTACAGTGGTCATTCTGAAGCTCTTCTGAATAGGGGCTAACCCCCGTTAGCGACGGCTGAAGTAAGGCGCGCAGACGGATTTGCTTGCGTACTAGGCCTTGCCGTGTTATATTGTCGTTGCGCTGCGCAAAGAGCTAGGCTTGTCTCCTTTGGCCTGGGAAATCGGAAGGGGGTCAAGATGAAGCGAATGGGGGCAATCACTGCCGTGTTTGTATTGGCGTGCGTGTCGCTGTTGCTTTCAGTTTTCTTGCCGGCAAGCTTCGCACCATGTCATGTCGTCGCCCAGACAACCGCACCCAGCTTCGAACTCGCCTACGACGATGGCATCGCCTGGAAGACGATCCGCCAGTCCGTGGGCGGCTGCGAGATGTGCTATGAATACCAGGGCGTCCGTTTTGACATTTTGGGCGCACGTCAGGCGGTCTTGACCGCCGTCCGTTTCTACGCTGGCGACCCGGCAGGAACGTTGGAAGTGTCCGTTACGGATGGAGCATGCAGCCGTCTCCTCCTCGATCCCATTCAAGTGAAGGTCTCTGACACTCCCGCATGGTACACGGTCACCGTGCCGGAGACCGTGGTCACGGGAGACTTCTTCGTGTGGGTGAAAAGGGATGGGAGGGCCATGCCTTGGCACGACGGCGGTGCTACTGCGCATCGTTCATACTACTCGGAACACTGGAACCCGGGCGTCTTCCCGAACCTCCCCCTTACCAAAGGCGATCTTATGATCCGTGCCCGCATCAGAGCCGAGATCCACGTGGGCGTTGGGTTTGACTATCTCACAATCCAAGAGGCTGTCGGCGCCGCGGGAGAGGGCATGCTCATCGTTGTCCATGAAGGAACCTACGACGAGAACGTGGTGGTCAACAAGAAGCTGTCCATAATGTCCCAGGACGGCTACTCGAGACCTCTCGTCAGGCCTCAGGACTCCAACCGCAGCGTCTTCACCATATCGTCTGACGGGGTTATGATCTCCGGGTTTTCCGTGCAGGGCGCTTCTGGTCCGGGTGCAGCTGCCTTTCACTTCGACGGCTGCAGTGGTTGCACAGTGGCAGACAACAGCATTTCGGGGAATCACTACGGGGTGTTGATATCCGCAGGCAACGGCAACCTGGTTGTGCAGAACGACATTCGCTCCAACGTTTATGGGGTCTGGGTGGAAGGTGAAGGCAACAACGTGGCCGGCAACCATATCACAGACAACACGGCTCCTGCGGGGTCTGGGGTGTACTTGTCAGCCCTTGGCATAGGCACGCGGGTGCACTTCAATAGTTTTGAGGCAGCCGTCGGTATGGAGCACGTCGTGCAGGTGTACCAGGAGGGCACCACTCAGGAGCCAAACTGCGCTAACAACTGGTGGGGCAGCGCGAGTGGGCCGTATCCTACCGGTACAGGAGCTGCTGTGGGTGAGGGCATTCGTTTCACGCCGTACCTAACGGCCGAGCCGGTTGCGGTCAAGACGGCCACGACTACGCCAGGCGAATATGTCCTAGACGGACGCTCAGCGCTCTCCACAACCGTCTTGAAGATTGGCATTGGCAGTCCCACGATCTGGATCGCCAAGTATGCTGAAGTGCCCGGTGGCGAGTTTCCGACAACAATGATAGGGAGCCCAAGAGATATCTACGTCAGCGATGCAACTAATGTCGACCAGCTGGAAATCCGCGCCTACTATTCTGACTCCGAGGTCGCCACCGTAAGACGAGGTTCCCTCCGCATCTACTGGTGGGATGGCGCCAAATGGAAGGTCTGCTCAAAGAGCGGCGTCAATACGAAGGACGGCTTTGTTTGGGCCAAGATTGACCCCAAGAGCACACCCTCCTTGTCTGATCTCTCTGGGACGCCATTTGCAGTGGGCACAACGAGCGCTCGCTTTGCTTGGTGGCTGATACCTGTGATACTCCTGGGCGTTCTTGTTCTACTCATCGTGGTCCGTGCGGTCTGGGTACTAGTGACAAGACGCACGGCCACATTCGCAGATACATCGAGTCATTAGCCAGCAGCAACGCAAAGGGGAACGAGATGAGGCACGGTTATCTGACGCGATTCTTGGGCATCGCCGCCATCGTGTTGACCGCAGCGATATGCGCGGCTCCCTTGGGGCTATCGCAGCGCGCCTTTGCCTGAGACAAATGTCAAGAGCTGGCGGTCGCCAGCAGTCCTGAGGAAGCCGGAAGCGTGGAGATATTCCCCGCAGGGCAGAAATTCACGTCCTATAGTGTCGTCACCCTGCGGGCAGTGCCACATCCCGGCTACGTGTTCGAGCGTTGGAGCGGTGAAATCGACGTCATCAGCGATGCTACTCAGAATCCAGTCACTTTCGTCATAGGGGACACCCCGGACAACACACGGGACATCACGGCCAACTTCACGCGTTCTGACGCACGCTGTACCGTGTCTGTCTTCGCCACACCCAGCGCTGGGGGATCGGTAATACTCGAGCCTTCGCAGCCAGAAGAAGGCTACTTGATCAACGAGACCGTCTTGGTGCGTGGTGTGGCCAATCAGGGCTACGCATTCAGCCGATGGCTGGGTGCTCTCATGGGCCCCGATAATCCGAGAAGCATCTTAGTCAATGAAGACAAGTCGATAACTGCTTTGTTCAACCCGACCGTATCTGTGTATTGCAGCCCTCCGGGAGGGGGTTCCGTTTCGTTGCAGCCGGAATCTGCGGGCGGATACGGCGTCGGTACCGAGGTTACCCTGACTGCCACGCCTGCAAAGGGATACCGCTTCGCAGGCTGGGAGGGCGACGCGTCGGGCTCGGCCAGGTCGGTCATCATTATTGTGAATGAAGCCAAGACCGTTACGGCGCGCTTTGCGCAAGAGTCAGGTTCCCGCTGGTGGCTCTGGGTGGTAATCGGCACGGCAGGCCTGCTTGGCGCATTGATCCTTATCCGGCTCGTCCATGCCAGGATCAACAACAGATATCAGGACGAAGTCTACGAGCCCGAACAATAGCTTTGCCCGCGGTGGGCGCCTCACAGCTGCCTGAAATCGGCAAAGGCCGCTCGCTCAAGAATGGCCGACCAATCGGCACGTGCCAACTCAACAGGGCGCCAGCTTCTGCCTGAGCAGGAACAGGGCGTGGGTCACCGCCAGACGCTTGACGTCCCCCCGCCGCGCCGGGTACCGCCCCCGAACTGACCTGGCACCAGTTACATCTGCGATGCCGATATGCGCCAGCCCCGGCGGCTTCCCCTCAAGAGAGTCCGGGCCTGCGACGCCCGTGACCGACAGGCCGATGTCCGCTCCCAGTTGCCGGCGTGCCGCTTCAGCCATGGCCTCAGCAACCGGCCCGCTGACCGCGCCATGCTCCCCGATCACACGCGCATCCACTCCCAAGCTGACCTTCATCTCGTTGCTGTACGATACGAACCCGCCCTTGAAGTAGGCCGAGCTGCCCGGCACGTCGGTAATGGTGCTGGCCAGCAGCCCGCCGGTGCACGATTCCATCGTCGCCAGAGTCAGGTGCCCCGCGGTCAGCATGCCGCCTACCACACTCTCGATGGTCTCGGCATCCACGCCCCAGATGTGATCCCCAAGTGCACCCCGCAACCTCCCCTCCGCCTCAGCGATGAGAGCTGCTGCCTTCCGTTCCTCGGCCGCCCTTGCTATCAGGCGTAGGTGTATGCCGTCGGGCTTGGCGTAGATGCCCAACACCGGGTTCCCCATGCCAAACACGGGCGCTGCCCTTTCTCCTGCCTCGGCCTCAGACAGCCCGAAGCATTTCACGGTGCGGACAAGGACCGACTCATGCCCCGCCCTCCCCTGGAGCCGGGGCATTATCTCCGCCTCCCACATCCGCCGCATCTCGACAGGCGGTCCCGGCATGGCAACGATGATCTTCCCGTCCTTCTCCACCCACCACCCCGGCGCGGTTCCCCTGGGATTGGGAATCGCCTGCGCCGAGAGGATTAGGGTGGCCTGCTTGATGTTGCTGGCCGGCATATCCCGTCCCATGGCAGCGAAGATGCCCCGCAACTCTCTTTCCAGATCAGGTGCGACAAACATCTGCTCGCCGAGCACTTGGGCAATGGCTTCCCGGGTGAGATCGTCATCGGTTGGTCCAAGGCCCCCCGTGGCCAGCACCACATCGGCGCGACGCCGGGCATGATCAAAGGCCTCGGTGAGGCTGTCAATGCGGTCAGGCACGGCGGCGAGGCATTCCACCTCCAGGCCGAGGAGCGACAGTTGCGCGGCAAGGTAAGAGGCGTTCGTATCGGCGACCTCGCCCGTCGTGATCTCAGTGCCGATCGAAATGATGGAGGCTTTCACGATTCTTCCGCCCGTTGCCGCATGAACGCGACCCTATGTTTCCACACATCTCCGTCCGGCGCGATTGAGGTTGTCATATGACGTCTACATCAGCGCCCTGCCCCTCAGTCGTGGGGGCAGGAAGAACACACAAACGCCCTTGGGCACTCCAACTGCCCAATGGAGGCGCCTCCGCGGCCGGGCCTACCGCGGGCACTTGGCGAGGGAAATGCCCAGGTACTTCTCGACCAGCGCCATGGCACAGTAAGGACCGCACATACTGCACGTGCCCCCTTTGTCGGTGAACCGCTCGTGCAGCCGCCGGGCCTTGTGCGGATCCATGCTGAGCTGGATCTGCTCTTCCCAGTCCAGATTCCGCCGAGCCAGGGACATGCGGCGGTCCCACTCGGCCGCGCCCTTCACCCCCTTGACGATATCCGCCGCATGAGCCGCAATCCTGGCGCCGATGATGCCGTCCCTGACCTCAGCAGCGTCGGGGAGCGACAGGTGCTCCGACGGCGTGACGTAGCAGAGGAAATCGGCACCTGCGGCCGCCGCGATGGCCCCTCCGATGGCAGCCGAAATGTGGTCGTATCCGGCGCCCACGTCGGTCACCAGTGGCCCGAGGACATAGAAGGGCGCCCCGCGGCAGATCCTCTTCTGGAGCTGCACGTTAGCCACGATCTGGTCCAGCGGTACGTGTCCGGGCCCTTCCACCATCACCTGCACCCCCGCCTTCCAGGCGCGCTCCACCAGCTCTCCCAGCGTCAACAGTTCCTGTATCTGGCAGCGGTCGGTGGCATCGGACAGGCTGCCCGGGCGCATGCCATCCCCCAGGCTGAGCGTAATGTCATAATCCCGGGCGATCTCCAGCAGACGGTCATATTGTTCATAAAGCGGGTTCTCGCGTTCGTTGTGCAGGATCCAGCCCAGCAGGAATGCGCCCCCTCTCGAGACGACATTCGTCAGCCTGCCCTGACGCCGCAGGTGCTCGATTGACGTGCGTGTGACGCCGCAGTGCACGGTCATGAAGTCCACGCCGTCGCGCGCCTGCTCTTCAATCACGCGGAAGATGTCATCGGCCGTCATGTTCACGATCGCCCCGCGCTCCCCGGCCGCCTGAATCGCCGCCTGATATATCGGGACAGTCCCCAGCGGCAGGGGGCAGTTGGCGATGATCGCCCGCCTGATGGCGCTGATGTCACCGCCGGTGCTGAGATCCATGGCCGTGTCCGACTTGTACTCGATGACGGCGCGCATCTTCTCAAGTTCGACCTCCAGCGATGCGCAGTCCAGTGAGGTGCCGATGTTCGCGTTGACCTTGGTGGAGAGTCCCCTGCCTATGCCACACGGCTTCAGCGTCACATGGGCTGGATTGGCGGGTATGACGATGGAGCCGTCTGCCACGCCACACCGCACGGAATCTGCGTCCAGCGCCTCCCGCTCCGCCACGGCTTTCATTTGCGGCGTGACGATGCCCTGTCTGGCCATCTCCAACTGCGTCATTCCTATCCAACTCCCCACAAAACAGCACGGCCAAGAGCCTCAGTCAACGGTTCTTGGCCGACGGAACCGCCTCCCTACGCTCGCATTACCGAGGTCAGGTTCAAAGGGTTACCCGCCAGTTGGCGGGTTCTCAGCCTCTGAGCTCCCCTGCGGCCTAACTGCCTAGTGAGGCCAGTATACTATCAGGTCACGCCAAAGACAAGCGCAGTTGCCCGCCGTCTTCGGTGCTGCTATAATGGCTGCAGTATAGTTGAACCTTATGCAGGGGTGCCCGAGCGAGAGCGAGGGCTCAATGCGGCAGCAAGTCCGGTGGAATTCCGGCACAGTCCCGCCTGCTGTAACAGTCAGAACTCCGGCCCCTGTCTGGAAAGCCCGGCAAG
>JAUCPZ010000226.1 GCA_030372995.1 Dehalococcoidia bacterium
GCTTTATCCTGTCGGAGATACAGAGACGCCGATCACCCTTTGCTACGTGTTGCTGCCCACGGAAGATTTGGATAACACCACGATGGGCCGAAATTGGTGTCAATCGGCATTGAAAATTGACCCACCATCGGCATCCAATTTTGACCCACCCCCAGTAAAAGAAGTTTTCTGTTTGAACCTTTCCTGAGCAATCGTTTCAGGAGGCCCGGTGTTTCATTCTCCAGGAATCGTTCCCCGTTTCGATGATCTCGCAGTGATGGGTGATGCGGTCGAGCATCGCGGTGGTCATCTTCTTGTCGCCGAAGACCTGGGGCCATTCCCCGAAGGCGAGATTGGTGGTAATGATCACCGAGGTCTGCTCGTAGAGTTTGGAGATCAGGTGAAACAGCAACTGGCTGGCGTTCTTGGAGAACGGCAGGTACCCTAGTTCGTCGAGCACGACCAGGTGAAAGCGGGACAGGCTGGCGGAGAGTTTGCCGCCGTGGCCGGCCAGGTTCTCCTGTTCCAGATCATTAGCCAGATCGACGAGGTTGTAGAAGCGAGCCCGTGATCCCTGGCGCACGAGATTGGCAGCGATGGCGATGGCAAGGTGGGTCTTGCCGGTGCCGGTTCCGCCCACGAAGATCAGGTTGCTACGGTTTTGGAGGAAGGCGCCTTCATACAGGGAACGGATCTGGGCTTCATCAACGGGAGTGTCTGCGAACCGGAATGTGTCCAGGTCCTTGGCCATGGGGAAGCGGGCCTGTCCGAGGCGGTAGCGGATGCTGCGAAGCCTGCGTTCGGCGGTCTCGGCTTTGAGCAGTTCGAGGATTACCTTCTCCGGGATGGCGCGCTGTTTGCGGGAGCTGGCGAGCACTTCGTCATAAACCTCCTGCATGCCCCTGAGCTTGAGTTCCTCCATCAGCGCCAGCACCTCATTGCGCAACATAGAGCACCTCCTGCCGCAGGCGGTCGTAGCGCTGACAGTCGGCAATGGGAGGCTGCTTGAGGATCAGGTGCTCCGGAGGATCGATGGGAGGGGTATCCGTATCCTCTCTGCCCCGGTTGAGCAGGTTGAGCACCACCTCCTTGCTGAAGACTCCTGCGTTGAGCGCCTTGCTGCAGGCTGTCTCCACGGCCTCCAGGCCGTAAAGCGGGACGGTCTGCAGGATGCCCACATACTGCCGATCCCAGTCCGGATAGCGGCGCTGAAGCTGTTCGCCGATGCACGCAATGGCTTCAGGCAGGTCCCAGTGCCGGAAGGGTGCCCCGTTGCGCAGCGCCCCGGGCTTGCGGGCCAGGGCAGGCAGGTAGTGCCAGGGATCGAACACCGTCTTGCCGCTGCCAAAATGACGCCGATGCTCCCCGACCAGTTCGCCTTCCCGAACAATGACGATCCGCTCGGCATACACTCGCAGCTGCACCGGAGAGCCTACATGACGGCAGTCGACGCTGTAGCGGTTCCGATCGAAGCTCACCAGACTGCTGGGGCTCACCCGAGCCGGTCGCTCCGCATACCCGTCAAAGGGCGACGGAAGGGGAATCAGATGGGGCTTCTCGGCTTCAAAAACCTGCCACACGCTCTGATCCTTAACATCGGGGTGCGGGTGGGTCTTCGCCCATTGCAGGCAGCGTTCCCGGAGATACTCGTTCAGCTCGCGGAAATCCTGAACCTTGGGCCGGGGAACGAAGAAGCGACGACGCACCGTGCCCACCTGGTTCTCCACCTGACCCTTCTCCCAGCCGGCCGCGGGCGTGCAGGCCACCGGCTCAAACAGGTAATGCGAACACAACTGCCCGAAGCGGTTGTTGAAACTGCGCTGCTTACCAGAGAGTATCTTGTTCACCGCCGCCTTCAGGTTGTCGTAGATACCTCGCCGGCATACTCCCCCGAAAAACTCGAAGGCCTGCGCATGAGCGTCGAAGACCATCTCCTGGGTCTCCCGCGGGTATGCCACCACCAGAAAATGCCGGCTGTGGCACAACCGCAGCTGGGCCGCCTTCACCGTGACCGGCATCCCTGCCATCTCTACCAGCTCATGGCTCCAGTCGAACTGGAAGGCTTCTCCCGGCTCGAACACCAGCGGAATGTAAACCTCGGCGGGAAGCTCGCTCTGGCGCCTCCTCCAATCCCGCACATGGCGCCGGACACTGTCATAGCCGCCCGTATAGCCTTCGGCCTGCAACTGCTCGAAAAGAACAACCGCACTCCGGCGTTGCCGCTTGGGAAGCTTCGCATCCTCCGCCAGTGCCTCCGCCAATCGCTCTACATACGCCCCCAAAACCGGGAGCGGTTGCGACTGCCGATGATACCGAAATACCGTCTCCTGACTCCGAACCGCCTTCCTGACCGTGTTCCGGGAAATCCCCAGCTCCTTTGCAGTGTGCCGAATCGAACGGCCATCCCGATGAACTGATAAGCGTATCTTCCGTATCGTCTCCACGACAAGCATCTCCTCACAGCCCTCCTTCTGCCCGATTGCCGGCAGTGTAGAAGGCTGTACAGGGTGGGTCAATTTTAGATGCCGATTTACCTCAAAGGTGGGTCATTATTGCATGCCGATTCACAACAGGCATCAAGATCAACCTCTACAACGGGATCAGGCATAGTTTGGGGTGTCAGTTGATGGACCAAGGAACCGAGCTTGAAATGGTCAGGGATATCCTGGGGCATACATCCAGTGAAATGACCCGGCGATACGCAAAACGGTCGAGCGCAATCCTGACAAGCGTGCTTGATTTCAGAGGACGGAAGGCAGGAGTTAGTGCAAGTCT
>JAUCPZ010000227.1 GCA_030372995.1 Dehalococcoidia bacterium
TACACCGTTCGGAACTCGTCGGCAGCGTCAGATGTGTATAAGAGACAGGGCAGGTTCCACAAGAGGTCAATGTCTTCTGGATTCGCGAAACAGCGGACATACTCACTCCCTTCCGCTGGCACAGGCAAAGACCGACTATCAGGGAGTATATCCACCCGTACTTGGGACAGAAGGTGTTTGCGGTGTTCGCTCGTGATGACCCCAAACCGGCGATTCTGGATTGGACAAGGCTCTTCCTGTCGGTATTCAAGTACCCCTTTAAATGGTGCACGCGCTGTGTCAGAAGACTGCGGAACCGATGAGATGTCTGTGGCCGCGTTAAAGAATCCGCCTGAATGCGTAGTGGATGCCCTTCGTCCGGGATTGTCCGGCTCCATGTCCGCCATTGACCGACGCAGCGTCGCATTGCCTCAAGGAATGCCTCTCTTGTCTGATGGGAAGTGCGGGCGTCTGTTTCGCCAGTTCGAGCTTGGAGATTGCGGCCTGAGTGGGGGCGGAACTGCTGGGGTGGATAGAAGCAAAGAGTCAGATGTCGACTGACAACACCAGTCAGCGTAGAAGAGTGCTGTACATTGCCTTCCGGTACCCCCCGGACAATAACATTGCAGCCATCAGAAGCGCGAAGCTTGCGAAATACCTGCCCAGGTTTGGCTGGGAGCCGGTGGTGCTGACTGATGGCACTGCTTGCGACAGTGAGCTTCCCGTGGAGTATGGGCAACAACGTATCATGCGGGCAGAATACCGTGATCCAGCAGAACTCCTTCTCCGTTCATCTTCACGCAGTGCTGACGCCGCAGGTGGGGGCCGGGCCGGACTGAAGAGGAAATTGAGGAACATCGGCACCGGCATCGTCCGGAAGTTCAGGCCAGTGTACGAGCTTCCCGTCATTCGGATGCTTACCAAGGACCCCGTGCTTTGGTATTTCCCGGCAAGAAAGGTGGGGCTAAGTGCCGTTGCCGCAGATCAAGATGTGGCACTAGTCTTCAGCACGTATAGCCCTTCGACTGCGCATTTCGTTGCGTCGGCAATCAGCAGGAGGACGCGTGTGCCTTGGGTCGCCGAGTTCAGGGACCTCTGGTCCCAGAGTCCCTATGACATGAAGCTGCGCCCGCTTGATTGGCTCGCTGGCTGGGTGGAAAAGCGGACTCTGGCACCCGCCAGGCGACTGGTCACCGTGTCTGAGCCCCTGGCGGAAGATCTCGGGCGGTACCATGGGAAGAATGTGCATGTCATTCCGAGCGGGTTCGATCCGGAGGACTACTCTGAGCCAGTCCCGTTGACATCGAAGTTCACTATTACGTACACAGGTCGCCTTTACCGAGGTAGACGCGACCCGTCGGAATTGTTCAAGGCGCTCCGACAACTGAAAACGGAAGATGAATCACTGGTGGGCAATGTGGAGATTCGCTTTGTCGGATTCGACGCACGCGATGTCATCGGTAACCTTGTTGAGGAATACTCGCTTGGCGACAAGGTCAAGTTCCTGCCACAAGTGCCGTTCAAACAGAGCGTGAAACTGCAGAAGGAATCCACGGTGCTTCTTCTCCTGAGCTGGAATGACCCCCGGGACGAAGGCACGTACTCCGGGAAACTGTTTGAGTACCTTGGCGCACGGAGGCCTATCCTGGCCACTTCCGTGTACGAAGGCGGCAGCATTCCGAAGCTCTTAGCGGAAACAGGGAGCGGGGTTGTCGCGAATGACGCTGGTGCAATAGGGGCTACCCTGAAGGTCTGGCTCCAAGAGTTTCGGGATGGGGGAGCTGTGCATTCCTTCTTCAATCCGAAAGATGAGGTGCTGCGCGCTTACACCTGGGAGGATCAGGCGAAGAAACTGGCTTCGGTGTTCGATTTCGCTTTGGTGGAGTAACCTCAGACATATCAGGTCGTGTTGTGCCGGTTTTCGGGGCGACGACCCATTTGTGGGTTTTTGCGCTCCAGCTCAGGCTGACCTGCGATCGGCGATGAGAGATCACGGAGCAGCGCCCAAGCCGCGTATCAGGTAGACGTCCAACCCCCCGTTTGCATAGATCTTCGTCACGGTGGCATCTTCTTGGAGCTGCTCGAAGTCGGCTTGAGTGAAGCGTCCCACCTTCCTCCAAACTGTGGAGTAGACGACAGTGTCGAAGCGGGTTATGGCTGCGTAGGTAGTCCGCGTGTACTGGTCACCCAGCGTAGCGAATTCGCCGTAGCCGAAGTGATCAGGGATCTGAGGCGCATATGAGCTGAACTCGCTCCTTCGCCGTTGGCTCTCTTCGTAACCAAGTAGAGCGTGGGCAAAACGGTCTGGCGGCCTCATGATGTATGTCGAACCCAAGCTCCGGTCTTTGGTCTCAATGAACCACTCCATTCCGGCCATCTCTGTCTCGGTAACCTGGATGTTAGGACGGAGTCTGTAGGGAGAATCGTAAAGGGACAGCATGGACAGGATTGCTGGCAGAATGATCACGCAGAGGACGCCCATCGCAACACGCGGACCGTGGCGGCGAGTGACGAAGTGATGCATACAGAATGCCGACAGGAATGCAGTGGGGATCATCGTGTAAGAGAGGAGGCGTGTCCCGCCGATCGCGCCGAGGCCGGGCGTACCCACCAGGTAGAGAAGGTAGAGGCTGCCAAAGAGAAGCATCAGACCGAGCAGGCTCAATAGGCCGAGAGACCTAACGTCCCTCGCCGCTGATCTGAGCTGCCTCATGAGGAGAATTCCGCCGATCAAGGCGGCGCCTATGAGGATCAGCTCCACGCCATACATCTTCACCAGTAGAATCAGGAAGCCTAGTCCGTGGACGTCCACCTTCTCAAGCGACTCGCCCATGCTTCCGATGACGTCCGCTCCGCCAGTGAGCAACTGGTGCCACAGCAGACGCTCTCTGCGTACATGTTCCTCGAAAGAGAGGAGCCAGGGAAGCAGGATCGCCAAGTTGATAGCAGCCAGGGTGAGGATTCTCCCGAGTGGGGGCGCAGTGGCGGCCTTCCTCGGCCGTCCGAACACGTACCGCAGCGCGAGTGTGAGCAGAACAATTGTGACCAGCGCTGCTGCAACCATGAGCGACGACAGGGGATGGAAGAAAGGATAAAGCACGACCATGAAAAGCGCCACGACCAGGTAAGCCAAACCCTCACACTTGAGAGCGGCAAACAGAAGGAGCGGGAAAAGCAAGATAGACCAGCCGTTTGGCATCAGAAGAACGTGGTAGAGACCGAACGGCATGACGGCGGCCACCACGGCGGCCACCAGTAATTGCTGGCCTCTGTCCTGCAGCACGGCCGTCGCCAGCAAGTACGCTGACAGGACAAACCCCAGAGACAGGAAGCAGGTGCTCAGATTAGCCACCCCGCTTAAGGGTAACCCTGTGACCAGTACCACCTGCGCCAGCATAACATGGGTGACAGGGTATGAGTTGAACTTGGTGAAATGCCCGGCAGAGAGGATGTCTTTGATGTGTCCCCAATGGCTGAGGTTGTCTCCGAACCAGGTCGTGTAACCCCGCACATAGGGGACGCATATCAGGGAAACATGCGCCAGCAAGAGAACCAGGAAGCCAGCGAGCCACACGCGGCTGCTTTCGCAGTCTTCTGTGACAACCTGATGGACGATGATGAAGAGGCCTCCGACCACTGCCAAGAGCAGGAAGACCCACACAAGGGTTGGGGTGGAGGCATAGACGGAGAGCTCATATCCTGTGGCGGGCGAGTTTCGCGCTATGAGAAGAGCTGCTGCCAGCAGAAGAAGACAGATGATTCCGACTGCGAGGCATGTTCTCCTGCCAATGGATTTCACACCAGGTCTCCGCTACAGTCTCCAGCAGACCTAGTGTCACAGTGTACGTTGTCGGAGCATATGAAGCAAGTGTTCTATTTCAGAAACGGGCGTCTTGCCCCCGGTCGATCGCCACGCAGGCGGGCATTCTTCGTGCAGTGCTGCTATGCCGTTGCTTGGGTCTGGGATGATGATGACTAGGACACGACTGATGTTGGCGCGTCAAGGTGTGATGGTGGCAATACCACTCTTGCATGACTTCTTGCACGCGTCCGGCCGCTTGGAGCCTGGGGATCCCGAGGAGTGCGACTGGGGGGATATCAGAGAGGGCAAATGGAGGTTGAACCATTGCATAGCCGCCCGCGGCAATTCCGCTAAGCATAAATCCTACCTTTGTAGGGCGGCTTCTTCCTCAGCACCCGACAGGGATTTCCCGCCGCGACGGAATCATCAGGAATGCTCGTGGTTACCACGCTGCCTGCACCAACGATGACGTTGTCGCCAATCTGGACACCGGGGAGTATCACTGTATTGGCACCAATCCACACGTTGTCGCCTATTCTGATGGGGTCTGCGGGATCCCAACGGTCATAGTCGTCTTGACTATGATTGGCGCTCACTATGCATACGTTTGCGCCAATTCTTATGTTCGAGCCAAAGATAATGCCATTCACACCTTGGATGTAGCAGCCGGGATTGTCGCCCCGATTCACGCGGCTGCCAAGTCGAATCCTGTCGTGATGGACCACCACTGAGGTAAAGTGCACTGGCCATGGCACTCTTCGATTGAATCCCAATAACCGTTGTAAGAAGGCATAACGCAAGAATCTGAGGTTGTCGCTGAGGTTGTCGTTTCCCTCCAAATTGCGGCCGTAGATGAGCAACACCAAAGCGCGTAGCGCAGTATTGACTATCCTAGCTGGTGGTCTCGCGATGCCCAACAATAGTCTCTTCACGTCCTCTAGCCCCCCGTTTTGCCGTTGAGCACTTGGGCTCTTGGCGAAGTCTGGCGAGTATGTTCGCTAATCTAGCCAACCTTGAGTCCCCATTGGTTGCCATGACACAGGGCTATTGCCTCCAGCTCGCCTGCCGCGGCACTGCCATCTCTCGGGGCAGCCGTCGCCCGTCGCGAAGGACATCCACTTTACTATCTTGCCCCAAAGCAGGGTCCTGAGAGCGAGCACCCCTTTGACCGGTCCTGTCCCAGGTGCGATAAGGCCGGAGTCAACGTAGGCGTCTGCAGGAGGAGCGGCATGCCCCGACATGGTGCTTCGGGTTGGCCCGAGAATAGGCCGCCGCTCAGGAATTGTCAAGGACGTGTACTCCTCTCTTCGATCGCGCGGATGCTCATAGAGCTTCCCAAGCTGGACGGGAAGGGCTAGAACAGACAGCCTCGAGACAAGAGGTGGGTCAGCGCGAGATTAGCGCCGGGGCATCAGTGATAACGGAGTGACCAGAGGTCTCACGAAGCCCAGGGATGGCGCAATTGACTGAGAAAAGAAGACAGCACCGATGTTGGACTGACCAGATGACCAGACAGAAGGAGACAGGTCAGGCCAGCCGGCTTTCTTTCAAGGCTTGGTCGACGGCGTTGAGATAAACGTCCAATGGCTTGTACCCTTCCACCCTGGCATTCCCGGCGAGGAGGGCTGGCAGGGTTTGCACGCCATCCGCTCGAGCCAAGGCCATGTTCACCTCTACCTGAGATCCCTTGTGACCACTTTCAAGGCAGCTTCTGAAAGCCGGGGCGTCCAATCCGAGTGACGTTGCCAGCGCCACCAGTTTGTCGATGGAGAAGGTCTCGGGATCCTCGTTGTTGTCACGCCAGGCGTCGAATAGTGCGTCGTGGTAATCTGTGAAGCGGCCCTGGTCACCGGCACACAACGCTGCAACAGCCGCTCGCAGGGAATCATCGCCCTCAGCCGCCAGCAGGCGTATCTCAATCTGAGCCTTGTTGGTATCCGCGTACCTTGATCTGAGTTCAGGCTCGACTTCAGAGCTGAATCTGGCGCAGGCGCCACACTGGAAGTCCGTGTAGATGATGATCTTTAGGGGGACCTGATCGGACGGCGATGAGGAACAGTCTGCCACCGCCAACGCAACCAACAGCGTAATGCCCAGCAGCACTGTCCGGTATGCCACATTTCGGGCCTGCTTGCGGATTCCGAATCTGTTCACCTTACGTGCTCCGGCGCAGCAACGACTTCTCCCTCAGGGAACATTCTTCACCTGGCCGGCAGCGGAGATGGCATGCATGAGCCTGAACCGGGTTAAATGTTAGCACGGATGGGGTGGCGGGACCAGCTGGAAGCCGTGCGAAGGCGTACATGGTCGGCGGGATACCTTCGGCGGGGCGGGGCCCGTCCTCTCACCGAAGGATGGCTCGGAGACGGGGGGAATCGGCGGGCTAAAGGTGTCAAGAACGACGGGGAAGGGTGGGTTTTGAAACCCACCCTTCCCCGTCGTTGGTCAAGCCACTTGCTTCTGCTGGTATACAGAACCAGCATCTGCCTGGGCCGCAGTCGCCGACTGCTGACAACCAGCACCTATCCCTGCTGGTCAATCGGGCAGCCAGCTTCGTTCTGTGCGGCAAGAATGTCCTTGGTCGTCTCGTAGTCGCCACTGTCGATCGCTGCCTGCACCCTCGCTATTACATCTCCAACTGAGAAGGCATAGTCGATGTCTGGGCTTGCCGCGTTCAGCAATGCGGCTACACCATGTCTAGCCAGGGCATCAATGCCGCCACCTGTAGAGTTCAAAGCCTGAAACAGTGTCGGGTCGCTGATCGTAGAGCGCCCGCCGGACCTTACCGTAATGATGCGGCCGAAGACATCACTGAAACGGTCACCGCCGTCGTAGGGGTTCGTCCATGCGTTGCCGGGCTCTACGCCCTGCCATTTCTTCCAGTTGTTCTTCCAGAAGCCGGGGGTGCAGCCCTCACCGCCGCGACCCGGGAGGCGCAGGGCGATGATACTGACCTGTGATGTTATCTCTTGTCTTGCGTTCATGGGTACGAGGATAACGGCACAGAGGTCACCGGTGCCGGGGATAAAACCCTCCCCGTTCGCTTGCGCAAGCGCTATGATGTCGTTGACCCTGTCCGCATCCCAGCCTGTCGGGTCTGAACCCGAATAGCCAGAGTCCACCAGAAGTCTCCAGATGGCCACTTGGACGTCCTTCCAAGTGTATGCCCCGTGTGAACCTGATTCGTCTCTGAAGTCGCGGTTTAGTATCCAGTTCACCAAGTCAAAGTTGTCCGGGTACGCCACATAATCCTCTGCAGCCGCATCATAGCTGCAGACTACCTTCGCGTTGTGGCTCTGTTCAAACACGGCTTGGCGATCAAGGTCAACACACCAACCGTCGTAGGTGCCATCGAGGATGCCGTCGCCAGTTATTGTGGTTGTGAGGTAGGCAGTGACCTTGTTCGGAACGTAGCTCATAGTAACAGTGGACGGCAGGTCCCCACAGGGTCCGGACGCACTGAGTCCCAACGGGGCAATCACTGCGACAAGTAACGTTGCCGCCAGCATGAGTACTGTGAACACCGATATTCTTTTCATGATCATCACTTCCTTTCGTCGTACCGTTCTTCTGTGCTGTCCAGATTACGAGTCTGCTAAAGGAATCCTCTCTTCACCTCCCGTTTCCGTCTTTCTCCTCTCCCAAAACAAAGAAACCGACCTCCAAGGGTCGGTTTCACTATTGACTCCCCACTGCTAAAGTGACCAAATACAAGCAGTGGTTCGGCGTCACCCGCGATATATGGTGGTAAGCTACACTGTTATGTTTGCTGGCGCCCCTCTGGTATCATTATAGTCGCCTGGTCAACCTCGTTTCCCTTGTTCGCCTGCTGTCACCATCGCAGGTGAAGTGCTAGAATGCTGGCTCATGGATGAGACCTGCACCGTGGTCCTCATTTGTGAATCCCGAAAAGCACCCGCCATGGATGAGAAAGACAGCGGAAGAGAGGAACGGGCTGGCCTGAAC
>JAUCPZ010000228.1 GCA_030372995.1 Dehalococcoidia bacterium
GCGTCAGATGTGTATAAGAGACAGGGGATAAGCCGGTCCGGCAGCGATTCACCATCATGTGCGTTCAGCGCTGGGTGAACCGCGAAAGGGCCGCAGCGTACTTCCTCATTGTTCGTGGAGCGAACCTGCGATAGCGCTACCGCTGTCAGGCGCACCTTATGTCAGTATAATCCCGAATCGGTGCGCCCGTAGCTCATTCCTTGACACCGCGAGAGCGGTGCGCGCGAAAAGGAAGCGGCAGTGACTCTGCGGAGCAAAGTCGCGGGAGCGATCTTGCTTCCGGGCGTACCGGGATTCATGTATTATCTTCTTCTCACCGGTGCGCCCGTAGCTCAGTTGGATAGAGCAGCGGACTTCTAATCCGCAGGTCTCGCGTTCGAGTCGCGACGGGCGTACCACTCATTCCGGCTGAGCCGGAATGAGAAAAGAGACGGCAGTGACTTTGCGCAGCAAAGTCGCGAGAGTGATCCAGCCCTAAGCTGAAACACGCGTACTCGCTGTTTTCCGGCGGAAAACAGCTGTTACGCTACCCATCAGTTCCGCAGGGCGGAACTGAAGAGCCGGCAGACACTCCTTAGGTTAGACGAGCTGCTGAGCATTCCGCCCCTCGAAGGAGTTTCGAGAGGCCATGACACCAGCCTGTCACTCCGGGTCGGATCCCGGACGGGATCGCACGCGTACTCGCCGTTTTCCTATGCAAACCGCTGTTGTGCTACCCATCAATTCCGCTCCGCGGAATTGAAGCAATAAGCAGGGCACTGGTCCTGTTCAGCAGGTCGCACGATGAGAACGGGCCGCTGGAGAACAGCGGCCCGCCCTGTCGATGTTGCCCGCTTACCTCAACAGTACCACTCTCGTGGAAGCCTCGAGATCGGCGCTGGAGAGATAAAGGAAGTACACGCCCTGGGCAAGGGCACTCCGGTTACCGTCGAGGCCGTCCCAGTAGTGGGTCCGGGAGCCCGCAGGCAGGGTCCCCAGCTCCTGCGTATTCACGAGATGCCCTGCGACGTCGTAGATCTCGAGTGTCAGCGGGGAGAGCCCGGTGCTCTGGAAGGAGAGATCGACGCCGGCAGCAGCGGGGTTGGGAGAGGCATGAAGCTCGCTCGATTCGATTTCCGGGGACGGATCGATGCCCGTGTCGGGTTCCCATCGGGCGACATGGCTGGCAGGGCTCCCCCCGGCCTCGGTGAAGAAACCTCCCACATACACGTCCGAGCTGCTCATGGCTATAGCGTAGACCCAGAGGTTCACACCGCTTCCCAGTGCCGACCAGCTGCTGCCGTCCCATCGGGCAACGTAACTGGCAGGGTCGCCTCCGGCCAAGGTGAACCAGCCTCCAGCATATATGCCCGAGCCGCTCAATTCGATGGCAACAAGATGGTTGTTCACACCGCTTCCCAGTGCCGACCAGCTGCTGCCGTCCCATCGGGCGATATGGTTGGCAGGGCTCCCTCCGGCCTGGGTGAATTGTCCTCCCACATACACGTCCGAGCCGCTCACGGCGATGGCGTGAACAATGCCGCTCACACCGCTCCCCAGCGCCGACCAGCTGCTGCCGTTCCATCGGGCGATGCGGTTGGCAGGGTTACTCTCGGCCTGGGTGAACACGCCCCCCGCATACAAGTCCGAGCCGTTCACGGCGACGGCGTAGACAGAGCCGTTCACACCGCTCCCCAGTGGTGACCAGCTGCTGCCGTCCCATCGGGCGATGCGTCTGGAAATGATCCCCCCGGCCACGGTGAAGTCTCCCCCCACATACACGTCCGAGCCGCTCACTTCGATGTCCCGGACAGCGTCGTTCACACCGCTCCCCAGTGGTGTCCAGCTGCTGCCGTTCCATCGGGCGATGTGATTGGCCGGATTGTCACCGGCCATGGTGAAGGATCCCCCCACATACACGTCCGAGCCGCTCACGGCGATAGCCGAGACTTGTGCGTTCACTCCGCTTCCCAGCGTAGACCAGCTGCTGCCGTTCCATCGGGCGATGTTGTTGGCAGGAATGCTGCCGGCGTCGGTGAAGGATCCACCCACATACACGTCCGAGCCGTTCACTGCGATCGCATAGACGCAGGTGCCTATAACACCGCTTCCCAGCGGGTGCCAGGTGCCATCAAGGACCTGCCCGGCAGGAGGGAGAACGGGTTCCAGGAGCGAGGAGCCCTCCTCTGCGAAGAACGGCTCTCCGTCAGGACCGTATTCCATGCGGAAACCGGCGGGGTCGTAACTGCCCGAAGCCCCCTCCACGATTGCTCCGTCGGAGGCAAGTACGGTTCCCAGAGAGGGCATCGACTCGGCAAGCG
>JAUCPZ010000229.1 GCA_030372995.1 Dehalococcoidia bacterium
GGCCAAATGCGTTCACATTCCCGTGGCCGCCGACCTGCCCACTCGGCGCAACATCGCCGAGCAGCCGTGGGTCGTGCTGCACGAGCTGGCGCACGCCTATCACGACCAGGTGCTGGGCTTCGACGAGCCTCGGATCCTCAAGGCCTACGAGGATTACAAGCGAAGCGGCCACGGCGAGCACGCCCTGCTCTACAACGGCAGGCGAGTGCGGCACTACGGGCTCACCGATCACAAGGAGTTTTTCGCGGAAATGACCGAGGCGTACTTCGGGATGGACGACTTCTTCCCGTTCAACCGCGCTGAGCTCATCACCGCCGAGCCGCATATCTACGAGCTTATGGGGGCTATGTGGGAGCCGGACGCTGCAAACGGCCCTGCCAAGCCAAACGGCCGATAGGGACGTGGGGCGTAGGGCGTGGAGTCGGGTTTTTCGGGAGATGAGCTTCTGGAAGAGCTTGTCTTTTCGGGGGTTGCAGCGGAATTGGCTTCGTTTTGTACTGGGGCTGCCTGGGCCCGCTGGAGCTTCTCCAGTTCGATCTTCAGCTCGATGTTCTGGTCGATCATCTGGCCCAGGCGGCTCTGGAGGTCATCGACTTTGGTCTGGAGGAGGACGCCGTTGTCATCGCGGGGGTCTTTGGCTCGCTCACGCTGGAGTTGACGCAGCTCATGGAGGCTCTTGTTCAGGGTGCGGTTGAGGGCCTGCTCGTAGCGCTGGAGGCGCATGAAGGGATTGCGGCTGTCCTTCTTGAGGAAGGCTTGGGCCAGAGCCTCTGCGGCCGAGGGGTCGTCCGGAAGAGGCCGGATGTCCAGGGGGGCTACATCCTCGGGCTTCTTCCAGCGCAGTTCCTTCTCGTAGGCTTCCTGTTCTTCTTCGTTCTCCTTCTGGACCTTGTCTCGGGCTCGCTCGGCCAAGGCGGCGAAGAGCTGGGCTTCGGCCTCGGGGACCCGCTGCAGGCGCCAGAGGGTGTCGGTGATGCGGCGGACGAGCCTGTTCTCCAGGGGGGAGCCGGGGTGGAGGGAATCGATCATCTCCTGGTGGAAGCGGTAGTAGGAATTGGCTTCTTCGTGGGGGAGCAGGGACT
>JAUCPZ010000230.1 GCA_030372995.1 Dehalococcoidia bacterium
TCTTTAATGAAACGTATGAGATCCTTGACGTCGATGAGTTTCCACGCCGCAGCTACGTTGACCTCGTCCAGGATCACCAGGTCAAAATGCCCGCTATGCACGGCTACTCGCGCATTCTCCAGGGCCAGCCTGGCCTGCTCTCTTTCCTCGGGCTTCACGTTGCCTGGGTCGACGAATTCAAGGCTCCCGAACCGGGCCATGCTGATGTCGGGCAGCAGAGCGAGGGTCTTCTGTTCGCCGTAGGGATACTCGCCCTTCATGAAGAAGGTAATATGAGTCTTGAGACCATGACCGGCAGCCCGCAGGGCTATACCCAGAGCCGCCGACGTCTTGCCTTTCCCGTCGCCGGTGAAGACGTGAACGAGCCCCGCCATTTGAGGTCGCCCCCAGCTTACCAAGTGGCATGGGGTAATGTCAAAACAGTGCACTCGTGGAGTCGGCCCGCCGTTGATCGGGCAGAGCGTGCACACTATAATCGAACGGTGCTGGTGCAGCAGGTTCATCCGTGGAAGGTCACGCCCGCTGAAGCCCGGGCCATTCAGTTGAGGCTGGCGGGGATGGTCTGCAGAGAGAACCACATCTCACGCCCGAAGCTGGTGGCCGGCGTTGACATATCCGCGCCCCGATTCCAAGGCAAAGCCAGGGGCACGGTCGTTGTCCTCAGCTATCCCGGCCTGGAGGTCGTGGAGGTCGGGGAGGCGGAGATGAGCCCGGATTTCCCGTATGTGCCCGGACTGCTCTCTTTCCGTGAATCGCCGGTGATCCTCGCGGCATACGAAAAACTGAGGTCGAAGCCGGATCTGATCCTGGTAGACGGGCAGGGGATCGCCCACCCCAGACGATTTGGGATCGCTTCCCATCTCGGTGTTCTGCTCGACGTACCCACCATCGGCTGCGCCAAGTCGGTGCTCTGCGGCACATTCGGTCCTCTGGGGCTTGAGGCCGGGAGTGCCGCCGAGATAGAACACGAGGGTGAGGTGGTGGGCATCGCGCTGCGCACGAAAACGGGCGTGAAGCCTGTCTTTGTTTCCATCGGCCACAAGGTGGACCTGATGGCCGCGGTGTATTGGGTGAACCGCTGCTGCCGTGGCTACCGGCTGCCCGAGCCGACGCGCCTGGCGCACCAGGCCGCGTCGGGGAGCCTGCGGGTGTAATGCTGCGCTTTGCCGAGGGGAACCCCGTTTGAAGGGGAATGGGCCTTCCCTTGTTCTCACTTCCCCACCGACGACCCCTCCAGGAGCAAAGAAGGCCCAAAAGGGGATTCCAATGGCAGGGTGAGAGGGGAATTGCCGGCCGCAAAGTACCAGGAACGGTCCCATATGTTGTATATTTATTTGGGCGACTTCGGCGGTCATCCGGCGCGGCCATCACGCGCCGGAGACAGGAAGGAACTGGACTACAGAATGCAAACGGAGAAAGAGAGACTGGAAGGCCTGCACGAACGGATTTCAGCTACAATGGTGCGTCTTTGACGTAGAAGGCAAAGAGAAGCGGATCGCCGAGATTGAGAAGGAGTCGGCGGCACCCGACTTCTGGCAGAATCCCTCCGAGGCCAATCGTGTGATGCGCCAGCTCAGTGCCCTGAAGGAGGAGACCCAGAGATGGCGCAAGTTGGAGCGGAGGGTCAATGATTTGAGGGAACTGGTGGATATCTCCCTGCAGGAGGATGACCTCTCGCTGGAACAGGAGGTCCGTTCCGAGGTCGACCGCATATCGGCCGAAGTGGACAAACTCGACCTGCAGTTGCTCCTGAGCGGTGAATATGACCGCAGAAATGCCATCGTGGCCCTTCACGCCGGTGCCGGCGGCACGGAGTCGCAGGACTGGGCAGAGATGCTCCTGCGGATGTACGTGCGGTGGGCGGAGCGTCGGGGCTTCCGCACGGAGGTGCTGGATACATCGCCGGGCGAGGAAGCGGGCATAAAGAGCGCCATGCTGGAGATCAACGGTGAGTACGCCTATGGCTATCTCAGGTCGGAGCGCGGTGTGCACCGCCTGGTGCGGCTCTCGCCCTTTGACTCCGATCATGCGCGGCACACCTCTTTCGCGCTGGTGGAAGTGCTGCCGGAAGCCGACGAGGAGACAGAGGTGAAGATAAACCCGGAGGATCTGAAGATCGAGACGTTCCGGTCCAGTGGCCCCGGGGGCCAGGGCATGCAGAAGACGAGTTCAGCCGTCCGGATAACGCACCTCCCCAGCGGGCTGGTGGCTTCATGCCAGAGCGAGCGCTCGCAGTACCAGAACAAGGAGATCGCCCTC
The DNA here is from genome assembly GCA_030372995.1 of Dehalococcoidia bacterium. GTDB lineage: Bacteria > Chloroflexota > Dehalococcoidia > UBA2247 > RBG-13-53-26 > JAFGCL01. Next base: position 2,260 of record JAUCPZ010000230.1, read on the forward strand.
AGGGTCCTTCAGGCCAGGCTGCTGGAGCAGGAGCAGATCAGGCGGGCTGATGAAAGGGCGAAGCTGAAGGGTGAGCACCAGTCTGCTGGCTGGGGGAACCAAATAAGAAGCTACGTCCTCCATCCATACCGCATGGTGAAGGATCACCGCACGGGATACGAGACCAGCGATACCGCTGCAGTCCTCGACGGCGACCTGGACGAGTTCATGGAAGCCTATCTCAGGTCTCAGATCGGCAAGGCGAAATGAAGGACTCGTTCACCGTGAGGGACCTGCCGCCCGCGGAGCGTCCCAGAGAAAGGCTGGCGCGGTTCGGCGCAGAGGCCCTTTCCGCTCAGGAAATACTGGCACTGGTCCTGGGACGCGGCGTGAAGGGCGAATCGGTGATGGTCACCGCCCAGAGACTGCTGAGCCGGTTCGCCAGCCTGCAGGGCATTGCTGATGCATCACTGGAAGAACTGTCCCAGATCAATGGGATTGGCCCGGCCAAGGCGGCCCAGTTGAAGGCGGCCTTCGACTTGAGCCGCCGGCTGCAAGGAGGGCCGGGCGAAGGCAAGGCTCAGGTGAAGAGCCCGGAGGATGTCTTTGGCGTGGTGAGCGCCGCGTTGAAGGGCAAGAAGAAGGAGCATTTCTTGGCGCTGCTTCTCGATACCAGGAACCGGCTTATCCGGACAGCTACCGTGTCCGTGGGCAGCCTGGATTCCAGCATCGTGCACCCGCGCGAGGTGTTCAAGGAGGCCATCAAGGCCAGCGCCGCGTCGGTGATCTTTGTGCATAACCACCCGTCAGGCGATCCCGAGCCGTCCCAGGACGATATCGAGCTCACGCGGCGGCTGGTGGAGGCCGGGAAGCTTCTGGGCATCCTGGTGCTCGACCACGTCATAGTTGGCGACGGGTCGTTCTTGAGTCTGAAGGCCTCCGAGGACATCCGGTTTGGGTAGCAGAGACAGCGTCTGAGGGAGTGACAAGATGAGGTTTGCCAAGCTGCAGGCGACGGGCAATGACTTCGTGTTGATCGAGGCGGAGGGAATGCGCCGCGACTGGCCGGGGCTGTCGCGGGCGATGTGCGACCGCCGGTTCGGTGTGGGCAGCGACGGACTGATACTGCTACTACCGTCGAAGAAGGCCGATTTCCGCATGAGGATGTTCAACCCTGACGGGTCCGAGGCCGAGGTGTGCGGCAACGGCCTGCGGTGCTTTGCGCGCTACGTAGTCAGCACCGGGAGGGCCGATCCCCGGCGGAGTATAGCCATAGAGACCTCCGCCGGCATCAAGACCGCCGTGCCGCGGGACCGGGGGCTGCGGTTCCAGGTGGACATGGGCGAGCCCGGGTTCAGACCGGAGGACCTCCCCGTCGCCATAACGGCCAGAGGCGTGCCGGTCATGGACTACCCGTTGAATGTTGCCGGGCAAAGATTGCGCCTGACCTTTGTGTCCATGGGCAACCCGCACGCGGTGCATTTCTCGACCGATGTCGGAAACGTGAACTTGTGCGACATCGGCCCGCGAGTGGAAAACCATGAGGTCTTCCCCCGCCGGGT
>JAUCPZ010000231.1 GCA_030372995.1 Dehalococcoidia bacterium
CGTCAAATCGCTCCACGAACTTCGCGCCCTTGTAGTTCAGATAGCTTTCGACCTGGAACTCGGTCACGAAGTCGTAGTCCGGGCGCTTTTTGTCCTGCAGGTCCCGGCCGAACTTCTGGTGCATGGAGACTTCGGACAGATATGTGATGTGGCCGATCATGCGGGCGATGGCCAGGCCATTGACGGGACCGGGGCCATCGTAGTAATCGCCATCGTTCCATTCCGGGTCGGCCATAATCGCGTGCCTGCCCACGGCATCGAAAGCAATTGCCTGAGCGGAGAGCCGCGCGGTAGTAGCTATGGGTATCGCCAGCCGCACCATCTCCGGGTATGCCACGGTCCACTGCAGCACCTGCATCCCGCCCATGCTGCCACCCACTACACACAGCAGTTTCTCGATTCCGAGGTGGTCTATCAGCAGCTTCTGCGCCCGCACCATGTCGGGGATGGTTATCACTGGGAAATCCAGGCCGTAGGGTTTGCCAGTTGCGGGGTTGACCGTCTCGGGACCGGTGCTGCCTTTGCAGCCTCCTATGATGTTGGAGCAGACTACGAAGTACTTGTTCGTGTCCAGGGGCTTGCCCGGCCCGACCATAGGCGCCGGCTCGTCCCACCAGCCGGTGGGTTTGGGCTCATCCGCACTGTGGCGCCCGGCCACGTGCGCATCGCCGGTCAGTGCGTGCATCACCAGGATGCCGTTGGACTTGTCCGCATTGAGCTGGCCATATGTCTCATAGGCGAGCCGAATGGGCCCAAGTGTGCGACCGCACTCGAGCTCCAGTTCGCCCGGGTAGTCGAAGAACTGAGTTTGAACTACCCCTACGGTCTGATCGTCTTGAAAGGCCATTGTTGTCGTGTTCGTGCTCCAGAGGATGGACAAAGCGGCTGTTACCCTAGAGGATACCACGTTCGTGCGCCGGTTGCAACGATGTAAGAGCTCACTCTCGGTGAGTACGACTTTACGGTCGTGCCGTAAGCATTGATGCGCAAGCGGCTAACGGATTCTTGGCCTGCAGTTTCCAAGTGCCGAAAAGGCTCAAAAGAGTCATGCGAGTATCTGAGCCCTTTGGTGATCTGCTTCCCCCGCTCATCTTCCGCAGGATCACAGCCGGCCGGACTGCTCGCTCTGCGGCATTGTTGTCAGAGGGGACTGCCTCATGGTCAACAAAAGAGAACAACTCCCCAAGAAAAGTCTCAATACGCTTAGCCAGCACTCGCTGTGGAGCTTTCTTTGCGTCCCGATAAGGCAGCGCCAGCTTGAGCAGTCGCGTCTCGAAATGCTGCCGCCATAGGCACAGCTCTATCTGACTGTATTGCCCGCCGGATATATCACGTGCAAGATCGTAGATGAGCTTGACTTCGCCAGCCCACTTTGCCACAGACTCGTCCTTGGGATGCTTCTCCACGAGCTTCTTTAGATCACGCAGCAGATGAACCCAGCAGCGCTGCTTTACGCCGCCATAGGCGTTGTATGCGCCGTAGAAATCGCTCACCAGCACCCCAGAAAACTCGTCACCAAGCGTCTCCGTTACCAGTCTGCTAGACCTGCTCTTATCTCGCAGCAGATACCGAACCTCCGGAGTGGAAAAGCTCCATATATAGCCGTTGACTCCATCTTCGCGCCAACCGGTTTCGTCCGCGTTCACCACCGGAGAACCACGTATCTCCCAAAGTAGATCATTGTAGGCTTGCTTACCGCTCTGCGCTACCCGGTGCAGCACTTCGGATATCTCACCCAGCGAAATCTCCAAACCATACAAGCTCTTCAGCATCTGCTGTATCGTTCGGTGAGCAATCCTGCAGTTGGTCGCCATATCAGCAATCAGGCTCATCAACTTTGCGCCAAATCGACTCTTGCCAACTACCTGGCTCGACAACTCCAGCTTCGGAATGACCCTCTTACCACAAACACCACAGCGACGTGCAATCACCAAGTGCTCAATCACCCGAATCGGCGTCTCAGGAATCTCGACAACCTGCCGCCGTGAATGCACCCAGCCTCCTGAAAGCTTTCTGCCGCAGTCAGGACAAATGTCCACTGCGTGCTCCACGGTCTCCGTCGGAACGTCCCGCTTGCGGGCAAAAGACTGACTGCGCTTCTTGCGGGCTTTCCGTTCAGCTTCCCGGCGTTGTTGCCGGTTGGGCTTTACAAACGGGGCAGCACTGCTGCCACTGCCACCGCCCGTCAGTATACTGCGCAGCATCTCGACTTCGCCCTTCAATGCTTCAATCTCTTGGTGCTGCGCATTGATCAGTTCAATCAGTTCTTCTCTTGTCAGATCAGCTAGTCCGCTCACACGGACTTATTACACACCCACCTCCAAGAGTCATGCATCAACCCCATGAAATCTTTGGAAATCTTCGTCACATATCACGCACCAACCCAAAGTACTCATTGAGGCTGAGCTCTTAC
>JAUCPZ010000232.1 GCA_030372995.1 Dehalococcoidia bacterium
CTGCGGGTCTTACGTTCGTTCTGATCGGACACGGGCGCAGTATTGCCCCTTTGATGATGCCAGCGAAAGCAAAGGTGTTGCCTGTGAGATTATAGCATTTCGGCATCGTCTTGAGCACGAACACTGAGACTGGCAGACGGGATCGGAGGACTGTGGAACCAGCCCTTGGGACAGTTGACATCCTCTGCGGCCGCACCATAAGATTCATGCGACCACGACGGCAACATGAAGGGTAGCGCCGGCCCAGGGGAGGGAAGGCAACATGGCAGTACCAAGTTTTCAGAGCTTCTTCAAACCTCTGCTTGACTTAGCTGCCGATGGCAAGGAACACTCCATGCAAGAGGCCCGAGATGCCATCGCCGAGTCCATGGATCTCTCCGAAGCTGACATGAGGGAGATGCTGCCAAGTGGAACCCAGACTCGCTTCGATAACCGTCTAGCATGGGCCAAGGCCTATCTCACCCACGCGAAGGCCCTCCAAAGCCCACGCCGCGGGCACTTCCGTGTTACCGAGCGCGGACTGGAGTTACACAAGCAAGGTCACAAGCGAATCGACGTGAAGATACTCAGTCGCTACCCAGAGTTTGTCGAATTCTACAAAGCCGGTGCACCGAAAGAAGGGAAGCCAGAGACCTCCGCTGAGACGCCGGAGGAAGTCCTGGAGCAAGCCTACCAAAGCATCCGAAGTGATCTAGTGGGGCAGATACTCGAGAAGATCAAGGGCAACTCCTCACAGTTCTTCGAGCGGTTGGTCGTGGACCTCATGGTCAGCATGGGTTATGGGGGTTCAAGAGCGGATGCGGGTAGGGCAGTCGGCGGTACAGGAGATGAAGGTATTGACGGCATCATCAAGGAAGACCGGCTTGGGCTTGACGCAGTCTACGTCCAGGCCAAGCGATGGGGAGGAACCGTTGGCCGTCCGGAAGTTCAGAGGTTTGTAGGGGCATTGCACGGCAAGAGGGCTAGGGAGGGAGTCTTCATCACAACGAGCACTTTCTCCGATGACGCTCGCAGATATGTTGAGACTATCGATCCCAGAGTCATCCTGATCGATGGGAGGACGCTGGCGGAACTCATGGTTGACCATGATCTGGGAACTACCACAATGGCCACCTATCCCATCAAGAGGATTGACTCTGACTACTTCGTGGAGGAATGAATAAGAGAGGAGGCACCAAGCATGGGATTGTTCGATGGACTCAAGAAGACGCCCCCCCAACCCTCTGCTGAACGGGAATGGAACATGATGTTTGTCGTCGAGGTCAGCCCGCATGTTCCGTATCCTAAGCAAGACGAGCGATGGCCCAAGTATGGAGAGCCAATATCGCGGCTCTTTGAGCCTTATTTCAAAGGAGAGAAAGTCTTCCAGTGGTTCAAGGGTGAAAGTGAGAATCTCTTGGCTGGCTTCAATGTGGCCTGTTTCAAGTCGACCACTGGGTGGAAGGAATCTGATGACGAAGAAGTGGATATCCAGTTGTTCGCCTCCCTGTACAGACCAGTGAACGATTTCTTCGTCCGACTTGGTGCAGGCGCTTCAATCACCGGGCTGCTGAGAATTGACCTTTCTTTTGAAGACTTCACCATCAAGGTGGTGCAGGGCAGGACATCGCACAGTGTTGGTAGAGCGTTTTTTGGACAGTTGCCAGTAGAATCTGATTTTCCTGACATGGAGAAGTCGATGACTATGTTTGAACTATCAGGGAAGCATTTCATTGTCTACACGGGTAGCCAGAGCGGCTACAAGAGATTCAGAGGATTGTCAAAGGAGCAGGCTATTGAGCTGGCAAACGCTGACCCTAGCCAGAAGTGGCGCAGCCTGAATTCGTAGCGGGAGCGCCGCTGGCTCGGCCTCCTATTCCTGCGACCGAATCAGCTCCCCAAGCAGTTGGATCTTCACCTCATCGACCTAGCTTGGGTTGACGCTCTTTCATCAATTATGCTATTATCCGGAGCGATCTTCATCTGCAAGCACTCACAGAACAACAGAAACATAATCGAAGGGGGGCCTGCAGTGTCATCAGTAGTCTTCTACGACAACGACAAATCTGTGGGAGATATCCGAAGGGGCAAGTAGAGACTTGGAAAGGGAGCGTGACAAGACATTTCGTGGCAATGCAGGTCAGTTCTTTGTGGCCGGTGAGCTGTGTCGAAGGGGATATTCGGCTGTTGTCACGCTGGGGAACACCCCAAACGTCGACGTCCTTTGCAGCAACAAGGCTGGGACAAAGTTCGTCCACATCCAAGTGAAAACATTTCGTCCTGGCAGCAAGACGTGTACCGTCGGGGCGAAAGCAGAACAGGACTTCGGGCCGTCGTTCTTCTGGGTATTGGCAGGAATCCCATCTCCAGCATCGAATGTTCCCTTCGACTACTACGTCATTCCATGCAAAGAGATGGCAGTCAATGTCTCTCTCGCACACCGTTTGTGGTTAGAAAGACCGGGCAAGGAGGGACAGGCCCATAAGGATAGCAAGGTTCGTACAGTCTATCTTCCTCCACATCAATCTGAGACCGGATGGAACATCTCCAAATACCGCAATAGATGGGATCTAATTGAACAGAAGATCAAGGCCGAGACCAGGGCGAAGGTTGATCGTACTATGGGAAGGGTGGCATGAGCTTCTCTCTAAGGACTCGATGGTATAGGAGTGTGAGGAGCAAGGAGTAGCATGGAAGATTTTGACGAGTACGTGGGCAACTTGCAGATCAGCTGGCGCAGGAGCCACATTGGTGATCAGACACCCGGAGAGCAGAACGGGCAAATGCGCCCCTGGATATTGCCGAACTCTCTGTGGAAACAGGGTCTGTGGCCTGGGATCAAGGAGTCACTCCCCAACTACCTTGACCAGAGCAGAGTCCAGAAACACGACGGTGTTCACAACCTAAAGAGCTCGTGGATGCTCTGCGCCAATCTGTACTTCCCCTTTTCTGAAGATCGTCCGCTTGTGGCCGGTTTTCTGCGAAAGCACGTCTCGCCTTCGATAGAGACGGTGGAGGGAATAGAGCTGGAGTATGAGGATGACAGGCCAGACTTGAAGCCAGCCCCGTTACTGGGGGAACCCCAGGGACAGCGTGGCAGGAACCAAACCTCTCCTGACGTGGCTTTCATCGTCCGATTGAAGGATGGGAAGGCGGGGCTGGTACTCACTGAGGTGAAATTCACTGAGCACTCCTTCTATGCCTGTTCTGGACGGAACAAGAAGTATGAGAATCCGGACCGCCGGCGCTGCATGGATTTCCGGCGAGTACACGGTGACACAGAAAGTCAGTGCTACCAACTTCAGTGGGCCGACGGAGATCGGACGAACCGGAAGTACTGGGAGTACCTCAAGTTCACACCAACGGCACTCGAGACCCTCAGGCGGTGCCCAGCGTCCACCTCAGGTTGCCAACTATTCCGACAGCAGGCGCTGGCTGAAGCCCTCGCTCGCAAGGGCCCATACGGATTGGTGGTTTCCTGTGTGGCCCACGATGATCGCAATCAGGCGTTGCTAGACTGCCTACGTGGCACAGGAATCAGGGATTTCACGACTGGGTGGGGACCGCTGTTCCATGGGAAGGCCAAGTTCGCGACGTTCACTCATCAACAGTGGGTTGGATGGGTGGCGGATAACGACACAAAGGGACGATGGAGACGTTGGCTGGAATATGTGAAGACGAGATACGGGTTGGGCGGAACCGTGAACGGCTGAGAGGCCGGGCAAACCATGACGTGTGATTCAAGGGGGTGAACGGAAATGACTAGAACTTCTGCCGAGAAGATGTTGACGGGTTTGGCTGGTGAATATCTGACAGCGGCTAGGCTCTGCATGATGGGCTACATGGCTGCGCTGACATTCAAAAGCTTCCCAGGAGTGGATATCCTCGCATACAGTCCCACTGACGGAAGGTGTATCGCTCTCCAAGTCAAGACCATGAGCAAGGCTGGGAGCATAAACCTAGGCAAGTACCCCATCCCAAATGACAAGCTCAAGGACAAACGAATCACGGTGTGGGTTCACGTCACCGACTCGACGAAGGGCGAGGCAGACTTCTACGTATCGACCTTTGGCCAAGCCGCAAGCATAGCTCAGAGAGGCCATGAAAGGTGGTACAAGGAGAAACCGGAGACGAGGACGCTAGAGGGCAACATGGTGAATATCACGAACCCAGGCGTCGACCTCGGCCGCTTCAAGGACAACTGGAAACTGCTGGAACGCGCCACTGAGTAACCAGGTCGGCCCATTCCCTTCTATTCCTGAATCCTCAGCAGCTCGTCCTTCATTCTGCACACACAGGCGACGTTGCTCTTGACCTTGTTGGCTGGGATCACTGAGCTGGTCTTACCCTCTCCAGAGAAGCTGCACGTTGCTGTACCCTAGAATCTAACTTCTCGCTGACGCACCCTGGGGAAATCTATCTCCAGTCCTCTGGTTGTCAGGTTCAGGAGAAACAGCTTGCCGTCGGACCTGGACCGCGGATCATACTCTGCTAACCTTCTTGTTGTCTGCAGTCGTTCAGTCCCAATGTCAACATGTGGGTCCCTTAGAGAATTGCGGAGAAGCGATGGTTCCTTAAAGGCCCTCTTGTAGAAGCGATGGGGATTCAAACGCATGTCTGCATATTCCGGATCCGATTTCCTGAAGTCCCAGGACCGCCAGTGCCTTTGTTCCACTGGCCCGTCAGGTAGCGTATAGAGTATGACCCAGTATTCAGGCAGAGAAGCGTCGTCAATGGGTTCTCGATCAATGGCCTTGAAGTAACGTCGCAAGTCCACCTCAATTATTCTACTGTCAGAGGAATTGGTGCTTTCGTACTCCACCAAGAATGAGAGACGGCCATTCTTCCACATTTGCACATCGGGTCTGTAACGCTTCCCATCGTCAAAGTAGCGGTATCTCTCGCGTGCCACGTAGTACCCCAGTTGGTGTCCAACCTGCTCCACAATGGTGCACACCAGGTTGTGAACCTTCCCGCCCTTGTTGTGCGCAGTAGTCTGAAGATGCTGGGGAATTATGTGCCCAGCACGTATGCTTCGAGAGAAGCCTCTGGCCAGCTCCTCCAGGAAGGTGCCCCACTCTGAAGATGACGTTGTCAGTTCCACGGTCACTATCACTGACGCCCGGGGCTCGGATGGCTTGGCTCTACCCAGTCATGATCCTGAGGATGTTGTGCCGAACGTTACCACCAGGGAGCGGACGTGTCAACTTTGGCTCATGTACGAAGGTGCCTTTCAGTGCAGCGCCGGCGCGTCCCGCTGTTCCTTCGACCGAATCAGCTCCTTCAGAAGCTCGTTCTTTACAACGCTGCTATAGGCAACCGAAGTCTTGACCTTGTCAACTGGGATCACCGAGCTGGTCTCACCCTCCCTGAGGAGTTGTATGACCTTGTTCTTCTTGTCCGGTCTTCTGCTTGGCCGGAAATGACTTCGAGCCAACTAGAGTCTGCCCTTCAAGCAGGAGAGGATCCTTTTGAAGAGAACCTCTTCTATCGGCCCTTGATGCGGGTGGCTGCCAATGACCTTGTAGCCGCACTGACGCAGATGTTCGGCAAGAGCAGTCTCCAAGGATGCTACGGTGTCGCGGTACTTCTTATGGCTGCTCAGGCTCTTCTGCTCTGGAAAGAGTGGGCCAATGGAGATTAGCTGTACCTACAGGCCGCGGGCTCAAAATTGGCTTTGCGGATGTTGCGGAGTAACGTGTTGGCTTTGGCCGATGGCCGAATATCAAGATGGCGGCCAAGTCGAGAGAATGGGGATGAGGCATACCGGGAAGAGCTGTCGCCGGTGCGCCCGACGTAGAGCACAACCTTGCCTTTGTGTTCTATGCGCCAAATATAGAGCCAGAAACCACGCTCAAGAAGATGACCATCAAATTGAAGGTCATGTATTCTCATTTGACCTCCTTCAACCGAAAGTCATTGGCCGATCGCGGCAATTCGGCACGGTTAGGATGGGCGGTGGGAAAAACGTCTTCATATGGAGGGTGACCTAGGCAGAATGATCTGGCGGCTCCAGAAGAGTCACCCTATCGAGGCTTGTCGTCCTGCTTGACCAGCCATTCCTTGGCCTCTTCAATCGTGTTGGAGAAATGCGCGCCTCTGCCGAAGAGTTGAGCCACTGCCCTCTGCAGACCGGTCAGTCCTACCACCGCGGTGGGCTTGTCCGGAATCCCGTGAGCCTTGGTAGCGGCTGCCACTTCCTTGCCCTTGTTTGTTGTGTTAGTCGTCATCTCGGTGTCTGTGGCATCCACCAGTACCAATGTGCCATCCCGCGCCCTAAGAAGTTCCTGTTTCAGCTCCTCTTGGGCGATCAGGTACTCCGCTTCGCGCAGTCCTTTGGCGTTCAGGAACAGGATCCTCTTCCCTTTGTGAGTTGTCCACTGCGCGTATTTGCCCATGAAAGGCCTCCTTCATTCGGGAACAGTAGAACTGGCACCGCGTTCTGTCCGCCGATCGGCACAATGGCCGCCAGCCGCTGTAGGACCTAAGCATCGTTCTTCTACACACTAAACTCAAAACCTGTCTCACGGAACACTCTCAGACAGGCCCTCACAACATCGGGGTCATACAGGATGCCGCTGTTCCGGGTGATCTCATCCAGGGCTTTGTCGAGGCCGAGGGCTGCCCGGTAGGGCCGATGGGAGGACATGGCCTCGACCACATCAGATACCGCCAGAATACGCGCTTCCAGAAGGATGTCTTCCCCACACAGATGGGCCGGGTAGCCGGACCCGTCCATCCTTTCGTGGTGTTGAAGCACGACCTCGGCGATCTTCTGGAAGGACTCTATGTTCTTCAACACGTCGTAAGCGACCTGGGGATGGGTCCTGATGACGGCCATCTCGATATCTGTGAGTCCGCCGGGTTTAGTGAGGATGTCGGTGGGCAGGGATATCTTGCCCAAATCGTGGAGAAGGCCGGCGGTGCGAAGGACAAGTATGCGGTTCCTCGACAAGCCCATCTCCTGCCCTATGGCACAGGCCAGTTGGGTCACCCGCCGTTGATGCCCAGCGGTGTACGGGTCCTTGGTCTCGACCGTTGCTGCCACCGCCTGGATGGTGCCTTCCATTGTCCTTTCGAGGACCTCCAGGCTGTGACGAAGTTGCTCTTCTGTCCTCTTCCGGTCCGATATGTCACGCAGGACCCCTAGAATCTCGATTGGACGACCGCTGTCATCACGCACCAAGCTCACGGTCGTGTCAGCCCACAACGTCGAGCCGTCTTTGCGCTTGAACTCCAATTCCAGCGTTCCCGCACCTGGCGCTCCTCGCGGGTCTTTCTGGATCAAAGCAAGCACTCTGGCAAAGGTCTCGGTAGCTGCCCCCATGGACTCGGTGGTAAGCCTGGTCTCAATGGTTCCCGCCATGGCTTCCTCAACACTGTATCCCAGTAGTCGGGTGACAGAGGGACTGAAGTAGATGGGCTTGAGGTTCATGTCAGTGACCCAGATAACGTCCGAGACATTCTCAGCCAGCAATCGATAGCGCCGCTCACTCTCTCGGAGAGTCGCCTCTGTCTTCGTCTGCACCGAGTTCTCGATCACCCGCCAAATACCATTGTCCTTTATCAGAGCAAGCCGGTGATTCCTCATCACATCCAGAGATTCCCGGACGCCGCACATACCGATGGGATAGCTGCAGATGGCCATGCCCCGATGCTGGCCAATGAGGCTGTCGACGGCCTCTTCATAGAGGGCGAAGTCCTCCCACCTGTCCTTCTGCAACCATCCTGCGTTGCCTGACCCTCTGATACCGCTGTAGCCCCTCCGTGCCGCTGCTGCGATGCCGCTCTTGACGGCATCAAGCAGTCTCTGGCCATCGAACAGACCGTCCCGCAAGTACCACGAGGTGAAGGGGACTATTTCGATCTGCCGTCTCTCAGCGCAGTCGTCGAAGTGCGGGACCGCTTCCCTCATGGCTTCGCGGGCTTCGGCTTCCTCCAGAGGGGCCGATGTGATCCACAGGCAAAGCTCATTGTTTTCGAGGCCGGCTTTGAAGAAGGGCACCAGGACATCGAGCAGATCCTGCTTGGTCTCGTAGAAATGGCAGAGGTGGGTCATACAGGGGAGGTTGTCAAGGACTGCGATTCCGGTCTTTCTGGATCTCTCTTCTGTCATAGCTGCCCCCAACCGTGTCTGGTGCAGTTTGCAGAGGCCTGCATTCCGCAAGGTTTGGCTTCATCACTCCGCCTTGACCGAACTCCATTGCCCGCGGCCTCCTGCTTGCGGCGCCACTACGTGATTCTCTTTGCTCATACCGAGCTGTCTGACACAAGTTGCCTTCCGGACGCTGTGGTCAAATCTCATCCCTCAGCTGTCATTGCCCGCGAGCAGACATGGAGCACCCCGAGAAGAGCGGGTGGTACATCACAGACCATCGCATCTGTCATATAACACATCATGGTCAGCCTGACAAGTGCTCACTCGATATTGCACTGACAAGGTCTATCGCCAAGCTCTGAGCGAATGTGGCACTCTGCTGCGCAAGTGACTCTCGCGAACGCCGGTATCCCAGCTGGAGAACGTGCTGTTATTGTCCTCTATGCCCTTGCTAACCCACAGGCAAACGAGTCAGAACCGGAAGACACGCAAGCCCCGGTGTTCGAACAAGTATGTGCTGGACGCGGGATCTCTTGATGGAGAAGAGGGAGATCAAGAAGCGCGGGACTGAACCGCCGAAGGGTGGATTCTGCCGACCGGCCTCACAGAGATGGCCCATTCATGGTTAGAGGTGCGAAAGAAGGGCCTGCTTATCTTGACGAAGTGCGGGGACAAGCCGATCTGGTCTGGGGCGAGACTGCAGCTAGAGCCCTTGACGGCTCGCCGCTTGGGTTGTTCACGGGCACTCGCTGTCTGCCGGGAGTGCCCGGACTCTAGGCCTGCACTGTACCCGTTCGTCGCATCACTCGCTTTGCCGACCTCGCATCATCCTCTCTAGAAGGTGATGCCCTGTGCTGCCCAAGTCGGGCCTTCTTCTCTGGCCGGCCGGGATAGGTCATCGTGTCCCACAGCGCACCAGTTGGGCAATAGCCGAGGTGTGGCGTTTTCGTCGACGTGATGCAACTCTCTCGACACCGCCAGCGGGGCTTCCCAGCAGTCAGCCTGTTCTTCTGACAGTCTCACTGCTTGTTGCCAGTCCATGATCGCTATGAAGGCGTTACGCTTGTGGTGTAGGTCCCGACCACCGTGCCCTTGCTGTCCTTCAGGGTCAGAGTGAGCGTGTGCTGTCCGCCTGATATGCAGCAGAGAAATGGAGAGACCGGATTCTCTATCGTTTCGCTCTCTCCGGACATGAGTGCGTCTGGCAACAGGACGGCCAGCGTTTCGGTCTCCCCTACCACCGCGACTTCAACCTCGCTGACACACAGGGGCAGACCCCCAGTGTTCGTCACCTTGAAGCTGATGTCCTGGAGGCCGTACTCGTCAAGACCGGCGGCATGCCAGTTCAAAGCTAGGTCGGATACGCTCGCCTTGGCCGCTTCATAGTTCAAGATCTCTTCTGCTATCTGCTTACCCAGACTATTGGTGGCGGTCAGTATGTATCTCCCGGCCTTTGGGGTTTCGCCGACATCGCCCATCTGGAGTAGCACAATGCCTGTAGCTTGAGCCTTGTCCACCTGCATGCCGTCTGGGTTGGTCAGCGTAAGTTCGACGGTCTCATCGAGAGTGCAGTGCACTTCCAAGAGGCAAGTGCCGGCGACAGTCGTCAGTTCTGCGCTCGCAATAGTGAATTGCTCATCATTATCATTGCCATCCCCGCTACCACATCCCGTGACCAGAGACAGCCCGAGAACGAGTGAGAGCAGTAGAGTTCCACAGAGAGATGCAATCTTGTTCACCATCACCTCCTCATGAGTAGTCCAGTACTATACCCTGTCCCGCCATAATTGTCAATATATGCCTATTATTGTCTATGTGTGTCTAGGTTGGGTTGTGGAACTACCATACATGCCGAGAATGGGCATGGGGTGTGCCGGATGAGTAAGAGGAAGAAGCCGGATAAAGAGGTCGAGCGGATCTTCTTGACCTTTGCAGAAGCGCAGGACTTCCTTGGCATAAGTCATCAGACGCTCTACAAGCTCATAGATCAAGGATTGCCTTCTCACAAGATTGGCAAGAAGCGTGTCTTCCTCAAGGAAGACCTTGTCCACTGGATAAAGGAGCACTAGTCAGTCCTCTTGTCCTGGGTAATGGCCACGGTGTGTCTACCACGGTGTGTGCATTAGCGCCGCGTCGCAGCGCCGCGAAGTGCTAGCCCCCTTTCAATTCCGGTGTTGCGCGGAGTCAAGCTGCAAATCACCCGCGAGACCTCTGGATTGATTCCCCAACCTCAGGATGTTATCATGTACGAACATAGTTCGGACAGAGGAGGCTTCCAGATGCCGGAGGAATCCCGCTGTTTCATCGCGGTCTTTGGAGAATCGCATGCTGTGCAGCATCCCGTCGATGGTGGTGCTTACGCGGTGCCTTTGTCCTACTGTCCGGCGATTGGGGAAGGGGACAAGGTTCTTCTGTTCTGTCTGAAAGGCTACCCCGGCCACAGTTGGGAGGCGCCGGGGATTGGAGTAGTGAACCAGACTGCACAGAGGAGTCAGAATGGCTGTGTATACGTCGATATCCTCTACGAATACCATCCCCTGAAGGTACCGATTAGACGAGAGACTATTATGACTGTCTCTTATACACATCTGACGCTGCCGACGAGTTCCGAA
>JAUCPZ010000233.1 GCA_030372995.1 Dehalococcoidia bacterium
GGGCCAGCCTGAGGCTGGCCCCGCGCTATTCTTCCGAGGATGTCATTCGCGTGTGATCAGGATAGACAGAGGTGGTCAGTTGGGCACGTCCGTCACTTACCGCGACAGCATGACGCGGCACGCGTTCTTCCAGCGGCACTTGGTGAGGCAAAGCTTCAGAGGGAGCTTTCGCTTGATCAGTCTCATGAGGTCACCGGCACTCAGTCGGTCTCCGTAGGATATCCCCAGACCTTGCAGGACGATGGCGTCCCATTTCCGGACGGCCGTCTCATCGCCTTCCGGGCTCTGGCACCGGCCATCCCGGCATAGAGGGCATGTCTGACAGAGCTCATCAGTACCCTCGATGACCTCGATCAGCGTATCCGACTCGGATTCGAGTGCTTCCTTGATCCGGGCCGCCAGGGCGTTGAAGGCTTCGCCCCGGTCGAAGGTCTCCAGCACCATGAAGGGCTCACACATGATGTGGTGAGGACGCAGTCTCAGTTCCACCGGTCGCTGGCTGGCTGTCATTTCTAGTCACCTCTGGTCGTTCATTGGGATGCGATATAACAGAGAGTCACAGCATCACTGCAGGCGCAGGACATTCAGCAACGCGTCTACCTCTGATGGCCTCAGTTCGCGCCATCTACCCTCGGGCAATCCCGCGATGGTCAGCGGTCCCAGCCGGGTCCGCATAAGGTCGGTAACACGCAAGCCGACCGCCTCGCACATGCGGCGAATCTGCCTCTTCCAGCCCTGGTGGATGACAAACTCGAGGACGGTGGAGTCTCCTTCGCGTCCCACCACCCTCACCCGGGCCGGGGACGTGCGGCCCTCCTCCAGCTCCACGCCTTCGCGCAGTTGTCTCAGCACGCCCGGCGAAACCTGGCCACTTACCCGTGCCACATAGGTCTTGTCTATTCTGAACCGGGGATGGGTGAGGCGGTGGGCTACAAAGCCATTGTTGGTGATCAGCAGCAGCCCGCGGCTCTCCATATCCAGGCGGCCCACCGGGAAGAATCGGCCATTCTCCTTGAAGATGTCCAGAACAGTGGGGCGCCCGTGCGGGTCTTCCATGGTCGTCAGATAGCCGGGTGGCTTGTGGAGCAGGAAGTACCGGGGCTCCACCTGAGTATCCAGGCGGATGCCGTCTACCTCCACCGCATCAGCGGCAGGGTCGACCCGCGTTCCCTGAACCGTCACCACTTTACCGTTCACGCTGACCCGACCGTCGGCGATGATCTGCTCGCAGGCGCGGCGGGAGCCCAGCCCCGCCGCCGCCAGGACCTTCTGCAGGCGCTCGCCCCTGACTCGCTCCAGGCTCACAGGAACGAATATATCATCTCCAGGCATCCTTTTCACGCAGTCGGGCACTCACCCCCGATGTTGAAAAGGATCCTGATGGCGTCTAGAATTAGAAGCCGAAGAATGTTCTTGCATCGGATCACCCCGCACCCGGTCGGAGCAGTTACCCCATCCCGGCACGGCCCGGGCCGCTGTTTGTGAACGCTCAGCTAGAAGGAGGCGAGAATGGAAATCAAGAAGGTATGTGTCATTGGCGCTGGTACCATGGGCAACGGCATCGCGCAGGTGGTGGCGCAGGCCGGCTACGACACGGCCATGGTGGATATCAAGCAGGAGTTCCTCGACCGTGGCATGAACACTATCAAGGGCAGCCTGGCCAGGGTGGTGAAGAAGGGCACCATAACTCAGGCAGATGCCGATAAGGTCATCGCCCGAATCAAGACGTACACGGATATGAAGGCTGGCGCGGCCGATGCCGACTACGTCATCGAGGCCGTCTTTGAGAGGGCGGAGGTAAAGCAGCCGGTGCTGAAGCAGCTTGATGAGATCTGCCCGGAAAGGACCATCATCGCTTCCAACACCTCCTCCATCCCGATCAGCCTGCTCTCCTCAGCTACCAAGCGACCGCAGAAGGTCGTGGGCCTGCATTTCTTCAATCCTGTTCCCGTGATGAAGCTCATCGAGGTGGTCAAGTCACTCACTGTTTCGGAGGAGACGATCAACGTCAGCGTTGCCTTCGGCAAGTCGCTGGGCAAGGAACCGGTAGTGGTCAAGGACTCGCCCGGCTTCATCGCCAACCGGATCGCCAACCTGGCAGCCAACGAAGCACTGAAGGTTCTGGAGGAGGGCCTGGCCAGCGCCGAAGACATCGACAAGGTCTGCCGGCTGGCGTTCAACTGGCCGATGGGGCTGCTCCAAATGACGGACCTCGTCGGAGCGGATGTGGTCATGGACCTTGGCGAATCAATCTACAAAGAGACCGGCTGGGAAAGGTACAAGCCAGCGCCGATCCTGAAGAGGCTGGTGGAGAGCGGCTACCTGGGCAACAAGGCTGGTAAGGGCATCTACACCCTGTTCGGACCCAAGCAGTAGGGATATCTCAACGAGGCTGCCCGCAGAGATACGGATCGGGGGTTCGACAGAACTCCCTCCAGGTCCTTCTTTGGCAAGGACGGCGGCAGCGAAGCGCGGGGGCGCTACAAACCGATCAGCCCAGCAGTCCTAGAAACGATTGGAAGAGGTTAGAGATGTTACTGGATGGATTCAGGCTTGATGGAGCGGCGGCCATAGTTACGGGTGGAGGTGGTGGCATGGGGCGGGCCATATCCCTGGCCCTGGCCGAAGTCGGGGCCAGCGTGACGGTAGGCGATGTGGTAGTCGAAGGCGGACAGCAGACCGCCGAGGCAGTCAGACAATCTGGCGGCAGAGCCATATTCGTCAAGGTGGACCTAGGCAAGAAGAGCGAGGTCGACAACATGGTGGAGACCACCATCAAGGAGTTCGGCAAGGTCGACATCCTGATCAACAACGCCGGCATACAACTCGCCAAGCCGTTCATCGATCTGACTGAGGATGAATGGCACCGCGTCATGAACATCAACCTCACCAGCATGTTCCTCTGCTCTCAGGCTGCCGGAAGGCATATGATCAAACAAGGCAAGGGCAAGATCATCAACATCGCTTCAAACGGAGGCCTGGCGGCAGCCACCAACCAGTCCGTTTACTGCGTCAGCAAGGCGGGCGTGATCATGCTTACAAAGGCTCTCGCGCTCGAGTGGGCGCGGTACAACATCAGAGTGAATGCCATAGCTCCGGGCTACTTCCGGACACCGTTCAGTGCCAAGGCCACCGAGGATGAGAAAACGGCGGCGACGCTGCTGAGCAGAATCCCGCTCCGCCGATTCGGTGAGCCGAAAGACCTGGGACCGCTGGTGGTGTACCTGGCTTCTCCTGCGTGCGACTACATGACGGGCGAAACGGTGCTCTTCGACGGCGGGCATCTGTGTCACCTGTGACCTAAGACAGACAAGCGACGCAGCCGAGGCAGCCGTCTCAGGCCGAACAGGGGATCCCCGGGGGTTAAGGTCATTGCCCCCAGCGCACTTATTGTGAAGATGAAGATAGCCAGCAAGGTCAAACAAGCCAGCTTCCTGCGGCGGGAGAACCGCTTCGCTTGCCTGGTGAAGGTAGGGGGCAGCATCGAGACCGCCCACCTGGCCAACTCCGGCAGGCTGGAGACTGTGCTTACGCCCGGCCGCACCGTGTTCATTGCGGAGAGAGCGTCACCCGCACGTACAACGAGGTACGATATAGTCACGGCTCTGCTCGGCGAGACCTGCGTGTCTGTCGATGACCGCGTCCCCACAGAGCTCATTAACGAAGCATTGGAGGAGAAGGCCCTACCCCAGTTCCAGCAGTACTCTTCCATCCGGAGGGAGGTGCCGCGGGGGCGAAGCCGGCTCGATTTCTTGCTGAGCAGCCGCAGTTCCCAGTGCTTCCTCGAGGTCAAGTCAGTGACCTTGGTCCGGAGGAGCGTGGCCCTCTTTCCGGACGCGCCCACCGAGCGCGGCCGGCTTCAGGTGGAGAGCCTCGTCTGGGCCAAGAAGGAGGGATATGAGGCAGCCGTCATCTTCGTCATACAGCGCGATGATGCCGAAGGCTTTGCCCTCAACGACGAGGTCGACCCGGAGTTCTGCCGCACCCTGCGGCTGGCACACATCAAGGGGTTGGGTATCTTTGCCTACAAGTGCCGCGTGAAGCCCAACGAGATCGAGCTCGCCGACCAGGTACCGGTCAAGCTTTGACGGGATTCATGAGCCAGCGCGAGCGCAGCAAGAGGAACGCCCAACCATCGCTGCTCACCATCTATGACCTTCTCTACCGGCAGTACGGGCCCCAGCATTGGTGGCCGGCGGAGACTCCCCTCGAGATGATCATCGGGGCTATTCTCACCCAGTCGGCAGCCTGGACCAATGTGGAGAAGGCGGTAGGCAACCTGAAGGCAACAGGGGACCTGTCCGTAAGCCGGCTGCAGAGGCTGCCGCTGGATGAACTGGCCCGGTTGATCCGCCCCTCGGGCTACTACAACGTCAAGGCGCGCAAGATCAAAGCTTTTGTCGATTGGCTTGTCGAGCAACACGGCGGCGATCTGGATAGGCTGTTTGCATTGGACACGGGAGCTCTCCGACAGGCCCTGCTATCTGTTCACGGAGTGGGCGAAGAGACAGCGGACTCGATCATCCTCTACGCAGCCCACCAGCCCATCTTCGTCATCGATGCCTACACCCGGCGCATCGTCTCCCGGCTCGGCCTCGGGCCCCAGAAACAGACCTATGCTGCCCTCCAGGCCTTCTTCATGGACAACCTCCCCCATGATGAAGCCCTGTTCAACGAGTATCATGCCCTGCTGGTTCAACACGGGAAGACGGTCTGCCGGAGGAAGCCGCTGTGCAGGGACTGCTGTGTGATTTCACTTTGCCCATCCGCGGACCTTGACACACAGACCCGGCACAAACGAGACCCTGTTGCCGGCACCCGCCCTTGCGCTTCGCCCTGATCGTATCGGTAGAAGAGGCGGTGCGATGGTGGGATTGGGCCTTATCGCGTGGCGCGCCATGCGCCGGGCGACGTGCATTGCGGCGGGTCACATCACTCAAGAAGCCAGGCCGATGCACCCTGCCGCTCTGCGATCTTAGCTCATTGGCTGCGTGAAGAGGCACTCTTTTGATATCGGGCACACGCTCAACGTATAATTGATTCTGGCCTCATTTCGTTCTGGAGAATAGACCCAAGAAGAGGAAAGGAGAGGATATGGCCGGAATAGTTTCTTACGGGGCCTATATTCCCATGTACAGGCTCAGCCGCGCGATCCTGGGCCAGGTGTGGGGTGGAGGCGGGAAGGGGGAGAAAGCCATATGCAACTGCGACGAAGACAGCATCACGATGGCTGTCGAAGCCGGGGCCGACTGCCTCAAAGGGACCGACAGGAAGTCGGTGGACGCCGTTTATTTCGCCAGCACGACGGCACCGTTCAAAGAGAAACAGTCCGCCAGCTTCGTGGCTGCGGCTTTGGACCTCCGTGAAGACATCATTGCCAGTGACTTCGGCAACTCCATGAGATCCGGGACGCTGGCACTGCGGGCGGCCCTTGACGCCGTGAAGGCGGGGTCAGCCAAGAAGGCTCTGGTCGTGGTTGCGGACTGCCGGCTGCCGGCACCCAACACTGCTTTGGAGGGAGCTCTCGGCGATGGGGCGGCCGCTTTGCTCATCGGCAACAGCGATATCGCTGTTGAAGTCGAGGCCAGTGCCTACACTTCGAGCGAGTTCCTGGATCTCTGGCGTCTGGAGACCGATCGCTTCCCGCGCCAGTGGGAAGAGCGCTTCATTCTGGACGAGGGCTACGAGGCCCACATGAAGAAGGCTTTCGCCTCCTTCTTCAAGGCCAACAAGTTGACGGCCAAGGACTTCACCAAGGCCGCGTTCTATGGCCCCAATGCCAGGAGCCACCAGGCAGTGGCAACCGCCGTCGGGATCGATACCAAGACACAGTTGCAGGCGCCTTTGTTCGACACCGTCGGTCACACCGGAGCCGCCATGGCGCTGATGACGCTCGTTGCCGCGCTGGAGGAGGCTAAGCCGGGCGACAGGATACTCTTCGGCAACTACGGGGACGGCACCGACGTGAGCGCGCTGAAGGCCACTCAGGCTATCGAAAAGATCAGGGACCGGAGGGGTATCAAGAGGCACCTGGCCTCCAAGGTCATGCTGGAGAACTACGGCAAGTACCTCACATTCAGAAACCTGATTGTCTCTGACGATGGCCCATCGTGGCAGACCGCGCCGCCCATGACCAGGCCGCGAACTGCACTCACGGCCATGTGGCGGGACCGCAACTGGGTTTACCGCTGTCACGGGCACCACTGCAAGAAGTGCGGCAAGACACAGTTCCCGCTGCAGAAGCGCTGCATGTACTGCCAGGCCGAGGAGAAGTACCTGGAAGAAGTGCCCCTGTCAGACCGCAAGGGCGTCCTGTTCACCTACAGCATGGATGAGAGGACAGCGGTCATCGACCCGCCCAACATCCTGGCAGCGGTCAACCTGGAGGGCGAAGTGCGCATATTCAGCCAGGTGACTGACCGGGACGTGAAGAACATCAAGGTGGGAATGCCGATGGAGATGACGTTCCGCAGGATCCACGATGCTCTGGGCGTCCACAACTACTTCTGGAAATGCCGGCCGGCCAGGGACTAGGGCGGAATTAGGAAAGGAGAGCCATGGCAGAGAGTATCAAAGACAAAGTCGCTATCGTGGGCATGGGCTGCACCAAGTTTGGTGAGCGGTGGGATGCCGATGCCAAGGACATGATCACCGAGGCGGTTGATGAGGCCCTCCAGGATGCTGGGGTGGAACTCAAGGACATACAGGCGATATGGCAGGGCACCCAGTGGGGCACGCAGCTTTCGGAGGGCGGCGTGGCCACCGGAACACTGGTTTCCAGCACCCTGCAGACACAGTACATACCGGTGACCCGCGTGGAGAATGCCTGCGGGACAGGTGCTGAATCGCTTCGCGGGGCCACCTTCGCTCTGGCTGCCAAAGCCTATGATTTGGTGATGGCGGTAGGCGTTGAAAAGTGCAAGGACATGGGATTTGGCGGACTGCCGTCAGTCTGGATCGGGCGGTGGGAACCGGTGTACGGGGCCTTCGGCACTGGCCCGGGCCGATACGCCATGGCCGCCGTCGCCTACTTCGCCAAGTACGGGTTGAGCAACGATGAAGGGAAACGGGTACTGGCCGAGATTTCAGTCAAGAGCCACTTCTACGGAGCCAGGAACCCCAAAGCGCATCTCAGGAGAGAGGTTACCATCGAGCAGGTCCTGAATGCACCGATGATCGCCTGGCCGCTGGGCCTTTTCGACTGCTGCGGGGTCACCGACGGCGCCTCAGCCGCCATCCTCTGCCGCACGGAGGACGCCAAGAAGTACCGTAGTGACTACGTTACCATCAAGGCATTCGGCATGTCGGCCAGCCCGGGCTGGGGCAAAGAGCGCATAGACTATGACTTCACCTACTGGGACGCCACGCAGGCTGCGGCCAGGGCCGCCTACGCGGAGGCCGGAATCAAGAATCCGCGCAAGGAACTGGACATGGTAGAATTGCACGACTGCTTCAGCATCGCGGAGCTCATTGCCAGCGAATCGATGCAACTTTGCGAGACGGGCAAGTTCAAGGACCAGATGACAGCTACCAGGGCCTACTATCATGATGGCGAGATGCCGGTCAACATCAGCGGCGGTCTGAAGTCGTTCGGCCACCCCATCGGCGCCAGTGGCTGCCGCGAGGTGTACGAGATATACAAGCAGATTCAGAAGAAGGCCGATACACCGGCGCGCCAGATAAAAGATGTGAAGCTGGGGCTGGCGCACAATCAGGGAGGACATCCCGGAAAGTTCGTCTGCGGCGTCACTGTGGTAGGTCAACCCTAGAACTCACACTGCGGGACTGCGATCGGGGAGGGTGAGATAAGTGGCCGATGTCCAGCCTTTTTGTGGCCTTCGCTACAATGTTGAGCTCATAAAGGACATCACGGCTGTCATCAGCCCTCCCTACGACATCATCTCGGCAGAAGAACAGAAGGCCTATCACCAGCAAAGCCCATACAACGTCATCAGGCTGGAGTTCGGTGAAGAGTTCCCTAGCGATTCCCCTCAAGACAACAAGTACATCAGGGCGGCTAACACCTTGGAGAGCTGGCTCAAAGAAGGGATACTTGTTCGCGAACCGACCCCCGCATTCTATGTCTTCCAGCACCGCTTCGCCCAGGAATCCGGCATCAAGGAGCGCTGGGGGCTCACGGCGCGGGTGCGCATAGCGCGTTCCGGCAGCGCGGCGGCGCGGCCTCACGAGAGCGTAATGGAAGACCGCATACTCGACCGGCTCAAGTTGCTGCGCGTTGCCCGGGCCAATTTCAGTCCCATCATGGCCATCATCGACCATAGCAGGGACAACTTCACCAAGCTGCTGATGGAAGTGTCCAGGGCGGGGGCGGACGTCACGGCCATGGACCATGACGGCGTGATACACAACATGTGGGTCATCAGGGACGAGAAGAGCATCGCCAAGATCACTTCATGGTGCAGCAAGAAGTCCATCTACATCGCAGACGGTCATCACCGCTATGAAACGGCGGCGGCGTACGAGAGAGACAAGAAGGCGGCTGATCCGTATTGGAGCGGGGACGAGCCATTCAACTTCGTAATGATGACCCTCACCGGCAGCAGTGATCCCGGGCTCATCGCCCTCCCGACCCACCGCCTGGTGAGGTTCGAGGATGACCACCTGTTGGCGAGCCTGAGGGAGAAGTTGGGAAAGCTCTTTCACATTGAGGACGTCGCGCCGGCAGGTAACACCAAGACTGACTCGCTCAAGGCCTGGTTGAAGAGAATGGCGAAGGAGGGCAGACGCCACGCTGCCTTCGGCGTTTATGGCCTTTCCAAGGACCATCTTCTCATGTTGCATCCGCGGAAGAAGGCCAAGTTGCATAACCTGATGCCGCGCGAGCGCAGCCGGGAGTGGAAGAGCCTGGACGTCTCCATTCTTCACTGGCTGATCCTGAGGCAAATGATGGGCATAGACAATCCGCAGAAGGAGGCGGCCTCCCTCGAGTACAC
The DNA here is from genome assembly GCA_030372995.1 of Dehalococcoidia bacterium. GTDB lineage: Bacteria > Chloroflexota > Dehalococcoidia > UBA2247 > RBG-13-53-26 > JAFGCL01. The sequence continues at coordinate 8,955 of JAUCPZ010000233.1, forward strand.
GCGCGATGCCGTTGAGGCGGTGGAGAAGGTGGACGCCGGCCGCTGCCAACTGGCTTTCCTGATGAATCCCATTCCCGTATCAAGAGTGCTGGCCGTGGCTGACGCCGGCGAGAGAATGCCGCCGAAGTCAACGTACTTCTACCCCAAGCTGCCCACGGGCCTGGTCATGTACCCGCTCTGGGACTGAAGGCGCGAATCCCGCATGGTGGCTATCCCATGAGAATCAGAATCGGCATACTGGCTTTGCAGGGAGCCTTTGCGGAGCACTCCCAGGTCCTGGGGCGGCTGGGGGCGGAGGCAGTGACTGTGCGCCTGCCGGGCGAACTCACGGGGTTGGACGGGTTGATCATCCCCGGAGGCGAAAGCACCACTATGAGCCGATTGATGGGTGAATACGGATTGCTGCAACCTCTGAGGGAGCTGGCTGAAAACGGCCGGCCCATGCTCGGCACCTGTGCCGGCATGATCCTCATGGCCAAGTCGGTTCTTGACTTCGGGCTGCCAACTCTCGGTCTGATGGACATCACAGTGCGCCGCAACGCCTTCGGAAGTCAGGTAGACAGCTTCGAAGCCGATCTGGAAGTGCCCGCTCTGGGCCACCCCTCCTTTCGCGCCGTGTTCATCCGCGCCCCTGTCATCCAGCAGGCGAGTGCTGCCGTCGAGATACTGGCCAGGCTGCCTGATGGCAAACCCGTAGCCGCCAGACAGGGGAAGCTCTTGGCCGTGGCCTTTCACCCGGAACTGAAGTCCGATCTCAGGATGCACCGATACTTCCTCGATATCGTCGCCTCGAGGTAGGGTGTCCGGTTCCGCGGCCATGACGGAGCATGGCCCTTCGACGACGTGTGTGGCCTACCCTTGTGCCGGAATGATGGCTCGCACCTCGCGGGCAAGCCCCGCTTCGCCGGCGTCACCCATCTGGCTGTCTCGGGCGCATCGCAACGCGCCCGCGCAAAGTCCTCTTTCGGGGCGCGCTGAGGGGCATTGCCGGTCAGCGCATTCTCTCCTTCCCCCCTTGCGAAAGGGGAATCAAAGGCGGGATTGGCTCGGTTAGTAGGGTGGAAGGCAGGCGCAGCCCATGCCACAAGACCCAGGTTTGCCTCCGCAACACCATGGAATGCCTTGGCCAACGTGACGCCTTACGGTACAATGAGGGACTGACGCAGGAGATAGGGGAGGGTCAAATGTACAAGAACATACTCCTTCCGCTGGATGGCTCGGAGATCAGCGAGAGTGCTATTCCCCATGCAGAGGCGCTCGCCCTCGGTTGCGAGGCCAAGAAGGTCACCATTATTCACGTGGTGGAACAGGAGCGCTATGAAGGGATGCTCGCCAGTGGAAAGCGGCCGGGCGTATACCTTCAGCGGACTGCCGAGCGGCTCGAATCCAAGGGGATAGGCACAGCCATCAAGGTTATGACGGGCGATCCCTCCGAGGCCATCGTCTCCTACGCCGAGAACAACCCCATTGACATCATTGTCATGGCCAGCCACGGCCGGTCCGGCGTGACGAGGTGGGCGGTCGGCAGCGTGGCCGACAAGGTCTTCCGGGCCAGCAGTGTCCCGGTGCTGATGGTAAAGGCTGCGAAACCGCCCGCTAAGAAGAAGTGATCAGCACCGCGTCTACAGGCAGTTGACCGTCGTGGTTGCGAGGATCAGCACATAGACATTCACACCATCTCGCCGACCCTGAAGCTGATAGACGTCCAACCTCCCATCCCCGGGTTTCAGAGGTTCATCGGCGCCTACCTCCTGCTCGGTGAGAAGAAGGCCATCATCGATCCCGGGCCGAGGTCAGCCATGCCGAACCTGCTATTCGCACTGACCAAACTCGGCATCGGCCCGGCTGAGATCGACCTTGTTATCCTGACTCACATCCACCTCGACCACGCGGGCGGCGTGGGCTCCGCGCTCCGGCACATGCCCCGCGCCCGGGTTCTGGCCCACAACCAGGCCCTCAAGCATCTGGCCGACCCTGCCAAGCTCTGGCAAGCCAGCGTCAAGACGCTGGGCGATCTTGCTCTTCAGTACGGGGATGTCGAGCCTGTGCCGGAGGACAGGCTGGTGGCTGCAGACGACCTGATGGCTATCGATCTGGGTGCCGGGCAGAACCTTGAAGTGCATCTCACCCCCGGACATGCTGCTCATCATCTGAGCCTCTTTGACAGACGGGACGGCATCCTGATTGCCGGCGAAGCGGCTGGTGTCTGCATCGACGGGGCCGTGCGGGTGGCGACACCGCCACCCTTCCGACTGGAGGAAACGCTCTCCTCCATTGACAGGCTGATACCACTGGAGCCCGAGACGATCTGCTATGCGCACTTCGGCGCCTACGGCGGTGCGGTGGGGAGGTTGCGGCTGGCCCGCTCGAAGCTGCTTTCCTGGTACAAGATCGTTGGCGCGGCCTCAAGGGAAGGCAGGACGCCGGAGGAGATCCTGGGGCTGCTGAGGCAGAATGATGCTGACCTGGACTACCTGGACAGCCTGGACCGGTACACGTACGGACGTGAGCACGACATGCTGATCAACACCATCAATGGTCTCGGCCAGTCAGCCCGTCAAGACGGCTGAGCGCGAGTTGGCGGGTTCGTTCGCTGGGCCTACAGCAGAGGCAGGTACCTCTTCAACTCGAAGTCCGTGACCGCAGTGCGGTACAGATCCCATTCAATCTTCTTGTTCTTGATGAAGCTATTGAACACGTGGTCGCCCAGGGCTTTCCGCAGCAGCTTGCTCCCTTCGGCTATCTCGATGGCCTCCACCAGGCTGCCCGGGAGCGTCCTGATGCCCTTCCTCTCTCTTTCCTCCGGCTTCAATTCGTAGACATTCTCTTCCGCGGGTTCAGGCAAAGGATACCCTTTCTCGATGCCCTCCAGGCCTGCCGCCAATATGACCGCGAAGCAAAGGTATGGGTTGCAGGCCGGGTCGGGAGACCGCAGCTCCAGTCGGGTCGCCTTCTCGCGGCCGGCCTGATACTGAGGAATACGAATGAGATCGGAGCGATTGCGGCGTGCCCACGTTATGTAGGCCGGTGCCTCATAGCCGGGGACCAGCCTCTTGTAAGAGTTGACCCACTGATTGGTAACCACGGTTATCTCAGCCACGTGCTTCATCAGACCCGCCAGAAACTGCTTGGCCGTCTTGGACAAGTGGTAAACATCGTCCTTGTCAAAGAACGCGTTGCGGTCGCCCTTGAACAGGGAAATGTGCACATGCATGCCGCTGCCGTTGATAGTAGCTATCGGCTTGGGCATGAAGGTGGCGTACACGCCATGCCGCTGAGCCACTTCCTTGACGGCGATGCGGTAGACCATGACATTGTCCGCCATCCTGAGAGCATCGGTGTACCGCAAGTCGATTTCGTGCTGACTGGGAGCTGCTTCGTGATGCGCGTATTCAACGTTGACCCCCATCTGTTCCAGGGTGATGATCGTCTGCCGGCGGAACTCGCTGGCCACGTTGGGGGGCGTCACATCAAAGTAACCGCCTCTATCCAGGGGAGTCACATCCTCATTGTTCCGGAAGTAGAAATACTCCAGCTCCGGTCCAACATAGCACGTGAAGCCCTTCTCAGCGGCGCGCTGCAGATTCTGCTTGAGGACAAAACGGGGATCACCTTCGAAAGGCCTCCCGTCCGGCCAGTGGATGTCGCAGAACATCTTGCCGGTCGCATGATCCATGGGCCGCCACGGGATGATGGAGTAGGTCGCAGGATCAGGCTTGGCAATCATGTCGCTCTCGTCTATGCGCACGAAACCTTCGACCGACGAGCCGTCAAAACCCAGACCCTCTTCAAAGGCGCGGTCCAGTTCCTCCACCCTCACCGAGAAACTTTTCAGGAAGCCGAGGATATCCGTGAACCACATCCTGATGAACTTGACGTTCTGTTCTTTGATCTTGCGGTAAACCTCTTCTCTGGCGTCCGCAGCCTTCTTCCCGGTTCTCCGCGATCTCATTGCCATAGCATCTCCTCCCCTGTCTCCAGCGCTCCTCGAGTGGATCCGTGTGATGACAGCTACTTCCGGCACTCCACGGCGGTCTGAGCCAGGATCCGGAACTCCGCCAACGAATTGCGGCCCAGGTCTTCCCCGCTGCGAAGGCGAATTGAGACGGCTTCCTCAGCGACTTCCTTGTCGCCCACCACCAGCATGAACGGAATCTTCTGCAGTTGCGCCTCGCGTATCTTGGAGTTCATGCGCTCGGAACGCGCATCGATCTGGACACGCAGCCCATCGGCTTTCAACTGTGCTTCGACCTTCCTGGCATAATCCACATGACGGTCGGCGATGGGGATGATCATTACCTGGACCGGTGACAGCCAAACCGGGAAAGCGCCGCTGTAGTGTTCCACCAGCACACCGAAGAAACGCTCCAGGCTGCCCATGAGGGCCCGGTGCACCATGTATGGCCGCCGCTCCTTGCCATCCTCACCGACGAAGGTCATGTCGAACCGCTCGGGAAGATTGAAGTCGAACTGGATAGTGGAGCACTGCCAGAACCGGCCCAATACATCTTTGATCTTGATGTCGATCTTGGGCCCGTAGAAGACCGCTTCGCCTTCCTTTCTCTCGTGAGGGAGGCCCCGCGCCTCCAGGGCCTTCACCAGGGAGCGTTCCGCCTGCTGCCACATGGCATCGCTGCCGGCGTACTTGCCCGGGTTCTGGGGATCGCGCACGCTGAGCTCGACCTTGTAGTCCTCGAAGCCGAAGGCCTGCAGTATGCTCAGGCAGAAGTCCAGCACCCGCGCTATCTCATCCTCAATCTGCTCCGGCGCGCAGATGATGTGCGCGTCGTCCTGGGTGAACCCGCGCACCCGCAGCAGGCCGTGTAGCGTTCCGCTGCGCTCGTACCGGTAGACAGTGCCGAGCTCGGCCCAGCGCAACGGCAACTCCCGGTAGGAACGCAGCTTCGTCTTGTAGATCATGATGTGGAATGGGCAGTTCATGGGCTTGATGTAGTAGTCCTGCTCGTCGATCTCCATCGGCGAGTACATGCTCTCCTTGTAGAAGCCCAGGTGTCCCGATGTCTCCCAGAGGTGCGCCCGGCCGATGTGCGGCGTGAAGACGATGTCGTAGCCCCCCTCCAGGTGGCGTTTCCGCCAGTAGTCCTCAATCAGCACCCGGATCAGGCCGCCCTTTGGATGCCAGTAGGCCAGCCCGGCTCCGGCTTCCTCGTGAAAGCTGATGAGGTCAAGCTGCTTCACCAGGCGGCGGTGGTCGCGGGCTTCGATCTCCGCCAGCTTCTTCAGGTATGCATCCAACTCGTCCTGAGTCTCGAAGGCGGTTCCATAGATCCTCTGGAGCATCGGCCGCTTCTCGTCGCCGCGCCAGTAGGCTCCGGCGATGCTCAGCAGCTTGAAAGCACCGATGTCCCCGGTGGAGGACACGTGCGGTCCGCGGCACAGGTCCACGAAAGAGCCGCTCCGGTAGATGGTCACCGTCTGATCCGGCAACTCATTGATCAGTTCGAGCTTGTAGGGCTGGGAGGCAAAGATCTGGCGCGCCTTGTCCTTGCTTATCTCTTCCCGGACGAAGGGCGCTTTGGCGGCCACGGACTTGTGCATGTTCTCTTCGATGGTGGCGAGGTCCTCCGGCACCAGGGGCCGGGGGAGATCGAAGTCATAGTAGAAGCCGTCCTCGATGGGTGGGCCGATGCCGAACTTCGCCTCCGGGAAGAGCGCCTGCACCGCCTCCGCCATCACGTGGGAGGCGGAATGCCGCATCGTATCCAGTCTTGTGTTTTCGCCGGTTGCTTCGCTCATGGCTACTCCGATCTACGACAGAACCTCTCTGCCCCTAGGCACGAGAGGTTCCCAGACGCCGTTGTCATGCCAGAGATGGAACCACGTCCGGCAGGGACGTCTCCCTGCCAACAATCACCTATTGTCAATTCGGGCAAGGGTTTTGTCAATAGCGAGGGCTCGGAGGGACACGCACCGTTGCGTCCGGAGCTAGGCCTACCATTGACACATCGCAGGGCATCTAGTAGCATCGCCGTGTCGCTCCTGGCTATTCGTGAGAACGGGGAGGTGTGAGATGGCGGACTACGACGCGATCATAGTGGGAGCAGGTCACAACGGGCTGGCAGCAGCGGCGGTTCTGGCCAAGCAGCGCCTCAAGGTGTTGGTGCTGGAGAAGAACAAGTATGTGGGTGGGATGGCCAGCACCGTGGAGATCCTCAAGGGCTATAAGCACGACGTGGCCGCATCTGTCCTATTCCCGCTCAGTGACAAAGTGGCGGAGGACCTGGAGCTCAAGACCCATGGCCTCGACGTGATCGAGACGCCGGTCATGTCCTGCAGCTTTGGCGTTCCGGGCGAGAACCCGGTCATCCTGTACAGCGACCCGATGAAGCTGGCGGAGCATATGCAGCGGGACCACGGTATCGACGCTGTTCTGGGCTTCGCCGGCCTGTCCGAGTTCTGCCGCATCGCGAGTGAGTCCTTGGACCGCTTCACCCCACTCCGTCTGCCCAGATCCATCGGCGCGGTGATCGATGCCGCACCCGACGCCAAGACCAAGGACATCCTGAGAAAGTGCTTCTTCGGCAGCGCCATGGATGTCATCGACGAGTACTTCCCCGATCCCAGCAAGCACAAGCTCATAAGAGGGTTCCTGGCTTTCATGGCCGTCCAGTCCGCCTACCGGGGGCCATATACGCCGGGCAGCGCCCTGTGTCTGGCCTATGGCATGGCAGCTCCCCCCGGAGCCCAACTCATGCGGAGTATCAAAGGCGGCATCGGCATGCTGGCAGAGGGTCTGGCGCGGTCCATACGGGAGAAAGGGGGCGAGGTCAGGACGGGCGTCTCAGTCAAGACGATTGTCCTCGAGAACGGAAAGGCCATAGGCGCGGAGACGGCCAAGGGTGACCGGATATCAGCCAGGGTAGTTCTCTCCAACCTTGATGCCAACGCCACGTTCCTGGGCATGATGGGAGAGGGCAACGTGCCTGCAGACTTCGCGGCCATGGTCAAGCGGATAGACCACCGGGCCGCCTACATCCAGATCCTTCTGGCCCTGAAGGAGCTGCCCAAATTCACCGGAGACAATGCCTTCGCCAACGAGGGGAACCTCAGGAGGATGGTTGGCATTTTCGAGAGCCCCGAGCACCTCGAGAGATGCTGGGACGCCTGCAAGTGGGGCCAGATACCGGAAGACCCCACCCTCGGCCTCCAGATCCCTAGCGTCCTGGACGACAGCGTGGCGCCGCCCGGCCACTATTCGGCCAGCATATTCTCCTTCTTCTTCCCCTGCACGGCCCCCAGGGACCAGCACGGACGGCTCAAGGACATGCTGGCGGAGAAGGTGATAGACAAGCTGAACAGGTATGCCCCGAACTTCAGGGACTCGATTGTCGACAAGGCGGTGTTCGCGCCGTACCACTATGAGTCCATGTTCGGCTGCACCGCCGGGGACTTCACGCACGGGCTGATCCATCCGGAACAGATGCTCGATTTCCGGCCGGTGGTTGGCTGGTCACAGTACAGGACTCCCATCCAGAATCTCTATCTCTGCGGTTCGGCCTGCCACCCCGGCCACGGAGTGACTTTCATCCCCGGCTACAACAGCGCGCATGAGGTGCTGAAGCACTGGAAGAGCTAGGAAACGCCGTGCGTTGTCGTTCCACTCCACTGCAGCTAGTCACAGAGTACCTGACTCTATTGCGCGAGGAGGAAAACGGTGCTAAGATTTCGAGAAAAGCATCCGATATGATAGAGATTCCTTCAGTAAGATTCAGACAGGCCAACGTGACCTTCTACGTTGGGAACATAAAGGCCTCTGATCTCTGCACAGTTGGGGTCATAGAGTCGTGGGACTCGGCCAAGGGCTGGGATATTGACGTCCAGGGCTATCAGAGGGAGAGCTACCCCAGTCATTACAAGGCAATAGCGGGCTTCTTGAAAGACAATCCCAATGCACTCCTACCTTCCTCCATATTGCTGAGTGCCCGCAAGAACGAACTGGGCGAACTCAAGTTCAAAGTGATGAGCGATGCTATTGACCATGCGTTTGGCTACCTCCAAATACCCGAAGGACGCGTGCTCTACGTCGTGGACGGCCAGCACAGAATGCACGGCCTCAACCATGCCATCAAGGAATTCAGGCAGAAGCGACTGAGGGACTTCTTGCTCCCAGTTGTTGTTCTGTACGATGCAGACAAGATTGAGGAACTGAGCCAGTTTCACCTGATCAACGACAGACAGAAGAGGATTCCCACGAATCTAGCTCAGGCACTGCTTGGCACTGTGATCGACAACCATCCGAGTGTCTCAAAGATGTTGCTTGGCCGCAAGGGTGTGTGGTGGATGAAGGCAATCATGATAGCTGTCTCTATTCACGAAGGCAAGGAGCCCGAAAACGTCTGGTCTGGAAGGATCACGCTACCGAACGAACCAAAGGGCCAAGTCGCCGGAGCCTCGTTGTCATCATTTGCCAAGTCACTCCAACCGTTCTATTCCGACACTTACCCGCACAAGATGGACAATGACAAGCTCCGAGCCTACTTGATCAGGTTCTGGTCTGCTGTCAAGTTGACTGTGCCCGAGTCATTCTCTTCCACGAGAGATTACGTGATTCAGAGGACTACAGGGGTTTACTCATTGCATTGGGTATCCTCGGAGTTGGCGAAACAGAAGCCAAAGGTCCTCAAAGCTTCGCCGACAGAAATCAAGAGTCTTCTGGAAGTCGATCACGTTCACATGGTCGCATCGGCGTGGGCCAAGAAAGGTGAGCTAGCGCAGAACTACCGCGGCAATGCAAGGTTCAGGGATCTTGCAGACGAGATCCTCGAGAAGCTAGGCTTTGAGCCTAGCAGACCCAGGGAGCTGTGAACGCTGCTACCTGAAACAATCTCAGTAATGCTTGATGCCGATGAGTAAGGTTGTTCCGTTCATCAACTGGGCTGGCGGCAAGTCACAACTTATACGCCAGATGCTGCCATATTTCCCCAAGATCTCCAGATACCAGCGGTATGTCGAGCCGTTCTTGGGGGGTGGAGCCGTGTTCCTCTCCTTGGGACCACACAGGGCAGTACTGGCGGACTATAACGAGGATCTGATCAACTGCTATCGAGTCGTCCGAGATGACGTAGACACGCTAATCTCGATGCTCTCCAAGTACATTCGCGACAGGGAGCATTATTACGAGGTGAGAGAGCAGGACCCAAAGAGACTAGACACGGTAGCCAGGGCAGCACGGTTCATATACCTCAACAAGACCTGCTACAACGGCGTCTACAGGGTTAACTTGAAGGGCAAGTTCAACGTGCCTTTTGGCAATCGGAGCGCGAAGATATATGATGAGGATAATCTGCGTCAGGCAAGTCATGCCCTCAAGAATGTTGAACTTCTGGCCCAGAGTTATGAGATCACTCTTCAACAGGCCATGCCTGGCGATTTCATATATCTCGACCCGCCCTACCACGGATCGACCAGGACAGCCAATTTCGCCAAGTACACCTGTATACCGTTCAGCGAAGAGGATCACATCAAGCTCGCGAAGGAGTTTGAACGACTCACTGAGTTGGGCTGCATGGTGATGCTCAGCAATTCAGACACTCCGTTGATACGAAAACTGTATCGGCATCACCACTGCGAGACTTTGATGGCAAGGCGCTATGTAAACTGCAACGGTAGCAGGAGAAAGGCCACCGCCGAACTCCTGATTCTGAACTATAGGCCTCTAGCCCCCCTCCCCAACCAGCCAGTAGGTTCGGGCCCCCAGGTTGCTTGTGCCGCCTCTGCTACTGCGTAGGCCTAGCGTTGTCCCCGGCAATAGGCGTAGCCCTTGTCGAAGGCGCTGAGGTTGAGGTCCTCGTTCCCTTCTGGCACTCAGGCCTGCACTGCGTCGCGCAGTGCGCCGTGCGAAACCAAGTCGCTCACCGCCGCGAAGAAGCCCAGCATGATGATGTTGGCCACCACCGGCCGGTTCATCTCCCGGGCCATGGGTGGCCGGGACGGAGAGCGGAGCGGGCTGTACCGCCGGATCGGTCTTCACTAGATCCGGATTTCCGATGACCAGAGTGCCTTTGGGAGGGTTGTGGCCGAAATTGGTGTAGGCCTCCTGCGACAGGACCACGACCACTTCGGGATTGACCACGCGCGGGTAGTCGATCGGCTCCTCGGATACCGCGACCTCAGCGGTGCAGGAGCCGCCACCCGCCTCCGGGCGGGCTACACGGCGTCCTTCAGTATGCCGCGCGCCGCTATGACCCCGGACGCCGAAGCCTGGACCAGGCCGCGGCTGACCCCGGCACCATCGCCGATAGCGAACAGACCGGGTATCTCCGTCTCCATGTAATAGCCGAGCTTCAGCCGGCAGGAGTAGAACTTAACCTCCACACCGTACAGCAGAGTGTGCCGCGAGGCCACTCCGGGACACAGCTTGTCCATCGCCTGGAGCATCTCCACAATGTCCGTCAGGTGCCGGTACGGCAACACGAAGCTGAGGTCCCCGGGCGTGGCGCTCTTCAGTGTGGGCTGCACAATGCTGCGCTCCACCCGCTGCTGCGTGGAGCGGCGTCCACCCAAGAGATCACCAAGGCGCTGGACAATCACACCGCCACCCAGGATATTGGCCAGGCGGGCCACGTACTTGCCATAGGCTATGGGCTCGCGGAAGGGTTCGGTGAAGGACGTGCTCACCAAGAGAGCGAAATTGGTGTTGCCTGTCTTCCGGTGGGCGTAGCTGTGCCCGTTGACCGTTATCACCGGGTCGGTGGCTCCGGTGGACTCCAGCGTCACCTGCCCGCCGGGACACATGCAAAAGGTCCTGACCTTGTCATCAAAGGTTGGCGTGAAGTATTCCAGCTTCGGCTCATACAGCACGTCGGTCAGTTCGGCCAGGACAGCACTGGGCACCTCGACCCGCACGCCCACATCCACCGGATTGTTCTGCAAAGTGAGCTTCAACCGGCTGGCCTCGTCGATCAACCAGTCCGCGCCTTCCCTACCCGGAGCAATGATAAGGTAGTGGCACTCGATCCGCTCGC
>JAUCPZ010000234.1 GCA_030372995.1 Dehalococcoidia bacterium
CGCTGTCTCGTGGGCTCGGAGATGTGTATAAGAGACAGGGGTAGGGGTGAAAGGCTAATCAAACTCAGGAATAGCTCGTTCTCTCCGAAATAGCTTTAGGGCTAGCCTCGCACGAATGTCATGGGCGGTAGAGCACTGGATGGCCTAGGGGTTCGAAAGTTCTACCAAATCCAACCAAACTCCGAATTCCCATGAACACTATGCGGGAGTCAGACTGCGAGCACTAAGGTCCGTGGTCAAAAGGGAAACAGCCCAGACCGTCAGCTAAGGTCCCTAAATACTGGCTAAGTGGGCAAGGATGTGAGGATACTCAGACAACCAGGATGTTGGCTTAGAAGCAGCCATCATTTAAAGAAAGCGTAACAGCTCACTGGTCAAGCGTTCTTGCGCCGACAATGTAACGGGGCTCAAGCCAGTTACCGAAGCTGCGGACTGGCGGATCTTCGGATCCGCCTTTGGTAGGAGAGCATTCTCACTCGGACGAAGCCGTGGCGTCAGCCATGGTGGACGGCTGAGAAGAGACCCTGCCGGCATGAGTAGCGATAATTGGGGTAGAAACCCTCAACGCCGAAAATCTAAGGTTTCCTGGGGAAGGTCAGTCCGCCCAGGGTCAGTCGGTCCCTAAGGCGAGGCCGAAAGGCGTAGCTGATGGACAGCAGGTCAACATTCCTGCACCGCCTGAGACGCGTTATCACCGAAGGGGAGACGCAGGAGGATAGGCATACGCGCGATCGGAAATGCGCGGCCGCCAGGTAGACGGAGTGTCCAGGCAAATCCGGACGCTCTTAACGTCGAGCACGGCGGGGTAGGTTGCCTTCGGGCTTCCGAACTTGTCGATTCCACGCTGCCGAGAAAATCCTCTAGGGAGTGTCTCAGGTGACCGTACCGCAAACCGACACAGGTAGATGAGAAGAGTATTCTAAGGCGCACGAGTGAGCCCTCTTTTAGGAACTAGGCAAGTTAGCCCCGTAACTTCGGGAAAAGGGGCGCCTTAGTAGGGTGAAGCCGTTCAGGCGGAGCCCGAGGAGGCCGCAGAGAAATGGCTCTAGCGACTGTTTAATAAAAACACAGGACTCTGCAAAGACATAAAATCGATGTATAGGGTCTGACGCCTGCCCGGTGCTGGAAGGTTAAGGGAAGCGGTTAGCCGCAAGGCGAAGCTGCGAACCGAAGCCCCAGTAAACGGCGGCCGTAACAATAACGGTCCTAAGGTAGCGAAATTCCTTGTCGGGTAAGTTCCGACCCGCACGAAAGGCGTAACGACTTGAGCGCTGTCTCAAAGAGGGGCTCGGCGAAATTGTGGTACCGGTGAAGACGCCGGTTACCTGCCGCTGGACGGAAAGACCCCGGCACCTTAACTGCATCCTAGCATTGGATTTCGGTCCATGATGCGCAGGATAGGTGGGAGACTTTGAAGCTGCGCCCCCGGGCGTGGCGGAGTCAACGGTGAGATACCACTCTTCCTGGTCTGAGATTCTAACCTCCACCCCTGATCGGGGTGAGGAACAGTGTTAGGTGGGTAGTTTGACTGGGGCGGTCGCCTCCTAAAATGTAACGGAGGCGCCCAAAGGTTCCCTCAGGTTGTTTGGAAATCAACCGTAGAGTGCAAAGGCATAAGGGAGCTTGACTGTGAGGCCGACGGGCCGAGCAGATGGGAAACCAGGGCTTAGTGATCCGGTGGTCCTGTATGGAAGGGCCATCGCTCAACGGATAAAAGGTACGCCGGGGATAACAGGCTAATAGTGTCCAAGAGCTCACATCGACGACACTGTTTGGCACCTCGATGTCGGCTCATCTCATCCTGGGGCTGAAGCGGGTCCCAAGGGTCCGGCTGTTCGCCGGTTAAAGAGGTACGTGAGCTGGGTTTAGAACGTCGCGAGACAGTTCGGTCCCTATCCACGGTAGGCG
>JAUCPZ010000235.1 GCA_030372995.1 Dehalococcoidia bacterium
ACAGCTTCTGTTTGGTCTGCTGACCATCTTTCTCTACCGGCCGATCACCAGGATGCTGGACGAGCGGGCGGCCAAGATAAAGGAGAGCCTGGAGAAGGCAGAGCAGATAAAGCAGGAGTCGGTCCGGGCCGAGGAGTCTGTGCGGGCCCAGATCGAGGCTGGACGCAAGGAAGGCCAGGCCATCGTGGCCCAGGCCCAGCAGAATGCTGACCGGGTGAAAGAGGAAGCCAAGGCCGAGGCCCGCAAGGAAGCGGAGGCGGTGATGCAGAAGGCTCAGGCCCAGATAGAGGCCGAGAGGGAAGAGAGCTTCAACAAGTTGCGTCGCGAGTTCGCCGACCTGGCGGTGCTGGCGGCGGAGAAGGTCATTGAGCAGTCACTGGACAAGAAGGCGCACCAGAAACTGATCGACAAGGTGCTGGAGGAAGGCTTGGCCTCCAAGAAGAGCCAGCTGAACTAGAATCATGGGCAAAGGCGTAACCGGCAAGAGGCATGCCCAGGCGGTGTTCCAGATCGCTCTGGAGGAGAAGCAGCTCGACAAGTGGGCGGCCGACCTCGAGAAGATTGGGGCGGTCCTGGGTGACGCTGAGATTGCCGCTGCCCTGGCCAGCCCCAAGGTCAGCATGGACCGGAAGAGGGACGTGTTGAGAAGCGGGCTCAAGGGGGTGTCCCCTGTGGCGATGAATTTGGCCCATTACCTGGTGGAGAAGAACCGTCTCCATCTGGCTCGAAGCCTGGCCGTGGAATACAAGCGTCTGATGAATGCGTACCTGGGCAGGGAGCTGGCGGAGGTGACCACCGCCATTCCCATCAGCACTCAGGAAGGCGAGATTATTGGCAAGGGACTGGCGGCTATTTCGGGGAAGAGGGTCACCGTGGAATCCAGCGTGGACCCGGCGATACTCGGCGGCTTTGTGGCCAAGCTGGGAGACAAGCTGATAGACGGCAGCGCCCGCACCAGGCTGCAGGAGTTGAGAAAGACTATAGCTTGACTCGGACAAGGTTAAGTTGGTGGTATTGGTGCCGGCCGAATCCGGGTTGGAGGTGACATAGATGGCAACACGCAGTGATGATATTGTCTCGGTAATCAAGCAGCAGATACAGCAGTTCGGAACGACCGTGACCATGGTTGACGTGGGCACCGTCGTCGAGGTGGCTGACGGCCTGGCGCGGATCCATGGCCTCTCCGGCGCCAAGTCCAACGAGTTGCTGCAGTTCCCGAATGACATCATGGGGCTGGCCCTCAACCTGGAAGAGGATGGCGTAGGCGCGGTGATCCTGGGTGATCCGCTGGCGATCAAGGAAGGGGATGAGGTCCGGTCGACCGGGCGCATCCTGGAGGTCCCGGTGGGCGACGGGCTCATCGGGCGCGTGGTCGACCCTCTGGGCCGGCCCTGTCTCTTATACACATCTCCGAGCCCAC
>JAUCPZ010000236.1 GCA_030372995.1 Dehalococcoidia bacterium
TCTTGTCCATGCCCAGCGAGGCGTAGGCTTCGTCCACTTCGTCGCCGCCCGGTTCCATCACCGGCTGGTTCGCGGCCAGTTTGCGAAGGAAGAGGTAGCCGGCATTCTCAGGTGCGGTGCCGAACGCATCGGGCGAGGCCATCGGGTCGGTGGTCCAGTCTTTGTTATACAATGCCTTATAAGCGGCGGCCAGGTCGTCCGCGTGCTTAATCATCAAGGTGAATTTGGCATTGGTGCTGGGGTCAGTCAGAGGATTCTCCAGGTAGATCTTTCCCTTGTACTTCTCTTCCGTCAACTGCCACCAGTTGGTGATCGGGCAGCCTTCGGGATGGACTTCCTGATTATAGCCCCACACGTCCACCGAGTGGCGGGAGACTGGAATCGGGCGGTCGGCGGTCAATTCAGGAATCTCGACGCCTTCCGGCACATAAGCCCAGATCCACTGATTGGGCACGAACTGGCCGTAGAGGATATGGCCGTCGCTGTTGAACCAGACATCGCCCACCACATTGCCGGCTTCCTGTTCGGCCTGCATCTTGGTGGTGATGCCGTCGGTGTCGCCGCAGTCAAGTTTAATATCGGGATACAGCGCATTCCACGGTTCCACCAGCTTCTCAATCTTGGAAGAGTTCGAGTACACGCACACGGACCCTTCTTTCTTGGCGGCCGCAAGGATCGCATCCCAGTCTTCCTTGGCTGGCTGATACGGGCCGACGCCGTTATCTTTGGCCCACTGTTCATTGGGAGTCAGAGGAGCTTCGGTAGCGGCGGGCGCCTCGGTGGCAGCCGGTGCTTCAGTGGCGGCGGGAGCCTCGGTAGCCGCTGGTTGGGTCGCTGGCGCTGTGCAGGCCGCCAGCAAGACCACCAGCAAGCAAACAGACAACAACTTCGCGAACGTCTTCATGGTCTCTCCTAACATATAGTCTAGAAACGGATGGATACGAAAAAGACCTGAACTGTTTTTCAATCTCCCATTGACCTCCTTTGACTGCAAATGTCAGCGCTATCGCTGAAAGTGGATAGATGGAAGAGAAAGGTAGATGCCTATTTCTTGGCAACGATCAATTCGCCGCTCTC
>JAUCPZ010000237.1 GCA_030372995.1 Dehalococcoidia bacterium
TCTTTTCGCCTTTCCCTCACGGTACTGGTTCACTATCGGTCGGTCAGGAGTATTTAGCCTTGGAGGATGGTCCCCCCATGTTCAGACAGGGTTTCTCGTGCCCCGCCTTACTCACTTTCGCTGCACCAGCCCTTTCGAATACAGGGCTATCACCTTCTATGGCCGGACTTTCCAGACCGTTTTCCTAGAACTGGCGCAACTTTTGGGCTCTTCCCCGTTCGCTCGTCGCTACTCAGGGAATCTCGGTTGATTTCTTTTCCTCCGGGTACTGAGATATTTCAGTTCTCCGGGTTCGCTTCCACACCCTATGAATTCAGGTGCAGATACCCTTGCGGGTGGGTTTCCCCATTCGGACATTGCCGGATCAAAGTCTGTTGCCGACTCCCCGACACTTTTCGCAGGCTGCCACGTCCTTCATCGCCTCTGACCGCCAAGGCATCCACCGTATGCGCTTAGTCGCTTGATCATATAACCCCAAGTCGCCTCGGGATGACCAACCAACAAGTTTGCTTACTTGCCTCAACGACACATCTGAGACAGTCGTCTCAAACGCTTGTTACGTCCCAAGTTGTCAAAGAACAACGGCCAGCTTCAACGCTGACCGGCTTAATCTTGCGTGTGCGCTACATCCAGTGTGGTGGGTCTGGGAGGACTCGAACCACCGGCCTCACCCTTATCAGGGGTGCGCTCTAACCACCTGAGCTACAGACCCATCGTGTTGAACTTGCCGTGGTGGAGCCAGTCGGGATCGAACCGACGACCCCCTGCTTGCAAAGCAGGTGCTCTCCCAGCTGAGCTATGGCCCCGTCAAAAACGGAAGACCACGACAGCGCTTCGCGCCGTCTTTCTGGATGCAGGTAACTTGTGCGGACGCCCGACGGAACGAGATCCGTCTTGCTCGAAAGGAGGTGATCCAGCCGCACCTTCCGATACGGCTACCTTGTTACGACTTCACCCCAGTCATTGACCACTCCGTGGCAAGCGTCCCCCTTGCGGTTAGACTACCTGCTTCTGGAGCAGCCAACTCCCATGGTGTGACGGGCGGTGTGTACAAGGCCCGGGAACGTATTCACCGCAGCAATGCTGATCTGCGATTACTAGCGATTCCGACTTCACGGAGTCGAGTTGCAGACTCCGATCCGGACTGGGACCGGTTTTCTGGGATTGGCTCCACCTCGCGGTATCGCAACCCTCTGTACCGGCCATTGTAGTACGTGTGTAGCCCTGGCCGTAAGGGCCATGATGACTTGACGTCATCCCCACCTTCCTCCGGTTTGTCACCGGCAGTCTCCTTAGAGTTCCCACCATTACGTGCTGGCAACTAAGGAC